>SKRI01000149.1 GCA_007118565.1 Gemmatimonadota bacterium | reverse complement strand
GACGGAGCCGACTCCGCAGGAGCCTCGGTCTGCGCGGCGGCGCTGGTCTGGGGCGTCTCATCGCCGCCGCATGCGGCGAGAAGGGGGACTGCAGCAAAGAGAAGCGCCGTCAGGGCGGCGCGCATCGGAATCGGCCTCATGTCGCTCGGCTTCAGGAGTGGTCTGACTTCACAGTGCCGAAGTCTACCGCTCCCGTGGGCGGGCCGCTGTCAGCGTCCGGCGGAAGTGCTGTGGGGGGAAATCCTACAAACCGAGCGCGGACCGGATGGTGGAGGGAATCCTCTCCGGAGTCCAGAGCGGATTGAAGGTGAGCTCAACATTGGCCGACTCCACGCCCTCCATGCCCTCGACCGTCCGCTGTGCGTCAGCGAGGATTTCCCCCGCCACAGGACAGCCGGGTGAGGTGAGGGACATGGTGACGTCGACGTGGGATCCCTCGATCTGGATATCGTAGATCAGCCCGAGTACCACGAGGTCGTAGTTCAGCTCGGGATCCTTGACTGCTCGAAGCGCCTTGCGGACTTCGGCTTCGGTGACCATCGTGTGCTCTCGTTGCGCTCGGTTTCTCTTCCTCGGGAATCTCCACAGTATCGCTTGGAGCGGGAAGATGTCAACGGCCCGGCATGGGCGTTGCCCCCGCGCCTCACATCTCGGCCGACCGTGTGCTTTGCCGCACGTCGTCGCACCCAAGCCCGGAGGTATCAGCTTGTCGACCAATCACTCCAGCACGATTCGGCGGATCGCGGTGAATACCGGCGGGGGGGACGCTCCCGGGTTGAACGCCGTCATCCGCGCCGTCACGCTGGCGGGGATCGACCAGGGGTGGGAGGTGCTCGGGATCAGGCGGGGATACACGGGCCTCCTGCAGGAAATGGTGGACGAGGATCCCGGGGTCTGCGTTCTCGACGCCCACGCCGTGAGGGGGATCACCCATCTCGGGGGGACGATCCTGGGGACGAGCACCCGCGGGAATCCGTTCGGACTGGAGGTCCGCCAGCCGGACGGAACGACGGGAACGGTGGACCGCTCGGATGAGATCATCTCCCTCTTCGAGGAGCGGGGGATCGATGCCCTCATCGCGATCGGGGGAGACGGGTCGCTCAGGATCGCGCACGAGCTGTACAGGAAGGGGCTGCCCGTGGTCGGCGTGCCGAAGACGATCGACAACGATCTCGCCGCGACCGACGTGACCTTCGGATTCCAGACCGCGGTCGAGGTGGCCACCGATGCCATCGGCCGGTTGCACTCGACCGCCGAGTCGCACCAGCGGGTCATGGTGGTGGAGCTCATGGGCCGCCACACCGGCTGGATTGCGCTCGAGTCCGGAATGGCGGGCGGAGCCGACGTCATTCTCATTCCGGAGATCCCCTTTTCGGTGGATCGGATCGTGGAGAAGGTCCTTGCCCGCGAGAGGGCGGGGCGTCGTTTCAGCATCGTAGTGGTCGCCGAAGGTGCCAGTCCGCGTGGAGGGGATCCGAGCTATGCGGACGAGGAGGGACGGTACGGGGGGATCGCCGAACGGCTCGCCGGCGAGATCGAGGAGTTGGCGGAAAAGGAGACCCGCACCCTCGTCCTGGGTCACATCCAGCGCGGCGGCCCGCCGACCGCCTACGACCGCAACATCTCCCTCCGCTTCGGCGCCGCCGCCGTCCGCTGCGTTGCCGAGGGCGCCATGGGAACCATGGTTGCGCTGACCGGGGGGGATGTCCGTCCGGTACCGCTCGAGGACGCGGTGCGAGACATCAAGCGCGTCGATCCAAATTGCGACGCCGTCCAGACGGCCCGTCAGCTCGGCATCAGCTTCGGCGATTGAGCAAAAGTCCATCTCCCTCTACCTCGAGCGACCCATGCCCGACGACCTGACCTCGAAACAGCGCAGCCACCTCAAGCGGCTCGCGCATCCGTTGAAGCCGATCCTCCAGATCGGGAAGGAGGGTGTCACCGATGCCGCGGCCGACTCGGTCGAGGACGCCTTCCGGACCCGCGAGCTCCTGAAAGTCAAAGTGCAGAACACCGCCCCTCTCGATGTGCGGGAGGCCGCCGCAATCCTGCGCGACCGGCTGGACGGCGTCCGCGTCGTCCAGACGATCGGCCGGACGGCCGTGCTCTACCGGCCCGATCCGGAGGAGCCGGAGATCAGGCTTCCCACCTGAGGAGGCGGCCCGGTGCGCAGGTTCAGCGATGCGGAAGGGGCGGGGTGGGAGGTGGCCATCGGGCGGGAGTCGTGGGGGACCTTCGTCCTCCTGTTCAGCCCGCGCAACGGTGGCGGCGCGCGGAAGAGTGTGCTCCAGTCGGAGTCCCACGTGGCGGCGGAGCAGGAGCTCCAGGGTCTGGAAGATGAGGAGCTCCGGCGGCGGCTGGAGAGATCGGAGCCGTGGGGGTGAGCGGGAAGCCGGCAGGCGAGGACTTCCGGCTCTTCTGGTCCGCGGGGTGCGTGGGTGGGTTCCTGGCGGTGGCAACGGGGGCCTTCGCGGCGCACGCCCTGGAGGGGCGACTCCCTCCCGGTGACCTGGAGATCTTCGAGACCGCGACACGCTACATGATGTTCCATGCCCTCGCCCTGCTCGGGGCGGCGTGGGCAGTGCAGCGGGGACTCGGTCGGATCGCGAGGGCAGCCGGGTACGCCTTTATCATCGGGATCGTGCTCTTCTCCGGCAGCCTCTACGCCCTGGTGCTGGTGGGGCCGCGAGCGTGGGGCGCGGTCACCCCCTTCGGCGGCGTCGCCTTCCTGACGGGCTGGGTTCTTCTGGCGCTGGCGGCCCGCGCGCCGAACCCTCCGGAGGACGGGGTGTGACCTCCGGAGGTGACGGATGGTCGTCGCCGTGGGAGTCGGAGAGCCTCCAACCAAATGGACGGCAACGAGTTGACGCGTTACCTTCAGGGCGGAACGTCGTTTGCCGCATGAGAGGGCGAACCCTTCGCATCCCAGCAGGCAGGCCAGCATGACTCCACGTCCGATCATCCCCGCGGCTCTCGCCATCCTCCTCCTCGCGGGGTGTGCCTCCACCGGCAGTCCCGCGCCGCACTCGACCGGATACCAGGCGCTCGACGCACGGATCTTCCCGGTGAGCGAACTCGGCTCCCGCTCCATGCTGTCGGTGGTGACGAATCGGCCGGCCGCGGTCGCCGTTTTCGAGGTCGTGCCGGGTGCCGGTGCAGCCCTCGTCCATCCCCGGTACGGACAGGGCGGTGAGCTGCACGGCGGCGGGGTCCAGTGGATCGACCTGGACTATGTCCCCGGCCGGTGGATGTATCAGTCGACACTGCAGGTGACGCACGGGCCGCGCTACTACCTGCTGGTCGCCTCGACCCGTGGACTGGACATCGAACGTCTACGCGCTTCGCCGTCGGCCATTCGATCAAGCCTCGGCTTTCAGGCCTTCACGAGCTATTCCGCGACCCGCACGATCGAGTCGCTGGTCCAGCTCGCCGTTGGTGACCTCGCGCCGCACGATTATGTGACGGACGTGTACGTCGTCTGGCCCACGCCGGCTCCCCTGATTCCCCGCTATGCGAGCGGAGTGCATCAGCGGGTCATCCAGTGCCCGACCGGCCAACTCGTCCGCTGGATCATCGAATGCCCCTCGGTGGCCGTGGTGGGTCAGTACCCGGTCGATCCGCCGCCGGTGGATACGGCGGGCGCGCAAGGGGACCCGCCCAACCGGCCGAGGCCGGGCGAAGCGAGCGCCCGTGATCGCAGGGAGCGGCCGGTCTCCGTTCCGCGCCCGGCCCCAGGGGAGCGGGTGCGGTCGGTAACCGAGGAGGCGCGCGACACGCCCCGCCGCCCGCCGGCGGCCCGGCCCTCACCTCCGGCACGCGAGCGTCCTCGCCCCTCCCCGGAGGCGAG
>SKRI01000152.1 GCA_007118565.1 Gemmatimonadota bacterium | reverse complement strand
CCATCCTCCAGCCTTTCGACCCGAAGGTCGATCCTTCCCTTGTCGGTAAAGTTGACGGCGTTGGCCAGCAGGTTGAGGAGGACCTGGCGCAGCTTGCCCGCATCGGTCTCGAGCGGGGGAAGGTCAGTGGCGATGGCCACCTGGAGGGGGAGATGCTGCCGGGCGGCCAGCGGCTCGATTACCGTGAGGGCCTCGCGGGCCACTCGCGCGGGATCGACGGTGGCGATCCTCGGACTGTCTCGCCCGCTCTCCATGCGGGCGAAACGGAGGACCTGCTCGATGAGGTCGGCCAGATGGCGGGTGCTGGCATCGATCCGCTCGACGTACTCGGCCGCCTTGGGATGCTCGGTGACAGGGACCACATCTCCCAGCATCCCGTTGTAGACCATAACGGCGTTGAGCGGCGTGCGCAGCTCGTGCGAGACCATGGTCAGGAAGCGTGACTTTTCCACACTCGCCTGCTTCAGCTCCCGCGTCCGCTCCTCGACACGCCGCTCGAGCTCCTCGTTCAGCGCGCGCAGCTCCTCCTCGACGTCCTTTCTGGGGGAGATGTCGCGCAGCATGCAGCGGAGGGAAACGAGCTTACCCTCGCCGTTCCGCTGCGCGCTCACGGTGAGTGAGGCGTGGTACGGATCCCCCTCCCGGGGCACGGGCTCGACCTCCCACTCCTCTTCCTCCACGTCTTCCGCGCCAATGCGGGCGAGGCCGGCGCGAACGGCGCGTCGATCCTCCTCCCCCAGGAAGGTGGCGAAGGGTCGTCCGATCAGGAAGCGCTGCTCGAGTCCGAGCAGGCGGGCAGCGGCAAGGTTGGCCTCGCGGATGATTCCATCGGGATCGGTGATCAGGTAGCCGTGAGGCGCATTCTGGAAGAGATCCTCGTAACGCTGGCGCTCGACCTCGGTAATCCGGGAGACGCGGACGACTTCCCCGTTCTGAGCCCGAAGCTCCTCCTGCGCGACGCTGAGCTCCTCGAGGACCGCGTGGAACTCCGCGACCGCTTCGCGGAGCATCGCGGCCGGCCCCGCCCCGCCTACCTCCGCCCCTTCCAGTCGTGCGAGCCGCGCCTCGAGATCGGCCACCCGCTTCCAGGCCAGCGAGACTCCTTCATCGAACCGCCGATCGAGGACTTTGGGTGATTCGCTCAAGCGGCCTCCTTGGGTGCCAGCAACGCTCGAGGTCCACGAGGAGGATCATTCGTGGATCCAGAGGGTCGCCGTCGGTGAGATGACCCCGGCACGTACCTGAAGCGCGGCCCATGGATCGGGCCTCCACCTGACACTACATTCGGCGGGGTCCCTTCCGCCAGTGGCGAGCGGCGTGATCTATATCCCCCCCGGGTGGAATCCCTCCGCGCTGCCAGGTCTCTGCCAGGCGGGGCGGTGGGCGGCGATCACCCTTCCCCTCTCCCCCGAGCCCGGCACCTTGGCGAAAATCCGCTGCCGGAGGTCTACCGGGGCGAAGAGGTGCCCGTGCATCAGGAGCATCTCGGCGGAGCCGAGGAAAAGGAAACCGGATTCCTCGAGCGCGCAGTGAAGTCGGGCAAGGATGCTGCTCTGGGTCTCCGCTTTGAAGTAGATCAGGGTGTTGCGGCACGCCAGGAGGTCGATCCGGCGAATGGGCGCCTCCTGGATCAGGTCGTGGCGCCCGAAGACGATGGGCCGTCTCAGCTCCTCGCTGAGAGTGTAGCCTCCGTCATCGGCCTCGAGATACCTATTCCGCAGCGCCTCCGGGACGCTCTCGACCCGATCCGCCGGGTAGCGCCCCTGGCGCCCCTCGCTCAGAGCCATCTCGTCCACGTCCGTGGCGAAGATCTTCACGCGGTCGCGGAAACGCTCCATGCCGAGCTCCTCCGCAAGGAGCATTGCGAGGGTGTATGCCTCCTGACCGCCCGCGCACCCCGCGCTCCAGACGCGAATCGGCTCGGAAGCGTCCTTGGAGCCGACGAGGCGCGGGATGATTGCCGTGCGGAGGTGCTCCCACGGCTCGGGATCGCGAAAGAAGTCGGTGACGTTGATGAGGATGGTGTTGAAGAGCCGGATAAACTCGTCGCCATCCTCCTCCAGCCGGTCCCTGTACTCCGCGAGACTCCCGGCACCGACCTCGGACATGCGGCGGCGGATCCGGCGCACCAGAGAGGCGCGCTTGTACCCGGTGAAGTCGAAGCCGCGCTCCACCTTGAGGTCCTCGAGGAGTGCCTCCAGCTCTGCGCGCGACGCCTCGTCCATGATCATGATCCCCTCGCCGGCGCGGACATCCCCATCGCATCGGGAAGATATTTGAAATGCAAGCCCGGCGAAACCGGAGCGGGCGAATAAATGGCGGCAATCGAGGGCCTGAGGCCGCGTATACGTGGCGAGAGCTCAACTTGTCCTTCCGCCTGCCGCATGTCAGAATCGGCCGCGCCCGGCTCGTTCATAGATCTCACCCGGGCCGCCGGGGACCACGAGATTTCGCAGCCGAGTTGTCGAGGAATGCGGCGGGGGCCGCTTCCCGTTCCAGAGAACCGGAGGATCTTCATGCATCGACGTCGCCTGCGCCGGGCTGCCGGCGCGCTCCTCAGCATGGGTTTCACCCTCTTTTTCGTCGGAGAGCTCGCGGCACAGCAGGACGAGCCCTATGTGATCCGCGGCACCGTGACCGCCGTCGGCACGGAACGGCCCCTGGCCAACACCGCGGTCCAGCTTCAGGACACCAACATCGGAACGCTGACCGACCAGGAGGGGCGGTTCACCCTCCGTGCGAACGTGGATCCCGGAAATTATACGATCCGGGCCAGCCGTATCGGCTACCGGGCCGTCACCCAGTCGATCGAGCTGGCCGCTCAGCGTGAGGTGGACGTCGGCATGCTCGTCCTGGGAGAGACCGCAGTCGAGCTCGACGAGGTCATCGTGACCGGCGCGGGCGCGCCCACCGAGCGCCGACGCCTCGGCAACACGGTCGCCTCCGTCTCCGGCGAGGAGATCAACGAGGCACCGGGCGCCACCGCAATCGATCAGGCTTTGCAGGGACGCGTCGCCGGCGCCGTCATCTCGCAGAACAGCGGGCATCCGGCCGGTAACGTCAGCATCCGCCTGCGGGGGACGAGCACGATCCTGGGCGGTGCCGAGCCGCTCATCGTGATCGATGGCGTCCTGGTCGAGAACAACTCTTCCGCCATGATCAGCCTGGGTGCCAACGCACCCCGCGGCCAGGCGGCCCTCACCAGCCGCCTCCACGACATCGCCCCCGGTGACATCGAGCGCATCGAGATCCTCAAGGGCGCGGCAGCCGCCGCGCTCTACGGGTCGCGCGCCAACAACGGGGTGATCCAGATCTTCACCCGGCGCGGGCAGCAGGGCGCGCCGGTCATCACCTTCCGGACGGAAGGATCGGTGAGCAGCACCCAGAACCGGTACGAGCTGACGCAGGTGCCGCTGGCCACGCCGGGCGATGTGACCTTTGGCCCCGCCACCGAGGTGGGACAGCCGGTCGATCGCTTCTTCTACCAGGACGACATCTTCCGCACCGCCTACGGGACGCAGAACGAGCTCTCGATCTCGGGCGGGGCGGAGAACACCACCTACTACCTGTCCGGGAACTGGACACGCGCCGAAGGGATCGTCCGCCCGGCGGACAACGATCGCGTCAATGCGCGGGTGAAGCTCTCGCAGCGGCTGGCCGACTGGATCGAGATCTCCGGATCGGGAAACTACATCCGGTCCAACTCCACCTACGTTCCGGAGGGTGAGCAGACGGCGGGCGTCCTCACCACGCTGATCTTCACCCCCACCTCGTACGATCCGACCTTCGACGAGGTGAACCTGCGGTATCCGGCGAGCCCCATCATCGCCACCAACCCGTTCGACGTGAT
>SKRI01000154.1 GCA_007118565.1 Gemmatimonadota bacterium | reverse complement strand
TCCCCTCCGACGATCTGCTGCGGGAGCGGACGCTGCGCCTCTCCTTCCGCCGCCTGCGGGGCAAGCTGGAGGAGGAGCCGGATGTGGACGAGGCGTTCCGCGCCTTCGCGCGGGAGCCGGACGTCGGACCCGTCGGATACTGAGGCGCCGCTCCCCGCGGCGGGATCGGCGGGGCGAACAGATCTGGGCGATCAGATCGTTCCGGATCTCAGCACGGAGGGGCCCATCTCACCGATCAGGCCGGCCTGCCGCGCGCGCCTGAAGAGCTCGGCCACTGCCCGCTCCCCCTCCCCTCCCAGATCGATCGAGAAGTCGTTCACGTAGAGATCGATGTGGCGCCGCGTCACCTCCGGGTCCATCTCCCGGGCATGGGCGGCTACATACGGCGCGGAGTCTACGGGGTGGGCAAAGGCGTGCTCCACCGACCTGCGGACGGCCTCGTCGACCGCACCCAGGACCTCCTGCCCCAGCGCGCGACGGGCCACGATTCCCCCGAGCGGAATGGGGGCGTCGGCCTCCTCCTCCCACCAGGCGCCGAGATCCACCAGCTTCCGGAGGCCGTGGTCGGGGTAGGTGAAGCGGGACTCGTGGATGATAAGCCCCGCGTCCGCATCTCCCCGCGCGACCGCCGGCATGATCTCGCTGTACAGCGTCGGCTCTCCCGCCGGCAGCTCCGGGTTCCAGAGTCGCAGCAGCAGGTTGGCGGTGGTATCCTCCCCGGGGATCAGGATGCGCGCACTGCGCAGATCGTCCCCGGAGAGCGGACGACGGGCAACGAGGAGCGGGCCGCACCCGTGGCCGAGCGCACCGCCGCTCCGAAGCAGCGTGTACCGGTCGGCGATGTAGGGAAGCACGCCGTACGACACCTTGGTGACGTCGAGAGCTTCTCTCCGCGCCAGGAGGTTGAGCGTCTCCACGTCCTCCAGGCGGGGGACCATGTGGAGTCCGTCCGTCGGGATCCGGCCGTGGACGAGCGCATCGAAGACGAAGGTGTCGTTGGGGCAGGGGGAAAAACCGAGCGTCAGCGCCTCACTCATCGCCCCACGCCCCCACGAGAGCCTGCACCGCCGTGGCGCAGGCGCTGGCGGCGTCATCGATCCGCCAGGCGTCGCGGTCGCGGCGGCCGACCCGGTTGCTTATACCCCGCACCAGGAGGAAGGGAAGCCGGTGGCGGGTGGCGATGTGGGCGATGGCGGCGCTCTCCATGTCCTCGACGATGCCGGCGTGCCGCTCGGTGAGGCGGGCGGCGGCGCCCTCGGTCCCCGAGCAGGTGGAGACGGTCAGGAACCGCCCAGCCCGCGCCTCGATCCCGGCCTCCGCAAGGGCGGCGGCGCCACGCTCGAGCAGCGCTTCATCCACCGGGAAGGCGTTGTAGAGCGGGTCGTCGTCGTTCTCGAGAAGAGGGATGCCCATCTCCTCCGCACCCAGCCATCCCTCCGGCACCTCGACCCCCTCGTCCGCGTAGACCGCTTCCACGGCAATGGCGAGCGACCCCACGCTCAGCCCAGCGGTGGGGTAGGCGCCCGCCACGCCGTAGCCGATTACCCCTCCGAGGGAGGTGCTGGTTGCGAGCACGCCCAGGGTATAGGCGGCGTTGGCCTTTCCCATCCCGGTCGTGGCCAGGACCACCGCGCGGCCACCGAGCGTTCCGTGCGTGACGGCTATCCCGCCGATCCGTTCGGTCGAGCGTGCCCGGATGTGGTCGAGGAGCGGAGCCGCCTCCCGGGGTACGGCCGAGAGCAGCGCGATGGGTCGGGCATGGATCATCGGATCAATCTACCCCAGCGGGCGCTGGGGAGGAAATCTCGCGCCTCGCAGCACTGGCCCCGGCCCGGTTCAGCTACCATCTTCTGAAATCATCTTTCCGATCCCCATCACCCGAGACCATGCGAGCGAAGTATCTGCCGGCCCTGCCCGTCCTGCTCGTCCTCCTCCTCTCGTGCGCGGCCCCTCCTCCGCCTCCCCCCGAGCCGGAGCCGGAGCCCGCGCCGGTGGTGGAGCCGTTCCCGGATCGCTTCGCCTGGACAGCGGCGCCGGAGACGTCGCTCCGCCTGGAAGGGCGGCGCACCACCATTCCCTACCTCTTCACCCGCCTCGAGGTGATGGAGCCGCTGCCGGACGGGATGCTCCGGGTGCGCTGCTCCGCCTGCGAGGAGGGGCTGGAGGGGGTAGTGTCCCGGGAGGATGTGGTCCATGGAACTGCGGCGCCGGTCCTCGCCGCGGAGGAGGGGCTCGCCGAGTTCCTGCTCGCAATCCGGCAGGCGGCCGACGGCCGGGACATGACGGCGCTCCGGCCGGTGCTGTCCCCCTGGTTCACCCACTCGGTGGAGGCGCCCCACGGAGCCGGACCGGCGATCATCCAGTGGCGCCGGGAGGGATATCGATCCATCGACCGGCTCCCCATGCTCCTCGACCAGGGTGTCGCCACCCGTGACGGATCGCTCTGGATGTCTCCGCCCGCGTTCCTGAGAGATCCGCGATACAGCGGCCCGCGCGCCGGATTCGAGCGGGACGAGGACGGGAGATGGGTGTGGCTCTTCCTGGTTGGACTGCCGTGATGTGAGCGGGACATGCGGGGTAATGCCGAGCTGTCCCGGCCGACCACGAGCGGAAATGAGAAGGGGCGCGTCCCGCCGGGACGCGCCCCTTCTTCGACCGAACCCTGCGCCGCGGTTACCGGGCTGTAAAGAGGGTATGGCCGTGCCCTTCCTCACCGCGCACGAAGGCCGCATAGCCGTTGTCCGGATCGGCGCCCTGCCGCAGTGCCCGGTCGACCGTCCCCGGTCCCCGGTTGTATGCCAGGAGGGCCAGATTCTCGTTCTGGTCGTACTTGTCCATCAGGTACCGGAGGTACTTGAACCCGATTGCCAGGTTCGTGTCCGGATTGCGGAGGTCTCGAACCGAGGTGCCCGGCACCATCCAGGCCGCCGTCCGCGGCATGAGCTGCGTCAGCCCGACCGCTCCGACCACGCTGGTGGAGCTGTTCCGAAAGGAGCTCTCTGCCCGCACCAGGCCGAAGCCCACCGCGGGATCGATGTCGAACTCGACGGCCGCATCGTAGATCTTCTCGGCCACGTCCCGGGTCACGCCATACTCCGCGTAGCGCTCCATCTGCTGCTCGATGGTCTGCTCGCGAACTGACTCCCTCCACGCCTCGCTGACCGCGGCGTCGTCCAGGTCGATCCCGGGGCTGTAATGGACCGTCCGCTCGTGAGTGGGGTCCACCCGGTCGGCATGGGAGGCGACACGATCCAGTCCCATGGGAACGGCCGTTCCAAGCACGGCGAGACCCACGAGCCCGCTACGGAGCGGATTTGCCCGAATGGCGCGCATCGCATCCGAGGTGGAGCGCATATTCCCACCCTGGGAACCGCGCCGGCGCTCGGTGCTGCGCGCGCCCTCCTCGCCATCACTGCGGAAGGCCGGACGACCCAGTGCCGGACCGCCGTCACCGGGCCACCGCCTCCGGCGCGGCCGGAAGGGGCCGGTCTCCGAAGTGCGCTGCCAGACCGAACGTGCCTGCTGTCGTCGCCTTGCCATGATAGCTTCAGTTGGGCGAGGGAATCGTGTAAATTACTGAATAACAATAACTTGCAAGCTGCGTTCCGTGAACCCCTCAGGCCCGGATGACGATCTTCTCCACCCGCCGTGCCGGACGCCGTGGAGCGCGCTCCAGCGCCTTTTCTGCCTCCTCCACCCTGTGCTCGATCCGGTCTACCAGAAGTCCCAGGATGCCCGCGCTCGCGAAGACGAGATTGGCGAGCGATGGGGGCCGCTCGCCCTCCCAGCTCGCCCGGAACGAGTCTGCCAGAGTGGCAGTCCCCACCGCTACCGCCGTGGCGCTCAGAACGCGCGCCACGGTTCGATTCGAAGGCGACGGATAGAGCGCATGGGCAATCTGGGCGGCTCCGGCGGCCGGTCCGGCGACCAACGCGGCCCAGTCCGCGATCCGGCTCCAGACGGGCCGTCCATTATCCATATCCGGGAAAGGGTCGAAGAGGTCCGGATCCTCTCCCCCTGGCCCTCGACCCCCACGTGCCGATAGCGCATCGATCGTGGCTCCGGCCCCCGCGGCAACGAGGAGCTCTCCCACCACGAGTCGCACATCGGCGAGCGGAGGCATCGTCGTCTCGATCGGAGGAGGAACGTCGTCGGAGGTATCCGGGAGCCACCTGCGCAGAGGATTCTGCATGCGATCGGCCGGTGCGTGCGGGGAACGTGGGGCGGACAGCCACGAATTTTGCAAGAGGCAGACCATGTCCACCCCGACGGTGCAACAGGCGGGATCCTCGGGGGGTGAAGCGCTGTATTGCAGATGGACATCGCACGTTTCGTGGGCCTCGGCCATTCCCCGCATCGGTGCACAGGTGAGCATTCCTCAGCGGATCTTGGGTCTCCTCGTCGTGTTCGCGGCCGTCCTGGCTGTGCAGCTCGGCTTACAGCTCTACCAGTGGAGCACCACAGGGGAAGAGCGCGCGGAAGTCGCCGCCCTGCGCGAGGAGGCAGTGGACGAGGGTGCCCGGCTGATCGCGATGCGTGCACGCGCGGATACGCTCGCCGTGCGCGTCCGGGACGCGGACGAGACGCTGAACTCTCTCCGCCGCAACATCGATCGGTTCGAGCGTTGGTCTCAGCAGGGGCGTCTCTCCGCCAGCCTCTTCCCCGCCTACCGGGACGAGGTCGAGAGCTATCGATCGCTGGCGTACGAGCGCAACGCCCTTCTCCGCGAGCTCGAGCGCGCCTCGGTCGAGCACCGCTCCGCCGTGGTGAAGTACAACGAGCTGACCGCCCGAATCCGGGTGCTCGCGACCGAGGCGGGCGACCCGTACTTCCGGGTCCCGACCCCCGCGGAGGCCGCGGTCGAGCGTGGGGTGTTGACCCCTCCGTGACGAACGCGGCCGGAGGAACCCCTGTCGGGTAAGGGGCGCCCCTGGAGGCGGGTCGCGAAGGCGGGGGGTGGGTTCCGTTATCTTCGCGCGGACGGAAAGCCGCTACGATCGCCGGGCGGGCTGAAGCGGATCGAGTCCCTCGCCATTCCGCCGGCATGGACCGACGTGGAGATCGCGCCGCGCGCCTCCGACAAGGTCCAGGCAACCGGGATCGACGACGCCGGCCGGAAGCAGTACATCTACCATCCCACCTGGGTGGAGCGACGGCAGCGCCGCAAGTACCGCCGGCTGAAGGAGCTGGCCCGCATCCTCCCCGATCTTCGTGCCCGGACGAATGCCCACCTCAAGGAGGGCGGGCTCGGACGCGCGCGGGTGCTCGCCACCATCGTCCGGCTGATGAGCCGAGCCTTCTTCCGGGTGGGGAGCGAGCGGTATGCCGTAAACAATCGGACCTTCGGCATTGCCACCCTCGAGAAGCGGCACCTCGAGATCCGCGGCAACGACCTCGTCTTCACCTATACCGGAAAGGGCTCGGCGGATCGGCGGCAGGTGGTTGCGGAGACCCCGCTGGTCGAGGTGATCGAGGAGATCATGACCCTCCCCGGGAAGCGGCTCTTCCGCTACCGGGATGAGGATGGGAAGGTCCACGACGTGACCAGCCAGGATGTGAACGAGTACCTTCGCGAGATCACGGGGGGCCGACACACCTCGAAGGATCTCCGCACCTGGGGGGGCACCGTCCGGGCCGCCACCATCCTGGCCGACCTCGGGCCGGCTGCCACCCGACGCCAGGCCGAGAAGAACGTCGTCCTCACCTGCAAGCTCGTGGCGAGCGAGCTCGGCAACACCGCCGCGGTGTGCCGTAGCGCCTACATCCACCCGCTCGTCTTCGAGAAGTACCTGGAGGGAGAGACCATTGCCGAGGTCATGCGCTCCGAGCCCCGCCCGGTGGAGGCCGAGGCCCCGGTGATGTACTATCCGGAGGAAGCCGCCCTGATGCGGATGCTCAACGAATGGGAGGAGGGAGGCGATGGGAATCCTGGGTGATGCCGGGCGCGTGGTGCGCGACACCATCCGCGCCTTCCAGAGCGAGCTGGATCGCCGCGAGCCCGAAGACGCGGTGGCCGAGCTGCTGATCGGGATGAAGCGGGAGATGGTGGCCGCGCGGGAGCGCCTCCACGCCGAGCGCGATGCGCTCGCCGAGCTGCGGACCCGCCTGACCGGCGAGGAGCGGGCTCTCCGGGACTGCCGCCGCCGCGCCGCGCTCGCCGCGCGCATCGAGGACGGGGAAACGGAGCGGGTGGCGCGCGAATGGGAGACGCGTCACGCTGCCGAGGTGGAGCGGCTCCGGCAGCAGATGGTAAATCTCGAGCTCGACATCCGCGCCGGTGAGGAGGAGGCCGAGGCCTCCGTGGAGGCGTACCGGGAGGCGGAGCGGCAGCGCTTTGCCCTCGTGGCCGCGCTACGCACCGCGGCTCCCGGGGAGCGTCCGGGACCGGACGAGAATCCCTTCGCCTGGCTGAGCGCCCGGATCGCGCGCGGGGAGCCACCCGAGGACCGGGCGCACCGGGAGATGCGGGAGCTGGAGGAGCGCGACCGGGCGCGGGGGTTGGATGCTCGACTGGAGGCGCTCAAGCGGCAGATGAAAAAGGGACACTGACGTGGCTCGCCGCTCGCGTCTGGCGGCTCGCAACAGCGATTGGCGCTGCTTTTCACCCGGTGTCCTTTTCAGGTTTCCCTTGACCGCGGACGCGGATTCCGCTGTATCCGTCATAGCCCGGCAGCCCGAGGGACGGTCTTCGCGAGCAGCGAGCAACGAACCGCCAGCCGCCCGCTGGCTTCCCCCATCTCCCCCTTCCTTCCTACCTTCCCCAACGCGACCTCCACCTCGGGATCCCACGTCATGACCAGAACCGTGCAGGAAACTCTTCGCGGCAACGCCCTCTTTCGTCACCTCGGAGAGGAGGAGGTCGCTCTGCTCGCTTCCAGGGCGCGCGTGCGCAGCTATCCCGAGGGAGAGTTCGTCTTCCGGGAGAACCAGCCCCGCCGGTTCTTTGGGATTTTGCGCACGGGAAGCATCCAGGTCGTGAAGGGTCCGGAGGCGAAGCCGGAGGTGCTGTACGTCCTCCGGGCGGGGGAATCGTTCGGAGAAGGATCCCTTCTCGACGAATATCCGCACTCCACCTCGGGCGTCGTCGCCGAAGAGGCGGAGATCGTGGAGGTCCCGCGTCCCGCCCTCGAAGAGCTGACCGGGGAGACGGCCGGGCTTTTCGGCAAGCTGGCGCTAGCCGCCGCGCAGATCATCTCTTCGCGGATGCGCCACGCGAACGCGCGGCTCAGCGGGCGCGTGCTCGGCTACCTGTCGGGCGACCTGCGCACGGAGACCGACCTCCTCGGCGAGCGCACCATCTCCGACGACTTCTACTACGGCATCCAGACGCTGCGGGCCACCGAGAACTTCCCGATCACCGGGATCTCCATCGGCCAGTACCCGCACTTCATCAACGCGCTGGCGGCGGTGAAGGAGGCCGCGGCCGCGGCCAACGCCGAGCTGGGGCTGATCCCGGAGGAGGTGGCGGACGCCATCCAGCGCGCCGCGCGCGAGGTGCGCGCGGGTCACCTCCACGGCCAGTTCGTGGTGGACGTGGTGCAGGGAGGGGCGGGCACCTCGACGAACATGAACATGAACGAGGTGCTGGCCAACCGGGCTCTCGGCCTCCTCGGCCATCGCCGTGGGGAGTACGACGTCGTCCACCCGAACAACCACGTCAACCACTCCCAGTCCACCAACGACGTCTACCCCACCGCCCTCAAGATCGCGGCCTCCTGGGCCATTCGAGAGCTGCAGCGGGCCATGCGCGAGCTCAAGGAATCGTTCGAGGCGAAGGGGGAGGAGTTCGGCGACGTCCTCAAGATGGGCCGCACGCAGCTCCAGGACGCCGTTCCCATGACGCTCGGGCAGGAGTTCAACGCCTACGCCGTGACGGTGGGGGAGGACATCGATCGCCTCTCCGAGGCCGCCGACCTGGTTCGCGAGATCAATCTCGGCGCCACCGCCATCGGCACCGGGATCAACACGGATCCGCGCTACGCCGGCCTCGTCCGGGACCGGCTCGCAGAGATCACCAAGCTCGAGCTCATCACATCTCCCGATCTCGTGGAGGCCACTCAGGACACCGGCGCCCTGGTCCAGCTCTCCGGCGTTCTCAAGCGGGTGGCGGTCAAGCTCTCCAAGATCTGCAACGATCTGCGCCTACTCTCCTCGGGGCCGCGCACCGGGCTCAACGAGATCAACCTCCCGCCCATGCAGCCCGGCTCCTCGATCATGCCGGGGAAGGTAAACCCGGTCATCCCGGAGGTGGTCAATCAGATCTGCTACCAGGTGGTGGGGAACGACCTGACCATCACCATGGCGGCGGAGGGTGGCCAGCTCCAGCTCAACGTCTTCGAGCCGGTCATGGGGTTCAACCTCTTCCAGTCCCTCGACATGCTGACGCGTGGCGCCGTCGTGCTCAACGAGCGGTGCGTTCGCGGGATCACCGCCAACCGGGAACGGTTGCGGGAGATGGTGGAGGGCTCCATCGGCCTCGTCACCGCGCTGGTTCCCTACATCGGCTATGAGCGAGCATCCAAGGTGGCGAAGGAGGCGCTCGCCACCGGCCGGGGGGTGTACGAGCTGGTGCAGGAGAAGGGGTGGCTCACCCAGGAGCGGCTCGACGAGATCCTCTCCCCGGCTGCGATGACCCAACCACGGTTCATCTCCGCGGACGAGGTGGCCGTCGGGGGAGAAGATGGCGGGTAGCGGAGCGCACATTTGCCTGCTCTCGCGGAGGAGCGCAGAATACCCGTGACAATCGTCATCTCTTTCCACCTTCGGTCAGGAGCACACACATGGCGCTCGGAAATGTAGGCAGGAAGGTCAGGGAATCCCTTGTCGAGACCATCAAGGGCGCGGGGAGCGTGGTGGAGGCGACGATCGACGCCACCAAGCAGGTGGCGGTCGGTGCGCTTCGGGGCGTGAGCGACGTGGCCAAGGAGGTCACTTCGGTGGCCTCCGATGCGGTCGGCGGGGCCATCGGCGCCGCCAGCGATGTGGGCGGCAAAGCCGGCGGGGTCACCAAGGGCGCGGTGATCGGTGTAATTCAGGGGGTCGGAGAGGTGGGAGAGGTCACCGTCAAGACGCTGACGCAGACGCTGCGCGGCGCCATCAAGGGGGCGTCCGACGCGGGAGGCGACGCCGCGACCGTGGCGACCGGTGCGGCCGCGGGGGCCATCACCGCCACCAGGGAGCTGAGCCTGGGCGTCACCGACGCTGCATTCGGGATCGCCAGGGGAACCATCACCGGCGCCAAGGACGTGGGGGGAGATCTTGCCCTCACCGCGAAGAGCACCATTCGCGGCACCATCCAGGGCGCCGACGAGATCGGCGAGGATGCGCTCGCCACGATTCGGGACACCGCGCGGGGGCTGGTCCAGGGAACGGCGGACGTCGGAGGAGACGTCGCGCAGGTGGCCCGGAGCGCGGTCGAAGGCGCGATCGAGGCGGCCCGGGATGCCGGGGTGGACGCGAGTGACGCCGCCTCGGCGGCGGCCACGGGTGCCATCGACGGGGCCGGGAAGGTGAGCGAGTCGGTCGTGCAGAACGTGACGAGGATCCTGGACACCACCATCCAGGGAGTGAAGGTGGTAGCTACGGCCCCCTTCAGAAAGAACGAGAGCTGAGAGGTTCGGAGCCCTCGCCGGCTCATGGCCCCCGCGCGCTCCGGCGCGCGGGGGCTTTCTTTTCGGTGGGGGTAAGAGTCCGAGGCTGCTCGCGTCAGCCCACGCTCGAGTCGGCCTCGGGGTCGAGCTGCGCCCCGATCTCCCCGCCGAGCAGGACCACCATGCCCGAGATCCACATCCAGAGGAGGATGACGATCATGGTGCCGAGGATACCGTACGTCTCGCTGAAGGTGCCCAGACTGGCGATGTAGAAGCGAAATCCCGCGGTCGCGGCCAGCCAGAAGAGGGCCGCTATCAGGGCCCCCACGAGGAGGCGCCCCTTCTCCTGGCCCGTCGTCGGCCGGGAAGGAAGGAGGATGTAGCTCAGCCAGAAAGCGAGCACCACCAGGAGATACGGACCGAGCCACTGCCCCACGAACCAGACCCGCTCCGTGATCCCCCACGGCTCGAGGTCACCCGCCACCATGGCACCCCAGAGGATCACCGCGCTGGCGGAGAGGAAGAGCACCGCGAAGACGACGAGGACGCCGAGGCCCACCAGCCGTTGCCGGAGCCAGGGTCGTCCATGTCGGATCCCGTACGCCCGGTCCAGCGCCGCACCGAGCGCGGCGAAGACGTTGGAGCCCGCGAAGAGGGCAATGGCGATTCCGACGGAGAAGGGCCCGGGCGCGGTTTCCATCACGACCTGCGTAACGAACTCGTCGATGACGGTCCGGGCCGCGGGTCCGGGAAGGGCTGTCTGCAGCTGGGCGGTGATCCATCCCGCCGTCTCCGCTCCCCCGAAGAAGCCGGTCAATCCGAAGACCACCAGGAAGGTGGGTGGGAGGGAAAGGAAGGCGTAGAAGGCGAGCGCAGCCGCTTCGGTGGGAACCTCGTGGCGGACGAAGCGACGGGCAACGCCTGTGGTCAGCCGCTCCGGCTTCTCTCCGGGGGGGTCAGCGGTCGATGGAGATGGTGCTCTCATCTTGGATCCGAAGATGCGCTGCTAATCCGGTGCTGAAAGGATCGGCCGGGGTGAAGCGAGCGGATAGGCAGCCAAAGTAGAGGGGCGCAGCCCTTGCCGCACGGATTCCCCTATTTCGTCCGGCATGCGGCGGGCACGGCAGCGGCACCGGAGGGAGAGAGGGATCGAGGGATGCATCTCGACTTTTCGGCCGCGCCCCGCTCAGCCATTGATCCACCGCCGTGCGCTGCCGGGAGGCACGCCTCTCCTCAATCGGAGCGAAGTGGATGATCCGAGAGCACGATGAGCACGAGCACACCTTTCCGTCGGAGGGTGGAGAGCTGCAGCCGGATGCCCGGATTTCCTGCCCCTACTGCGGAGCGGACGTGGAGATTTTCCTCGACACCGGCGGGGACATCGTGCAGCACTATGTGGAGGACTGCGAGGTGTGCTGCCGGCCGTGGCAGGTAACGGTGCGCTGGGACGCGGCCGGGCTGGCGCATGTGGAGGCGCGCACGGAGGAGGAGTAGCCGGGGGGAGCGTATCCGGGAGGCAACTACCGCATGATCTGAAACCGGCCGATCGGTTCCGCCGTAGGGAGAGCAGAATGCAGGATCACTCTCGCCCCCACTCTGCTCGACCCATGTTTACTCTGCTCGCAGTCATCGCCCTCCTCTCCTCCCCTCTCCAGGCCGACACCGCGGATGCTTCTCCCGCGGCATCACCGGCCGCCGTCGGCAGCGCGGATGAAGCGCGCCGCTCGCTGACCATCGCGCGCGCCGCCGGACAGATCCGGATCGACGGCGATCTCGACGATGCGGGATGGGAGGGCGCGGTGCGGGTCACTGAATTCGTCGAGTTCCAGCCACGCGAGAACGCCGCGCCGCCGGTCGATACCGAAGTGCGGGTCACCTACGACGAGGATCGTCTCTACCTCGCCTTCATTGCCCACGACCCGCAGCCGTCGCAGATCCGCGCCACGTTGCAGGCGCGCGATCAGCTCTGGAACGACGATTTCGTGGGAATCATCCTCGATCCGCGGGGCGACCAGACGCTCGGCTACATGTTCTTCGCGAATCCGCTGGGTGTGCAGGGGGACATGCAGGTGACCCCGCAGGGAGAGGACCCGAGCATCGACTTCATCTACGAGACCGCCGGTCGGATCACCGAGGAAGGCTATGTGGTGGAGATGTCGATCCCCTTCAGCAGCCTGCGCTTTCCCGACCGGGACGTGCAGTCGTGGCGAATCAGCTTCGTGCGAAACTATCCGCGCTCCAGCCGGCACATGCTCTCCTGGGCGCCGTTCAGCCAGAACAACCCCTGCATGCTCTGCCAGCTCGGGGTTCTGGAGGGCATCGTGGGGATCCGCGCCGGGGGAACGCTCGAGATCCTGCCCTCGCTGGTGGCCTCACAGGCCGGACGACTCGGGAACACGGCCGATCCGCACTCCTTCGAGAACGACCGCATCACGGCATCGCCGTCGCTCGGCGTGAAGTACGTCTTCCAGAGCGGGTGGACGGCGGAGGCCACGCTGAACCCCGATTTCAGCCAGGTGGAGTCGGACGCGGCACAGGTGGACGTGAACACCACCTTTGCCCTCTTCTACCCGGAGCGGCGCCCCTTCTTCCAGGAGGGTATGGACCTCTTCGAGACGCGCATGAACGTCTTCTACTCGCGCTCGATCAACGCGCCGCAGGCGGCGACGAAGCTCTCCGGCCGAAGCGGCCAGACGAGCTTCGCGTACATCGGTGCTCGTGACGAGCACACCCCCTACATCCTTCCCTTCGAGGAGCGAAGCGTGGTCCTGCAGGCGGGACGCAGCTTCACCAACGCGCTCCGGGTTCGGCACAACTTCTACGGGGATTCCTATGTCGGCGGCATGCTCACCGACCGCCGGATGGACGGAGGCGGCTCGGGGACCACGGCGAGCGTGGATGCGGCGCTCCGCTTCGGTGAGGTCTACCGCCTCTCGGCCCACCTGGTGGGCAGCTACACGCAGGAGCCGGAGGACTCCGCGCTCAGCGCGCGGATTCCCGACCTTACCTTCGGGCGCGGCAGCGAGTCGTTCAGCGCGAAGTTCAACGGCGAGTCGTACGGCGGACTGGCCGGCTCGGTACAGCTTGCCCGCAACGCGCGCAACTGGAGCTGGAACGCCACCTACAGCGAGGCATCGCCAACCTACCGGGCCGACACCGGCTTCCAGACCCGGAACGACTTCCGGCGGCTGACCGGCTGGACGGGGTACACCTTCTATCCCAACCGCTACGGCGTGGAGCGCTTCTCCCCCAGTCTCGGCGGAGGGAGCAGCTGGAACTTCGGGGGTGAGGGAAAGGAAGCCTGGCTGAGTCCGGGGGTGAGCGCCACGCTTCCGCTGCAGACGAACGTGGGCATCAACAGCACCTTCCGTCAGGAGACGTTCCGCGGTGTGGAGCTGACCGGTATCCGGCGGCACAACATCTACCTGAACAGCGCCTTCAGCGACCCGGTGAGCGTCGGCCTGAACTTCGGCACCGGAAGCAGCGTGGCCCGCATGCTCGCCACGCCAG
This sequence comes from Gemmatimonadota bacterium, assembly GCA_007118565.1. Classification (GTDB taxonomy): domain Bacteria; phylum Gemmatimonadota; class Gemmatimonadetes; order Longimicrobiales; family Longimicrobiaceae; genus SKRI01. The sequence goes on along the minus strand of SKRI01000154.1, from coordinate 621 downwards.
AGGTCGGGCGGGGCACCGATGCGAGCATCTGGGCCAGCATCAAGCCGATGCAGCGGGTGGTGGTCGAGCCCTCGCTCACCTACGCCGAGTTGGACCGGGCGGACGGGGAGCGGCTCTATGCGGGATACATTGCCCGGACGCGCATCAACCTGCAGTACAACCGGGAGCTGCAGCTTCGCGCCGTGCTCCAGTACAACGACTTCGACGGCCGCCTCGACGTGGAGCCGCTCCTGGTCTACCAGTTGAACCCGTTCACCATGTTCTACGTGGGCTCCACCTACGGCTCGCGCGATTTCGACGGGGTTGGCTTCCGGAGCACGGACCGTCAGTACTTCGCCAAGTTCCAGTACCTCTTCCGGCGGTGAGGGAACTACGGGAACTACGGGAACTACGGGAACTACGGGAACCACTCGGGTGCGCTCCTTGCCACGGGGACGGGGGTCGGCAGGCGGCCGGGGCCATCCGCTCCGAGCTGCCCTTTCGTTCCAGGACATTCCAACCGCGCCCACCGCGCGTGGCACAACCGATGAGATTTCCAGCGCTCCTTGCAGCACTTCTCCCGCTCCTCCTCGCGGCGTGCGGCCCGGTCACCTGGGGCGAGACGCCCGAGACGGAGGCTCC
>SKRI01000106.1 GCA_007118565.1 Gemmatimonadota bacterium | reverse complement strand
TCGGAGAGGAGGGGGTCGTCTACACCAAGGTCCCCCGGGACTATCAGCTGCAGGCGCTCCGCTTCCTGGACGAGCACGTCCTCTCCACCCCGACGTGGGCGCTCAACCACGATCAGCTCCGGCGGCTCGAGCATGCGGGCGTGGTCGAGCGGGTCCGGGCGTATCAGGAGCTGGCGGTGCAGCGGCTGCTGAACCACGCGCGGCTGGCCCGGCTGATCGAGCAGGAGGCCTTTCTCGGCGCGGAGGCGTACGCCCCGGCCGACATGCTCGACGACGTGCGGGAGGTGGTCTGGCGGGAGGTGAGGAACGGAGCCGCCATCGACACTTACCGTCGGAACCTGCAGCGGGCGTACCTCGCGCAGGCGCACTACCTCCTGCACGAGGCGGAGGCCGAGCCCTGGACCCCGCCCCCCTCCGGCAACCTGCGCGTGAGCCGCGAGGACGACCCGCCCCTCCATGCGGACCTCCACATCGGTAAGTCCGACATGCGGCCACTCGTCCGGGATCAGCTCCGGCAGCTTCGCGGCGAGGTCGAGCAGGCGCTCGCACGACCCGGCGTCGACCGGATGACCCGCATCCACCTGGAGGATGCGCTCATGCGCATCGACGCCTCGCTCGAGGTGTAGCTTCCGCCAAAGCGCCCCCGCTTCCCCCCGGGTCGCTCGAGATCCGGGAAGGGGGCGGGGAGCGTGATCTCCCCGTCACGGATGGCGTGCCCTCAATCGAACGGCCATCTCTGTCACCGGTTTCGGCGCCCCATCGCCCCTCTCGCTCCCTCTAGCGGCGGCGTGGTACCTGCATTTCTCTCCGGATCGCAAGGATCACATTCCTCTCGAGCCGGAGATCGACTGCATGCGTGGGGGCACCCCCGAAGGATCTGAAGATTCGCCTGCCCGCGAGACGCGGGAGCGAGAGGCTGCCTGGCAGCGTGGCAGGGAGGCGGAAAAGGGGAAGCGGCGGGATCCGGAATTCGGAGCCGCCAGCCCTGACCTGATGCACCAGGCGTTCTCGGCTCTCTGCGAGAACGTGCGGGACTACGCCATCTTCCTTGTGAACAGCGACGGCGTCATCACCTACTGGGGAGAGGGCGCGCGGCTCATCAAGTGGTGGACGAAGGCGGAGGCCGAGGGCGCCCACCTTCGCCTCCTCTACCCGGACGGGGGCTCGGAGGACGGGACCGCGGAGGCCCATCTCCGACAAGCTGCGGAGGAGGGGGAGTACACAGGGGAGGGGCGGCGCGTGCGGAGCGACGGCTCCATCTTCTGGGCCGGCCTGACGCTGACCGCGCTTCGCGATCCGGACGGCGAGCTCATCGGATTCGTGAAGGTGACCCGCGACCTCACCGCGCGCCGCGCAGCGGACGACACCCTGAGATCGGCCGTCGAGAACGCGGAGCGCGCGCGCGCGGAGGCGGAGGAGGCGAACCGCGTCAAGAGCCAGTTCCTGGCCACCATGAGCCACGAGATCCGCACCCCGATCAACGCGGTGATGGGGTACGCCGACCTGCTCGAGATGGAGATTCCCGGCCCGGTGACGGACGAGCAGCGCGAGCAGCTGAAACGCATCAAGGCCAGCAACAGGCACCTGCTCGGGATCATCGACGAGGTGCTGGAGTTCTCGCGGCTCGACGCTGACCGAACCTCGGTCGATCGGCAGGTGGGGTGGCTCGGGGAGCCGGTGGCGGACGCGCTGCGGATGCTGGAGCGGCAGGCGAAGGAGAAGGGGGTTACGGTCGCGGACGCAGTATCCGGATTCGCGGCCGAGCTCCCCTTCTGGGGAGATGAGAGCCGGGTGCGGCAGATCACGGTGATCCTGCTCTCGAACGCCGTCAAGTTCACCCCGTCCGGCGGTCGCATCACCGTGAGCGCCGGAACGAGCCAGCAGGCGCCGCAGGATGCCCACCTCGAGGGGCCAGGCCCGTGGGTGTTCGTGCGGGTGGAGGATACGGGCCCGGGGATCCCGGAGGACCGCAGGCGGGAGATCTTCGAGCCCTTCCAGCAGGCGGACATGTCGCTCACGCGCCAGCATGGAGGGACCGGGCTCGGGCTGACCATCGCCAAGCGGCTGGCGGAGCTGATGCAGGGGGGGCTGCACGTGCGCAGCGAGCCCGGGGCGGGGAGCACCTTCTTTCTCTGGCTCCCTGCGGCGCCGGAGGAGGTCCTGGGGAAGGAGCTATCCGACGGCGAGCCGATGGACTCGCCGCCTCCCAAGCTCCTCCAGGAGGTCCACGACGCGATTCTCATCGAGATCGAGCGGATCCTCCACGGCTACGTCAGCCGTCTGCGGAGCGATCCCGAGATGAAGAGTGCGCACGACCTGAGCGCGGAGGCACTGGAAGATCACCTGGCGACATTCCTGTCGGACCTTGCCGGAACCTTCAGCGCCCTGGACCTCGCTGCCGGTGCAGAATCCGAGGCGCTCCGAGACAGCAGCGACATCCGGCGCACCATAGCGGAGCGGCACGGTCTCCAGCGCCGGCGCTTCGGATGGGACGAAGCCGAGGTCCGGCGGGAGTTCGTCATTTTGCAGGAAGAGGTCGCCGCTGCCATCGAGCGACAGCTGAAAGGGAAACGGGACGAGGAGATGGAGGGCGTGCTCAGGGCGGTGAGGACGTTCATTGAAGCGTCCGAGCTGGCGAGCCTGGAGAGCTTCCGCGCGGCGGCCGGTTGAGCGGGAGGGTATGAGCCGGAGAGCCGGCCATTCCTGGTGGGAGGTCTGGCCTCACGAGATGCTCGGGCCGCGCGCGGGGCGTTTTGCGTCGCGCGCCGGAGGATGATGCGAACGAGGGCCCTGGGACGAAGCGCCCCGGGGCCCTCGCGATCGTCCGGTGCGAGGGGTCCTACCCGTCCACGGGCGGCTCCGGCTCCTCCTGCTGCTCGATGATCTCCGGGTCCTGCGCCTCGATCTGCTGCTCCGGCTCGCGCGCATCCCGCTCGGCCTCACCCTCGCCGGGGGCGCGGGGCGGCGCGGCCGCGTCCGGCTGCACCTGCTGCATCTGCTCCATCTGCTCCATCTGCTCCGGCGGCATGTTGGCGACCGCCGCCCTCACCCTCCACCTGCCATTCCGGTCGGCCGGGGCGGGCTGCGTGGCGGCATCGTCGTCCGTGGCCGCCGGATCCGCTCCGGTTACCGGCCCGTTGCGATCCCGCTCGTACGCGATCATGTAGTTCCCGCTGAGGGAAACCGTCTCCCCGTCCTGGCCTTCCATCGTCTGCGTCCACTGACCGTACTCCCAGGCGGTGTCGCCGTGGCCGTCGACATGCTGCGCGTTCAGGGTGAACTCGGTGATGGGCGGGGCCTGCTCCGCATCCCGGCGGATCTCGTCCCGGCTGGTGAGTCGCTCTCCGCTGGCAGGGGAATAGAAGGCGTCGTCGGTGAAGAGGTCGGCGATCCCCTGCGGATCACCCCGCACGACGGCCTGCTGGATCCGCTCGCGGACCTGGTCCAGCTCCTGTGTGTCGACCGCCCGGTCCCGATCGTCCACCGCGACGTCGTTGTCCGGACAGGCCGCGAGGGCAAGCAGGGGAAGGACGAGGATGATGGCGAGGCGCTTCTTCATGGGCATACCTTCCGGCGGAATGGGTGGGGCTGCTCTCTCCCACGCCGGCGCGGGCGCGCGGGCGTGAAGCCCTACTGTCGGCTGCAAGTCCTTCGCCACGGGCGGCTGACCGCGTCGATCCCCATCTCCCGGAAACGCTTCCCGGGACCGCGTAATTGACCGAACCCGGTGCGCGCCACGAGGTTCGTTTTCACCGCATCTACGCCACGACCGGCAGGACCGCCCGTCGAGCCCGAGGGCACGGTTATCGCGAACCCGTCGCCCTTACATCGCGGGCTCGTCGCCCTTACATCGCGGGCTCGTCGCCCTTACATCGCGGGCTCGTCGCCCTTACATCGCGGGCTCGTCGCCCTTACATCG
>SKRI01000271.1 GCA_007118565.1 Gemmatimonadota bacterium | reverse complement strand
GGACCCCACGCAGTACTGGGGAGGAGTGCCGCAGAACCCGTATCCGCTGCTGCGGTAGCGCTCCGCGGGTGCGCCCGAAGCGCTCTGGTCGCGCACGCCACGCAGCACACCTGTTCAGTGCTTCCCTGATCCGCCGCCTCTAGGGGGTACGCCGCCTCCACGAGCGTGATCTCGCCGAGCGGCGTCCGTGCCGGTGCTTTGGCGGAAGTAGTCGACCAGCAGCTCCGCCGTCTCGGCGATGCACCGGCGGCCGATCTCCTCGGACAGCCCGCGCGCATCTCCCAGGATCCCGTTGGGAGATACGGCCCCGATCCCCTCCTGGAAGACGCGCTCGATCACCTCCGGGGTCAGCGGTCCCGGGTACCCGGGCTCCGCGTCGGCCTCATGGACCAACTCCGGGTGCATGGCGAGCATGATCGACCCCTCGGCGATGTCCGCATGCCCGCCCACGCGGCTTCCCAAGCCGGCCTCCTCCTGGACGATGCGCCTCCACAGCTCGATCTGCGCCGTCAGGTCCGTGAACGCCACCACGCGCACCTCGGGCCCCACCGCCGCGTTCAGCCGGTCCAGCATGTCGGCGAGCGGTGCGAAGTTCCCGCCATGCGAGGGGATGAAGTAGATGCAGCGGAAGCCGTGGCGCGCCAGGCTCACGCAGTAGTCGTGGCAGATGGCCTCGAACGTCTCGACCCGCAGCGACAGGCTGCCGGCAAAGCGCATGTGGTGCTCGGAGCAACCGACCCGGATCGTCGGCGCCACCAGCGCATTCCCCAGGCGGCGGGCAACCTCCTCCGCCAGCCTGGAGCCGTGCTCGGCGTCCATGAAGAGCGGCAGATGCGGCCCGTGCTGCTCGACGGCGCCGCAAGCGACAACGGCCACGTTGCGGCCTGCATCGAGCGCCGCCCGCACCTCGGGTGAGGTCATCCGTTCCAGTATCAGTGCGTCTTGCATGCTCTCGGGTTCAGGAGTTGTGCTTGTGGGTGGGTCTACGTCCATCTTCAGCCGCGTGCCGGGCGCTTTGGAATCTTGAACCGCGAAGTGCTCCACCACGATGGGATGTCCATTATTCCTCAGAGTCGTGCCTATGCGAACACGAATCGATCGCCGGCGCCAGCCCCGCGAGACCAGCCACCGGCGAGCACCCCGAGTCCCCGGGCCCGGCGTTTGATCAAGCGGCGGCCCTGCGGGCGTGACGGTGGAGGTCTCCCCGAGTGCGCCAGACGAGTAGGATCACGGCGATCAGGGTGGCGGTGAACCCAATCATGTCCGAAAGAGTGTCCTGCGGGATCAGGCTGCCGGCGATGTTGGTGCCGGCGTGAGCCAGGATCGCAATCAGGATGCTCCCGCCCGATCCGTTGCACAACCAGACGTAGAGGATGCTCAGCAGCACCAGGTAGCCGTTGAACAGCCAGAACCTCGCCGACCCGAACCCGAGGCCGTGCTGATAGGTGCCTTCCAGGAAGAACAGCGGGAGATGCCACAAGGCCCACGGGATCCCGACGAGGAGGGCGGCCACGGCGGCGGCGTTCCGCGCCTGCAGAAGATCCCGGGCCACTCCCCGCCAGCCCGGCTCCTCCACCGCTCCCGCGGCCAGGGCGAAGCCGACCACGAAGGCGAGCGTCCCGAAGGTGAGGGGGGTCTCGCCGAGCGGGGGGCGACCCGCGGCGGCAGCGCCCAGGTAGCCCGCGAGCGCGGGGCCGAAGGCCACCGCCCCCAGAGCCAGCCACCACACGCTCGGGATCCGCTTCGGGTCCCACAGCCGTCGGATGAAGTCCCGCCGGTACACGGGTTCGGCGCTCAGGATGACGAACGCCGCTCCGACCGCCGGGCCCAGACCTCCCAGCGCGAAGAGGGCCGACACCGGAAATCCGGGAAACGCTCGTCCGGCGAAGACGGCGATCCACCAGACCGTCCACGTCCACCCGAAGGTCACGGCGAAGTACCGCACGACGGGAGACATCGGCTTCCTGCCGCCGGCACCAGAGCTTCGCCGGGGGATCACGAAACACGACCCCGGGCCGGGTCGCCGGTCGTCCGTCTCCACCGTCGCCACAGCGCGTCTGCCGCTGCGTACGGAAGGAGCCCCACCAGCACAGCCGCGCCTGCGTCGAGCACGTCCGGCCAGCGGTCCGTGACCGGTGCGAGCACGTTCGCCGCCAGGTGGACCGGCGCAGCCAGCACCCGCCAGAGGAAGAACGTTGCCTGCCCGACACCGCCGTCTTGCGGATGGAGCGCGAGCACCAGCCCAAAGACGAAGAGAAGCATCCCCACCAGCCCGACTGTCAGAAACGGGTTCGCGACCACGAATCGGCGCATGTGGAAAGCTGTCGGCGAGAGGTGGGCCGAAGTGAATTCCATCGCGCCAGGATGAGGATCCACTCTATCGCAAAAACCAGGGGCGCTGCCTCATCAGGCGGGCTACGCGTCAGCGGTCAGCACCACCGACCTCGGGGACCCCACGCGGAATCCATTCGACTAGACTCTTTCGCGTGCCCCCGCCGCAAGCCTCCTGGACCTAAGCGTAAACGCGCAGCCTAGATCTCCCCCTCCTCGAACACCCGTACCCGCCCGTACTCCCCGTCGTACCCGCTCTCCCGGCGCACCCGTCCGGCGCGCATCCGCCGGACCGCCTCCGCCAGCTCCGGCGCATCGGCCGACTCGATGTCCTCAAGCGGCACCGTGCGCAGGACATCGAGCTCGGGACCGATCTCCCGCACCACCCGGTCGTAGAGCCCGGCCACGGTCTTGGTCTTCGGTCCCACGCCCGCGATCTCGGAGAGGATCTCGTCGAGGGGGATGAGCGAGTAGAAGGGTGGCGCATCCGCCGGCGGCTCGAGCCCGGTGCGGTCGGCCAGCTCGTGGACCCGGTGCAGAACACCGACCGTGACCGGTTTCCGGCACACCGGGCAGCGGCCGTCGCGGGCCTTCGTCTCCTCCGGGTCGAGACGGACTCCACACTTCCGATGGCCGTCCGCGTGGTACTTCCCCTGCTCGGCAAAGAACTCCACTGTCCCGCCGACCCCGGCGCCCGTCTCCAGCGCCCGCTTCATGGCGAAGTAGTCCGGGTCGCAGTCGAAGACCGTGCTCTCCCGTCCGAGCTTTGCCGGGGAATGCGCGTCCGAGTTGGAGACGAGGGTGAAGCGGTCCAGGGAGGAGAGCCGCCAGTTCATCGGCGGGTCCGAGGAGAGGCCCGTCTCCACCGCGAAGACCTCGCCGGCCAGATCTGCGTAGCAGTCGTCGATGGAGTCGAAGCCGGACTTCGAACCCATGGCCGAGAACCAGGGCGTCCAGATGTGCGCGGGGACCAGGTAGCAGTCGGGGCCAGCGGCCAGGGTGATCTCCAGGAGGTCGCGCGAGTCCAACCCCAGGATGGGGCGGCCGTCGGAGGTCAGGTTGCCGATCCGTCCGAGGGCGGCGCGGATCCGCTCCGCCGAATCCAGGTCCGGCGCATAGAGGAGATGGTGGACCTTTCGGGTCGTATCGCCCTTCTTGTAGATGGTGGAGATCTCCACCTGGAGCATGAAGCGCGGCAAGGCGGCGCCGGCAGCCCCCAGCTCGTCGCCCACCGCACGGGCGACATCGTCGCGCAGCCGGAAGAGGCCGGGCTCGGCCGGCACCAGCTTCTCCCGGATCTCCGCCATCCACGCAGGATGGGTGAAATCTCCCGTTCCGAGGACTCCGATCCCCTTGCGGGCGCCCCAGGCGGCCAGGTGCTCCAGGTCCAGGTTGCGGCTGGTGGCGCGTGAGTACTTCGAGTGGACGTGCAGGTCGGCGTGAAAGGGCACGATCGGCAGCAGAGGGAAGCGGGTGAGAGGGGCGAAGGGACAGGTTGCGACCTGTTCGCCTCCGGATCAAGTGCTCCGGATCAGCGCCCGCACCGTCTCCAGCGTATCCGCCTCCCCGGGCGGCTTGTCCTCCCGCCAGCGGG
>SKRI01000195.1 GCA_007118565.1 Gemmatimonadota bacterium | reverse complement strand
GATGGCGTAGAGCCGCTGCCCCTCGACGCTCCCCAGGAGGAACTGCTTCTCCTGCTCATGACTCTCCGTGCCCATGTCGGCCATGTGCTGCTTGTAGAGGGTCAGCTCTCCGGCGCGATCCTGGAGCTCGTCGCTGATGTCCGCCTCGAAATGGGCCAGGGCGTCGAACACCCTTTCCCGCTCCCTAAGCAAAAGCCCCTCGATCGTCTCGCTCTCGTTCTCCTTCAGCATCCGCTCCGCCCTCGTTCGATTCCACGCCGACACCGCGTCCGCGCGCCTCCGGATCGGGGATCAATGTCCATGCCGGTCGCGCGGGAGCGGCCGGATCGCCCCTCATACCCCGCCCCCGGCGACCGCATCGGGTGATCCGGTGCGGCGAGCCACCTCGCGTCGCACCGCGGGCGCCACCTCGGTCCCGAAGAGCTCGATCGAGCGCAGCACCTTCTCGTGTGGCATGGTGCCCACCGTCATCTGCAGGAGGAAGCGCTGGTGACCGAAGATCTCGTGCTGGAAGAGGATTTTCTCCACCACCTCCTCCGGCGTCCCCACGAAGTTCGCCCCCCGCAGGGTCCGGGACTGCTCGAACGCGGCACGGCTCATCGGCGGCCAGCCGCGCTCCCTGCCGATCCTGTCCATCATCGTGGCAAAGGGCGGGAAGGCCTCGTCGACCGCCTCGCGGGAGGTGGGGGCGATGTAGCCGTGCGAGTTGATGCTGAGCGCAGGCGTCTCGTGCCCCGCCTTCCGCGCCGCCACCCTGTGGAGCTCGGCGAAGGGGGCGAACCGCTCCGGCATTCCGCCGATGATCCCAAGCGCCAGCGGCAGGCCGAGCGCACCTGCGCGCGTCGCCGAGGCGGGGGTGCCGCCCACCGCGATCCAGACCGGCAGCGGGTCCTGGAGCGGGCGTGGATGGACGCCGAGATCCCGAAGCGGCTCGCGGTGATTGCCGGACCAGGTGACCCGCTCAGAGCGTCGTAGCTCGAGCAGGAGCTCGAGCTTCTCGGCGAAGAGCTCGTCGTAGTCGTCCAGATCGTAGCCGAAAAGGGGGAACGACTCCACGAACGAGCCGCGGCCCGCCATGATCTCCGCCCTTCCCCCGGAAAGGAGGTCCAGCGTGGCGAAGGCCTGGAAGACGCGCACCGGATCGTCCGACCCGAGCACCGTGACCGCGCTGGTCAGCCGGATGCGCCGGGTCCGCTCCGCCGCCGCCGCCAGGACCACGGCCGGCGCGGACACCACGTAGTCGGGGCGGTGGTGCTCCCCCACCCCGAAGACGTCCAGCCCCACCCGGTCGGCCAGCTCGATCTCCTCCATCAGGTTCCGGAGCCGCTGCGCCGGATCCACAGTCCGGCCGGTTTCCGGATCGGGCGTCCTCTCCGCGAAGGTGTAGATGCCGAGCTCCATGATCTCCCACGTTCGGTGCGATTCGACGGGACGACGCTCCCCTGTCCTGAAGGCGAGGCAGGATCCGTGCATTCGGCGACGGACCTCCGCTCACCAGAAAGGAAGAGGTACCGATGTTCTTCGAGGGATGGTCGGCCGTCGGACGGGTGGTGCTCTCGGGCCTCCTGGCCTACATCGCCCTCGTCGTCTTCCTGCGCGTCTCCGGCAAGCGGACGCTCGCGAAGATGAACGCCTTCGACCTCGTCGTCACGGTGGCGCTCGGCTCCACGCTGGCCGCCACCATGCTGGACGAGGAGATCAGCCTGGTGCAGGGTGCCGCGGCGTTCCTCACCCTGATCGGCGCGCAGTTCCTGATCACCTGGCTCTCCCTGCGCTCCGCCCGCGTCCGGAACCTGGTCAAGGCCCGGCCGCGGCTCGTCTTCTTCCGCGGCGAGTTTCGCGAGGAGGCCATGCGGCGGGAGCGCGTGACGAGGTCGGAGATTCTGGCCGCCGTCCGCTCGGAGGGGAACGCGAACATGGACGACGTTGCCGCGGTGGTCCTGGAGACGAACGGACGCATCACCGTGCTGAAGACCGAGCCTGTTCCGGACGGAGGAATGATGGGAGATGTGGATGGATACGAGGTCCCGGACCGCGGCCACCGGGGCGGAGATCGGGAGGGCTAGCTCGCCCCGGCTACAGGCTGAGCCGGACCGCCGCCTCGCTCCTGCCTGGTGCGATCAACGCCCCCCGCGCACCACGTCCACCACCAGCGGGCGATGGTCGGACAGGGTACTCTCGAGGACCCGCGCCCCGGTGCAGCGAGCCCCGCGCAGCAGGAGATAATCGATCCTGCGAACCGGATCGTCCGCGCGAAAGGTATGGCCAGGCCCCTCTCCGCACGTCTCCCAAGGGTCGGTCAGGTACAGGCCGAGGGCGCGGATCTCGACCGCGTCGGGCTCGGCGTTCAGATCCCCGCCGAGAACCACCATCTCCCCCTTCCCCCCCTCCCCCGCCAGATGCGCCAGGATCCGGAAGAGCTGCTGCTGCCGGAAGACCGGCTCCGGATGGTGGTCGAGGTGGGTGTTGAGCACGTGCAGATCACCGAGCGGCGTCTCCACCACCAGGTGCATCAGGCTGCGCGGCTCGTAGGACCGATCGGCCAGCTCCTCGGGAACGGTCACCTCCAGAGGGATCGTCCGGGCGCTCTGGACCGGCCAGCGGGAGAGGACTGCGTTGCCGTAGTCGCCGCCATCGAAGTCGATAGCTTTACCGTAGAAGCCTTCCAAACCGGTGCCCGCGGAAAGTGCGTCGAGCTGGTCCACCTCTCCCGAGCGGCGCGTCCCCCGGTCCACCTCCTGGAGGAGCACGATGTCGGCCTCCAGCGAGTCCAGCAGCGTCGCGACGCGGTCGAGGCTCGGCTCTCCGAAGGCGTCGTTCCCCGCGTGGATGTTGAAGCTGACGAGCCGCAGGGGGGCGTCGGGGGCAGAATACGAGGCAGGCACGGCGCAGGCGGCCAGGAGCAGGGGGAGGGAGAAGAGGCGGAGGAAGGCTGCAATTCGCATCAGGAAACGGTTCGGGGAGATATGGAACGGAGCGCCAGACACGGCGCGACGGTCCCTTTGCCGCCTACGGCTCAGCCGTCGGACGTATCGTCCTCCACCTCTTCGAGCACCTCGATGGTGACGCGGGTGTGGCCGCGACGGATGAAGCCCAGCTCCTCGGCGGCGACGCGCGACAGGTCGAGCACGCGGCCGCGGGCAAAGGGGCCACGGTCCACGACACGCACCTTCACCACCTGGCCGTTCGCCTCGTTCGTGACCCGCAGGAGCGATCCGAACGGGAGCGAGCGGTGCGCGGCCACCATCTCCCTCGGGTCGTAGCGCACACCGCTCGCCGTCCGCCGCCCGGCCAGGGAGTTGGCATAGAAGCTGGCCGATCCCACCTGCGTCTCGAGCACCCTCGGCTCCGCATCGAGGTCGGAGGCGCTCGTATCGACGGGCACCTCGGCGATCACGGCATCCAGCATGAAGTGCGTGAGCTCCTCCTCGACGGCGGGAACGCCCTCGCTGGCGGATCGGACATCAGACAGTCCCAGGATGACTCCGGCGGAGACGACCACTGCTCCCGTGCCCAGCAACTTCGCTCGCGTCATCGCTTCACTCCGGAAATGGGAATCGCAGCGCGCAAGCTAGCGGCGAACGCTCGGGAGATCAACCCCTGCATTCGCCATATCTACTTGCTACTCAACGACTTATGGTTCTCGCCGATGGTTCGGGAACGACCTTCCGAATCATTCCGTCAGCGTTGCACGAATTCCAGCGAGGACATCATGGCGTCCAGGATCCGGCGACGCTCCTCGAAGCCCGGCTCCGCGCCCGGAACGTCGTGAGTGATGGCTTGCAGCGTGTTCGGACCCAGATCCACGTAGTAGCTGTAGCTCAGATGTCCCTCGGGATACATCCCCTCCCCCGTGCTCCGGAGCTCGGCAGTGATGGCGGGCCGACCGTCGACCGTCGTCTCTCCGCGCGTGATGACCTCGACCGTGAAGTCCTCGTCGAAGT
>SKRI01000262.1 GCA_007118565.1 Gemmatimonadota bacterium | reverse complement strand
GTGGCGTCGTACGCCTCCACCTTGAAGCCGGACCAGTCGCTCCAGACCACCGCGCCCGCGCCGTGGGCAGCCAGCTCCGGCGCCACCTTGTACGCCTCCACCGCGTGGTGGAAGGCCTTGATGGGCACGTCGAACTCCTCGGCCAGCCGCATGAGCGCCAGGATCTCGTCGGCGCGGTAGCTGTGGGACTGGATCTGGATGTCACCGTTCAGGATGTCCCGCACCGCCTCGAGCCGGAGGTCCCGCCGCGGCGGAATTCCCCGACGGCTCCGCTCCCACTCCGTCCAGCTTCGCTCGTACTCGCGGGCGGCCTGGAAGTGGTCGCGGATGATCTGCTCCACCCCCATGCGGGTGTCGGGATACCGCTCGTCGCGGCGCTTCGGATTCTCCCCCAGCGCGAACTTCACCGTGCGCGGCGCGCCCTCGAACTTGAGCTGCTCCGGCGTGCCGCCCCAGCGCATCTTCACCGCCTGATTCTGCCCGCCGATCGGGTTGGCCGAGCCGTGCATGACGTGCGCGGTGGTGAGCCCGCCGGCCAGCTGCCGGTACATCCAGATGTTGTCCATGGTGAGCACGTCACCTACGCGCACCTCCGGGACGATGGCGCTCCCCGTCTCGTTGACCCCGCCGGTGAGGCCGGAGTGCAGGTGGGCGTCGATCAGCCCCGGCGTCACGTGCTTGCCGGCCGCGTCGATCACCACCGCTCCCGCCGGCGCGGAGAGCCCCTGCCCGACCCGGACGACCTCGCCGCGCCGCACCAGGAGGTCGGCGTTCTCCAGGATCCCCTCCGGGCCCATGGTCCAGACCGTGGCGCCGCGCACCAGCACCTGGTCGGGAAGCTCGGGGAGGGCGTCCCGCCCGTACTCCATGGCGGGGCGGATCTCGGGAAGGGAGATGGCGGGTGCCGCCGCGGTGCGGACCAGCCCGCGCGGGGCCTCCTCCGCCGCCGGCCCCGCCTCCGGGACCGGTGTGGTGCGCGCCCCCCGCCAGTTGACCCGGCTCCCGTCGGGGAGCTCTCCCCAGCCGGAGAGCGAGTTTGCGGAGACGGTGGCGGAGAGGCGGACATCCCCCTCGTGGCCGAGCACCTCGCCCGGGAAGGAGAGCTGCAGGCGCGCGGGGTCCCCGGCCACCGACACCGAGCGCAGCTCCACGTCGCCGCCGGGCGCCGCGAAGGTGCCGCGCAGCTGGCTCACGGTGCCCTCGAGGGTGAGCGCCCCCTCCAGCCGGCGCTCGCCCACCGACGACACGGTCCACTCCCCGCGCGGATCGACGGCCGCGGGAGCCCCGATCTCGAAGCGCTCTCCGTCCACCCACACCGACTGGACTGCACCCTCGCCGCGGAAGAGGTCGCCGTCGGCCACGACCAGGTTTGCGGCGCGGCCGCGCTCGAGGGTGCCGTGGGTGCGCTCGATCCCGAGGTAGCGCGCCGGCACGGTAGTCAGCGCGGCGAGCGCCGCGTCGGCGTCGAGGCCGCGGCTCACCGCCTCCCGCACGTTGGCCAGGAAGACGCTCCGGTCGTCGAGCCCGTCCGGGGTAAGGGCGAACTCGATCCCGGCTGCGGCCAGCCGCGCCGGATTCTCCGGCGCCAGGTACCAGTGGCGCAGGTCGCCGAGGCTCACGTTGAGCGCGTTCTCCGGACGGTCCACCTCCGGCCTCTCCGGGAAGGAGAGCGGGAGGATGAGCGGCGCGTCGAGCCCGGCGAGCTCGCCGATCAGTCGGTACTCGAAGCCGCTGCCCCGCAGCCAGAGGGAAAGGGGGAACTCCTCCCCGATCTGAAGTGCCCGCAGCAGCTCCTCCTCGCTGCGGGTCTCGAAGAGGAGGGGCTGGCCGTTCCCTAGCGCCGGCGCCAGGGCGGCCAGCGCGGCATTGCGCTCCGGCCGGCGCAGCCCGTCCGGGTTACGCGCGTAGGCGGCGTGCGCCCGGTCGTGCCAGTCGGCGTCGTGGAGGGTCTGCCGCAGGAAAGCCAGCGCGCCCATGCCGGAGGTGGGGTAGGCCCGGCTCACCTCGTTGTCCCGCCAGAGGGTTGCCGACTGCGCAACTCCCTCCCGGATGACCCGGTCGGCCACGGTCCCATTGCCGAGGCTCACCACGGCGGTGCGCCCCCGGAAGATCCCCAGCCGCGGCACCGTCATCGCCGTAGTAAAGCCCTGCGCGCGGAGCGCGGCCGCCTTCGCCCCGTCGTTCCCGCCAAAGTCCGCCACCGCGTCGACGAAGGCGCGCATCTGGGGGTTCCAGTATACGGCGCCGCGCGACGCCTCCTCCTCGTCCTCTGGAAGCGCCTCCCGCATCCCCACGTCGGCGTACGCGTCGATGAAGCCGGGGTAGAGGGTGCGGCCTTCCATCTCCCAGACGCGTGCGTCCGCAGGTGGCGCGACTCCCGCGCCCACCGCGTCGATCACGCCGTCGCGGATCACCACGGTGGCGTCCTCCAGCACGCGGCCGGGTGCCACGACCACACGGGCGCCGGTGAGGGCGTGCACGCCGGGCGGGTTGTCGCGGAGGCCTTCCACCGGGGTGGTCTGGGCCTCCAGCGCCAACGGGAGGATGGCGAGGAGGGGCAGGACGAGGGCGTACCGGATCCTCATGATGACGGGTAGCTCTGCAGGGGTTTCGCCGGAGGGCGATGAAATGGCCGGAGACATCGGCCGGAGTAGCGAGACGGACGCTCGTTCAGGAGCGTCCCCTGGATATACGGGGCGCGGGATCCGCTGTCAAAGCGGGGAGCGGGGAAGGCTGTTGCGGGGGGATGTGCGGGGCGATCTGCCGGCCGGCGATCAGTCGAGCACGACCTCGTACTCCGGCGGCGCGCGCTCCACCCCCTCCTCCGAGAGGGAGAACGCCTTACGGAGGAGTCCTGCGGCCGATTCGGCCGCGGCCTCCGAGACGGCGTGGATCTCGGCGAGGGGCTCGCCCGGCTCGACCCGCGTACCGCTCTTCGCCAGAATTCGCACCCCTACCGAGAGGTCGAGGACATCGTCCTTGCGCCGTCTCCCGGCGCCGAGCAAGAGGCCGGTATCGGCCACCGCGCGCGCATCGACCCGCGCCACCCACTGCGGCGCCTCCCCGTCGAGCGGAAGCGGACGCACCACCGGCGCGGCGGGCAGGAGGCCGGGATCATCCACCACCCCGGCATCTCCCCCCTGCGCGCGTATCAGCTCGCGGAGCTTCTCCAGGGCGGAGCCGTCGGCCCGGAGCCGCTCGACCGCCTCCCGCGCCTCCTCCCGTGAGCCGGCGACCCCCGCGAGCTCGAGGAGGTGCGCGCCGAGCTTCACGGTCAGGGCCCACAGGTCGTCCGGTCCCTCCCCGTGCAGCGACTGTATCGCCTCGCGTACCTCGAGGGCATTCCCCACCGCCCTGCCGAGCGGCTCTTCCATGGAGCTCAGCACCGCTCGCACGTCCCGCCCCGCCCCCTGGCCGATGGCAACCATCGCGCGGGCAAGCTCGCGCGCCTCCTCCCGCGTCTCCATGAACGCGCCGGAGCCGTACTTCACGTCGAGCACGATGGCCTGCGCCCCCGCCGCCAGCTTCTTGGACATGATGCTGCTCGCGATGAGCGGGACCGCGTTCACCGTCGCAGTCACGTCGCGGAGTGCGTACAGCCTGCCGTCCGCCGGGACCAGCCGCCGGCTCTGCCCTACGATGGCGCAGCCGATCCGGCTCACCTGCTCCCGCAGGGCGGGGAGGTCGAGGTCCACGGAGAAGCCCGGAATCGACTCCAGCTTGTCGAGGGTGCCCCCGGTGTGGCCCAGCCCGCGCCCCGACATCTTCACGAAGGGGAGGCCGGCGGCGGCCATCAGGGGGATCAGCACCAGCGTGGTCTTGTCCCCCACCCCGCCGGTGCTGTGCTTGTCCACCGGCGGACGCGGGAGGTGGCTCCAGTCGAGGGTCTTCCCGGAATCGACCATGGCGCGCGTAAGCGCCAGCGTCTCATCGTCGCTCATCCCCCGGAGGCAGACCGCCATCAGCCAGGCCGCCAC
>SKRI01000291.1 GCA_007118565.1 Gemmatimonadota bacterium | reverse complement strand
TGGGGGAGGGAGAGGAGCCCCGGCTCCGGCCCGTCGACCGCCGACGCGAGCGGGACGGCTGAGAGGCCCGGGCAGCTGCCCGTGGCAGCGACCCGCCACCAGCGCCTCACCGGAACCCGAACAGCGGCGGGAAGAGGAAGGCCACCACCGCCGCCCAGCCGGCGAGGACGTAGAGGTAGGTCATCTGCCACCCCCACAGGCGCGAGAAGGGGGTGCGACCCTGGAGGAAGCGACCGTACAGGAACGCGGATCCGGCCAGGTTCACCAGCAGGACCAGGTTCATGCCCAGCGCCGCGATCCGGTTGGGGGTCCAGCCCATTTCGGAGATCCTGGCGCCGATGGCCCACAGCGCCACGAGATCCACCAGCAGGGCCGCCGCGATCAGCGTCAGGTGAAGCCAGTCGAAGACTCCCGGAGGAGCGAGGGAATCCCGGGCGGAGATCGAGTACAGGAGGAGGCCGAAGACCACCACCAGGAGCAGATCGAGCACGATGAGGATCTCCCGCTCGATATCGATTCCCCGCCCCGTCACCGCCATGGTGACGACGTACGCGAGGAGGAGGAGCGCGAAGAGCGGCACGAAGATGCGGGCCAGGACAGGCGCCATGTTCTCGATGACGCTCTGCTTCGCTTCCACGAGCCACGTGGCGACCACCGCGGCGCCGACGGCACCGACGGGGACGATCCACTCCGACACCAGCAGCTCCGGGTCGATGCCGATCGCCTGGAAGAGTGCGAAGGTCAGGGCAATGAGCACCCCGCCGCCGAGCGCGATGAGCACGAAGTAGATGAAGAGCTCACCGGTGAAGCGGATGAAGTCCATCCGCCGGTCGTTTTCGGGCCACCGTCCGCCCACGTATGCCACCCCGACCGCCAGCCAGAGCGCGAGAGGAAGGTGGATGGCCGTGAGGGTCGCCGTATCTCCCTCGACGGCATACGGGTAGACGTTCACCGCGACGGCCGACAGGAGAAATCCCGCGCCCACCCACATCCAACCGGAGCGGGAAAGAGAGCGGTCCCAGGCGAAGTATGCCGCGATGAACGGCAGAACGAAGAAGCTGAGGTTGAGCGGGTAGAAGAGGCCCTGATCGGCGTCCAGCGGGATCCCGAAGAGTTGCGGCAGCTTGATCGTCACGCCGGCCGCCACCGCCAGGGCGAGGGCGACCCACATCGTCCGCGATGCGGGGGCTGTGGACGGCTCCCCGCGCCCCTCGCCCCCGTCTCCGGAGAGCACGAGCTGCTTCCAGAGGCGGTCCGAGTGCTCGAGCGCGAACTCACGCGAAAGGGAGTCGAGGCCACCCATGCGCTTGACCGCGACCAGGAATGCCTCGTCCGGCGACAGGCCGGCATTCACGAGAGTCGTGATTTGGTCGCGCAGATGATCCTCCAGCTCATCCACGTCGGCGGCGCTGATCGCGCGCTGGCGGCGGAGGTAGCTCCGCCACTGGTCGATCTGCTCCTCGAGGGGGTGCACCGCTTCGGATATCGTCATCGCCCGAGCCTCAGGTGGGAGTCGGCGAGAGCGTCCACCCACCCGGGAGCGACGCGGCGACCCAGATCTTGCGCAGCGCGGCGTCCACCGTCTGCCACTGCTTTCGCTGCTCCGACAGCTCCGCGAGCCCCTGCTCGGTGATGCTGTAATACTTCCGCCGCCGCCCGGTGTCCGAGACGCCCCACCGCCCCCGGATGTAGCCGTTCCTCTCCAGCCGGTGCAGCACGGGGTAGAGCATCCCGTCCGTCCACTGCATTCCCCCTCCGGACAATTCCCGAACCTGCTGGAGGATGGCGTACCCGTAGCTGTCCTCTCCGGCCAGGATTGCCAGGACGATCGGGGTCGAGGAAGCGGCGATGAGCTCCTTGTTGATCTCCATGATTTCGTGCGTTCGCATGGGCGCCAGTGTCGGATCGAGAATACCTTCCAGTACTATACATGACGGTGCTATGTAAGTCAATCGAGCGGCACCAGCTCTCCATACGCTGCCCATTCCGTGCGGTGATGGCGGCGGCGAGGGTGCTGACCGTCGGCACGGCGGCATAGACTCATGACCTGGCGCTCACGGTTTTCGCCGGTGTCCTGTGGGGCGCCCCCTCTGCCCGCGGCAGGCGGGCGAATCCTTCAGAAGGGGGGCGGAGCGGGGAACATTTCGTGCTGGTTTTTCGGCTCCCCATTTCCGCGATCGCTGGCTCCTCCATGGCCGGCGTGACCCGCTTCTCCCAAGGAGGTCGCATGCCCGGGAAGCACCACACCATCACCGCAATCGTCGCCATTGTCGCAGCCACCGCCGTCCTGGGCGCTTGCCGGGACGATGGCGTCGGACCCACGCCGGACGATCCCCTCTTCGACCGCTATGTGGCGCTCGGCAACTCCATCACTGCCGGCTTCGAGTCCGAGGGGATCAATGACAGTACCCAGGCGCACCCCTATTCGGTGCAGTTCGCCGAGCGCTTCAACGCCCCCTTCTTCTGGGCCCGGGTTCGCGTGCCCGGATGCCCCGCGCCGCTGGTGGGCCCGCTGGCCCTCACCACCGAGCGCGTGGGCGGCGCCAGCGCCACCGACTGCGCGGGGCTGCACACGACGCTGCCACGGGTGAACCACAGCCTGGCTGTGCCGGGTGTCCGCATCGCGGACGCCCTCAGGGAGCCGGCGGAGACCGACTTCTCCCCGTACAACCTGTTCATCAACCTGCTATTCCGTGAGATCTTCGGCGGCCGCACCCTGGTCCAGGCCATGGTGAACGCCGACCCCACGCTCGTGTCGGTGTGGCTGGGCAACAACGACGTGCTCACCGCCGTGACCTCCGCCGACCTGGGGCAGATGACGCCGGTGGACAGCTTCGTCGGCAGCCTGGACCAGATCGTGGCCGCCATTGCCGAGGAGACTCAGGCGCAGGACGCCATCCTCCTCGGCGTCAGCAACCCGCTCCTCATCCCCCTGGTCCAGCCCGGGCTCTACTACTGGGTTCTGGCGCAGGATCCGGCGAGTCACGCCCTCATCGGCAACAAGCCGGTGAGCGCCAACTGCGGTCCGGATGGCGACGGTCGTGCCAATCTGGTTTCCGCCCGCATCGTTCGCGCTGCAGCCGCTACGGAGATCTCCTGTGCGGTCGACGCTCCCTTCGTGATCGATGCCGAGAAGGAGGCTGCCATCCTTACGCGGGTGGAGGAGTTCAACCAGGCGATACAGGCGCGAGCCGCCGACCGCGGCTGGATCTACATCGACGTGCCGGACATTCAGGAGACCCAGGTCGGCGATCCCCAGGGAATCCGGCTCTGCCAAAACCTCCTGGCGGCGCAGACGGTGGAGGAAATGGTCCAGGCGGTCGAGGAAACCTGCCCGGTGCCGCGGGATGATCCCCGCGACTTCTTCGGCCGCCTGTTCAGCTTCGACGGCTTCCACCCGTCGCGGGACGGCCAGCGGGTGATTGCCGACCACATGGAGCAGGCGGTGCGCGCCAAGCACGGTTTATGAGCCGCGGTACGTTCCGCCCGACCCGCGACCCGAGCCCGGAGAGTACGATGAGCCGACCCCGCCTTTCACTCCTCCTGATCGCGCTTGCCGGCCTGTTGCTGTCCGCTCCAGCGCTGGAAGCCCAGTGGAGGGACGTGCCGACAGCCGGTGCGCAGCTGGCCTCCCCCGGCGGCGCTGACGTCCTGCAACCGCGCGGCACCCGCGCCTGGGTCTCGGGCGGGGTCGGCTTCGCCTCCCGCGGTCCCGCCGGGCACCTCGCCGGCACCTACCAGTTCGGCGGGAACCTGCTTTCCGTCCGGGGCGCAGGCACCATCGCTGTGTTCGGGGACGAGCTATGGGACGTAGGGCTCCTCTACGGCCGCGCCTTCGTCAGCGGCCTCGTCCACGCCTCGGCCAGCGCCGGGGTGGGGCTGGTGGGCGGCCAGACGCGCGAAGGAATCCACGACGAGGGTGAGGCGCTGCCCACCACCTTCGGCGTGCCGATCGCGGCGGAGCTCTTCTTCCGTCCCATGCCGGTGCTGGGTCTCGGGCTGTACGGATTCGGGAACGTGAACC
>SKRI01000191.1 GCA_007118565.1 Gemmatimonadota bacterium | reverse complement strand
GCGCCTGCGATCAGCAGGCGACGTTCGGATTGATCAGGCACTCCGACTGCGGCAGCGGAAGAAACTCGATCCGCGGCTCGACGTCGGCAAACTCGCCTAGGCGTCGGATGTCCTCCCAGCGAAGCCCCTGCTGGTAGAGCTCGTAGCGACGCTCGTGGAGGATCTGGGCCAGGATGTCCTCCATCGTTTCCAGCTCCGCATCGGTCAGCGGCTCCAGGCAGGCCGTCGGCTCGTTCACTGGCGCGTCGCACTGCGTCCGAACCTCGTTGATCAGCCGCCGCGCCTCGTCCAGAATGCCCAGGCGCGCATGCGCCTCGGCGCGAATGAGGAGCATCTCCCCCGGAAGGTAGACCGGGAAGGGATCGGACTGGCTGGAGTATGCTTCCATGGTAGCCACCTCCACGCCCTCGATGACGCGAACCTCGGTGGTGTCCACCCAGAAGTCGACCCGCTCGTCACCCGCTTCCGCCTCCCGCGCGAACGACATGAGCGGGGTGACGTAGTTCAGGCCGAAGGCGTAGTTCTGCACCGGGTTCCGGTCGCCGCCTGTGTACGAATACGCCGACAGGACGCTCGGACTCACATTTTCCGCTGCGGCGATCGCCTCCTCGTACCTCTCGGCGATCAACAGGTAGCGGGCGAGCATCGCCTGGACCGTGTTGCGCAGGTCGAAGTTCGGATCGAGAACGCGGTTGCGGAAGCCTGACAGCTCGGCGTCGCTCACCGTCGCGAGATCGGCCTCCGCAGCGCGCAGCTGAGAGATGATCTCCTCCAGCACCACATCACGCGGCTGCGGGACTCCCCCTTCGAAGGCCGTCTCGATCGGCACCTCGCGATAGTGCAGGATCGCGTACCCGAGAGCCATTGCCCGGTGAAGCCTGGCGAGCGCGGTGATCCCGGTCGCCATCGGGGCCGGCAGGCCGACCTGATCCGCATTCTCGATCAGATTGTCGGCCGAGCGGAAGATCCGGTAGGTGGACTGGTAGGGCGAGCCCACGATTCCGAACGAGGGATCGACATCGGCCGCGAACATGCTGCGCACGTCGGCCAGTGCAGCCGAGCCCGGCGCCCATTCGTCCGTGACGAGAGCCGGCGCGCGGACATAGGCGAGCATCGAGCCCGCCATCTGCCCCTGCATGCCGACCGCGAGGGACATGATCCCCTCCGGATCCGGCAGTACCGTTTCCTCGGTCGGCGCGTTCGGGTTGGTCAGGTCCAGGTCGCACCCGGTAAGGATCACGACCGAGAGCGCGAGCGCGCTCAGGGGTCTCAGCTGCCGCATGAAGAAGCCTCCCGATTCTGGATTCATCGTCTTCGTCATTCGCATCGGTCCCCCCTCAGAAGTTCATGGTGAGACCGAGCACCCACATCCGCGGAATCGGCGTGGTGGCGAAATCGACTCCCCGGGCCACGGTGTTCGCGGAGAAGAGGTTGATCTCCGGGTCGATCCCCGTGTAGTTCGTCCAGGTGTGGAGATTCCGACCCGCGAGACGGACGCTCATGCGATCTATTCCGAGGGGCCGCACCCATTCCGGGTTCAGGTTGTAGCGCAGCGCGAGCTCGCGGAGCTTCACGAAGCTCCCGTCCTCGATGAACTCCTCGTACAGGAGGTGGCGTTCGAGATTGAGGGTGTAGAAGTTCGGCTGAACCTCACCCCGCGCCTCCTGCTCGTTGGCCACCCCGGCTCCGAAGTACTCGGAGATTCGGCGGGAGAAGTTGGCCACGTCATTGCCGAAGCGGCCGTCTAGCAGAACGCTGAGCTGGACGTTGTCGCCGATCGAGAAGTCGTTCCCGAGCGAAGCCTCGAACCGTGGATTCGGATCGCCGATGATCTCGCGGATGATGGCCCCATCCTCGCCACGGAGGCGGCGCGGCCGGCCGCACGGCTCGGGCTGGTCGTTGCAGTGTGCCGTGTCCAGGATGATGTTCCCCGCGGCGTCACGCGGGTAAACCGATCCGTAGAAGACCCCGATGGGCTGCCCCTCGATGATGAAGTTGGGGTATCCGGCGGCCGAAGCGACGGTATCCGAGGCGGCGGCGAGCTGGATGACCTCGTTCCGGTTCGAGGAGAAGTTCAGCCGCGAGCTCCAGGAGAAGTTCGGACGATTGATGTTGAGCGTGTTGAGGGCCACCTCCACGCCGCGGTTGGCGACCTCTCCGATGTTCTGGAACTGGCTCGTAAAGCCCGAGCTGAGCGGGAGCGGGATGCTCAGCACCAGGTCGTCTGTCAGCTGGTCATAGTACGTAAACTCGAGGCCGATTCGATCACCGGCGAGGCCGGCCTCGAAACCGCCCTCGAACTCCCGCTGCCGCTCCGGGCGAAGGAGCTCGTTTCCGGCCAGTCCCGCCGGGATGAATCCGGGCTGTCCAGCATGAGCCGTGTTGGCGTAGTTGTCGAAGCGGATGTAGGCACCCGGCGGCTGTCCGCCCGTCTCCCCGTACGAGCCACGCAGGCGGAAGGTCGGGAGGTACTGGGCGAGCGCGCTCCCCTGCCAGAACGGCTCTTCGCTGATCACGTACGATGCCCCCAGCCGCGGGAAGAGCTGCCACCGCTCGGTTGGACCGAAGGTGGAGGCGCCCTCGATGTTGAGGCCGCCGGTCAGGAAGAGTCGCTCGCCGATGGCGAGACGCTCCTGGAGGAAACCGCCCACCGTGGCGATCTCGGAGATGGACTGTCCGGTCAACGGGGTGGCGCCACCGCCACCGAGGGTGATCTGCCCGGGGTTGATCCCCTGGGCCGTGGCCGCCACCACATCGGACCGATCGAAGGTGTGTCGAAAGCCCAGGGTGCTGGTCAGCTCCCACCCGTTGGCGAAGTCCATGGCATGGGTCGCCGTCAGGTCGTTGTTGTACCGACGGATGGCCCGCATCGGGTTCTGGAGCTGTCCGCCCGGAAATGCCCCCGGGGAGCCCGCGGGCTGCAGGTAGTAGTTCTCCTCGCGGGAGTCGTCGAGACCGAAGAGATAGGTGAGCGTGAGGTTTTCCAGCGGGGTGGCCGTCGCCTGGAAGTTCCCCACGAAGCGGGTCACATCCGCCTCCGCCGCCCAGTTCTCGATCACGTCGAACGGGTTGGTGGCGATGATGGGGCTCGCCGGATACCGCAGCGTTTCCTCGTCGAAGGTCGGATCGTACGTGGTGGGGGTGAAGATCAGCGTGGTGAGGACGCCCGCTGTCTGCTCGCCCTCGGGAACGTAGGTCGAGTTGGACCGGATGTAGTTCCCCGATCCCGAGATCTCGATCCAGTCCGCCAGCCGCTGCGAGAGCTTGACCCGCGCATTGACCCGATCGTTGTCCGCGGGGCGGACGATCCCTTCGGAACGTGTCCAGTTTCCGGACAGGTAGTAGGTGGTGTTCTCCGCGCCGCCCGAGATCGAGAGCTCGTTCTGGGTCCCGTAGGCGGTGCGGAAGATGTCGTCCTGGTAGAAAAAGCGATCGACCGGCTGTCCTACCTCGGTCGCAGGCCCGAAGATCACGTCGCCCGGTGTGGCCAGCGGCTCCTGCGTCAGCTCGTACCGGTTCGGGGTGCTGCTCACCGACCCTTCCGTCCGGAAGGTGATGACGGGCGCGCCCTGCTGCCCGCGCCGGGTGAAGATCTGGATTACGCCGTTGTTGGCGCGCGAGCCGTAGAGCGCTGCGGCTGCCGCACCCTTGAGGATCTCGATACGCTCGATGTCGCCTGGGGCAATGTCGTGGAGGCGGCTGGTGAGCGCCGCCTGGCCGCGGGGCGCGTTGGCGCCGAGGCTTATCATGGCGGACGAGTTGTTCTCGACGAGGACTCCGTCGATCACGATGAGCGGCTCCGCGCCGCCCAGGATCGTGCTCGTCCCCCGCAGGCGAATGCTCACATTGCCTGCGGGATGCCCGCTGTTCTGGGAGATGACGGCGCCGGCGACGCGTCCCTGCAAAGCCTGATCGATTGCGGTGGCGCCCGGTGCCTCGTTGATCTCCTCGCCGGAGACGGAGGCGACCGTGTTGCCGAGGCGTCGACGCTCGGTGGGCGCGCCCGCGCCGGTCACGATGACCTC
>SKRI01000083.1 GCA_007118565.1 Gemmatimonadota bacterium | reverse complement strand
TTGCACATCTCCCACCTCCGGCTCACCGACTTCCGCAACTTCGCGGGGCTGGAGCTCGAGCTCGATCCGCGGGGCGCCGCCCTGCTGGGAGACAACGGCCAGGGGAAGACAAACCTCCTGGAGTCCATCTACTACCTGCAGATCTTCCGCTCCTTCCGGGGCGCCACCGACGAGCGTCTGATCCGGTTCGGCGCGGACTTCTTCCGGGTGCAGGGAACGGCCGTGGCCGACGGCCGCGAGACCACGGTCGCGGCCGCCTACCGGCGGGCGGATCGGGAGAAGCGGGTGACGGTGGACGGGGTCCAGCCGGAGCGGGTGGGCGAGGCCATCGGCGCGATGTCCGTGGTCGTCTTCGCCCCCTCGGACGTGGGCATCGTGGCGGGCAGCCCGTCGGAGCGTCGGCGCTTCCTCGACATCCTCCTATCCCTGGCCCGCCCGGGATACCTGCGCGCCCTCCAGCGCTACCGGCTCGTGCTGCGCCAGCGGAACGCCGCGCTCCGCGACGGTCGCAGCGCGGCCAGCGTGCACGCCTGGGACGGCGGGCTGGTGGAGGCGGGCGCACGGGTGATGGTGGAGCGTGCCCGGTGGACCGCGGATCGCTCCGGCTCCTTCGCCGAGCTGTACCGGACGGTTTCGGGTGGCGAGGAGGGCTCGATCGAGTACCTTCCCGCGGTGACTATGCCGGAGGGGGAGGCGGGCGCCGAGGAGCTTCAGGCCGCCTTCGAGGCCGAGCTCGCGCGGACCGGAGAGCGCGAGCGGCGCCGGGGGATGACCGTGACCGGCCCGCACCGGGACGAGCTGCGCTTCCAGGCGGTGGGTCGTGACCTCCGCGCCTTCGGGTCGGGGGGGCAGCAGCGGACCGCCGCGGTCTCGCTACGCATGGTGGAGGCGGAGACTCTGGAGGAGGCGCGCGGACACCGCCCGATCGTCCTCCTGGACGACGTCTTCGCCGAGCTCGATCCGGGCCGCTCGACGCGAATCCTGGAGTGGATCGAGGGCGCCGGCGAGCGGCAGGTTATCCTGACCGCACCCAAGCCCTCCGACGTGGCGGTAGGCGGCGCCGATCTCCCCCGCTTCTCGGTTTCCGCGGGCCGGGTTTTCCGGCTTTGACGTGCCCGCTCCGGGGCGGTAAATTCAGGGATTCGCGGAAAGAGATTTTCGCGCCGTCCTCCGCCGTGGTCCCGCACCCGAAAACCAGCAATTGAACCGTTCTTCCTCCCCTCCCCGTCCGGAGCCGGTCGGCAGCGTGGTGTCCCGCTTCCTCGACCGGAGCGGACTGGCAGGGAAGATCGAGGCGGCCTCCGTGGTACCCGAGTGGCCGGCGCTCGTCGGCGATGGGATCGCGAAGGTGACGCGGCCGGTGCGGGTCTCCGACGGCGTCCTCTTCGTGGAGGTCGCCTCCTCCGCCTGGATGATGGAGCTCAACATGATGCGCCGTGACCTCATGGCGCGCATCAATGCGGGTAAGAAGAAGGGGCGCATCGAGAAGATCGTCTTCCTGATGGGGGGACGGGAGCAGATGCCGCGCAGATAGCTGCGCGGTCGTACGCATTCAACGAACGAAATGGCGAACGCGAAGAGCGGGTCGGGCTATACCTCCGGTCAGATCCAGGTCCTCAAGGGATTGGAGGCGGTCCGGAAGCGGCCGGGGATGTACATTGGATCCACCGGGCCGCGCGGGCTGCACCACCTCGTCTACGAGGTCGTCGACAACTCGATCGACGAGGCGATGGCTGGCCACGCGGATCGGGTCGACGTCACGATCCATCCGGACGACTCCGTCACCGTGGTCGACAACGGCCGCGGCATTCCGGTGGACATGCACCCCACCGAGAAGATGCCGGGCGTCGAGCTGGCCCTCACCGTCCTGCACGCCGGCGGCAAGTTCGACAAGGAGAGCTACAAGGTTTCCGGCGGACTGCACGGCGTGGGCATCTCGGTGGTCAACGCCCTCTCCGAGTGGCTGAGGGTCACCATCTGCCGGGACGGGAAGATCCACGAGATGGCATTCGCCCGCGGCGGCAAGACCACGGACCTCGAGATCACGGGAGATTGCGGTCGCGACGAAACGGGCACCACGCTCTCGTTCAAGCCCGATCTCGACATCTTCCCCGAGCGGACCTACATCTTCGACACGCTGGCCACCCGCCTCCGCGAGCTCGCCTTCCTGAACCGCGGCGTGCGCGTTTCGCTGACGGACGAGCGCAGGGAGGAGGGGGAGACGGCCGAGCCGCGGCGGGAGGAGTACCACTACGAGGGTGGCATCGTCAGCTTCGTGGAGCACCTGCGCGGGCTGCGCAAGCCACTCCACCCGGAGCCGATCTACATCACGGCGGAGCGAGAGGAGGCGGAGATCGAGGTGGCCATGCAGTACGACGAGGGCTACACCGAGAACACCTTCACCTTCGTCAACAACATCAACACCCACGAGGGCGGCACGCACCTCACCGGGTTCAAGTCCGCCCTAACGCGCACGATCAACGACTACGCGCGTAGTGTGGGTGCCTTCAAGAAGGGCGGACTTACCGCCCTTTCGGGAGACGATGCGCGCGAGGGGCTGACCTGCGTGCTCTCGGTGAAGGTGAAGGAACCGCAGTTCGAGGGGCAGACCAAGACCAAGCTCGGCAACAGCGAGGTCAAGGGAGCGGTGGAGAGCATCGTCAGCGAGAAGCTCTCCGAGTTCCTCGAGGAGAACCCCTCGGTCGGCAAGGCCATAATCGAGAAGGCCATCTCGGCGGCCCGGGCGCGCGATGCCGCGCGGAAGGCACGCGACCTTACGCGGAAGAAGAGCGCGCTCGAGACCTCGATCCTGCCCGGCAAGCTCGCCGACTGCTCGGTGAACAATCCGCAGGTCAGCGAGATCTACATCGTGGAGGGCGACTCCGCCGGCGGCAGCGCCAAGCAGGGCCGCGACCGGTCCTTCCAGGCCATCCTGCCGCTCAAGGGGAAGATCCTCAACGTGGAGAAGGCGCGCTTCGACAAGGTGCTCTCCAACGACGAGATCCGCGCCATCATCACGGCGCTCGGCACCGGGATCGGCGACGACGAGTTCGAGATCTCCAAGGCGCGCTACCACAAGATCATCATCATGACGGATGCGGATGTGGACGGCGCCCACATCCGCACCCTGCTCCTTACCTTCTTCTTCCGGCAGATGCGGGATCTGGTGGAGGAGGGGATGATCTACATCGCCCAACCCCCCCTCTACCGCCTGGCGCAGGGGAAGAGCGAGACATACGCGTACTCGGATGCCGAGCGCGACGACATCCTCAAGCGCCTCCGGAACGGCGGCTCCGCCAAGATTCACATTCAGCGCTACAAGGGGCTCGGGGAGATGAACCCCGAGCAGCTCTGGCGGACCACCATGGACCCGGGAACCCGGACTCTCCTGCAGGTCACGTTGGAGGATGCCGTCGAAGCCGACTCGATCTTTCAGACGCTGATGGGCGAGCACGTGGACCCGCGAAGGAAGTTCATCGAGGAGAACGCTCGCTACGTCAGGAACCTGGACGTATAAGGGGCAGCCTCGATACCGTGCGCGCTGCCTGGCCGTTCCGGGAAAGCACGAGAGCGACATCCCATCCCGGATGTCGCTCTCGGGGAACGGCTACGAGCCGTCAGACGAGAGCCTCTGCTGCTTCCCCTGCTCCGCGCACCACTGGATGCCCTGCCGTCTCCCAGGCGGCAAAACCGCCCGTCAGGTTGAGCACGTTCGTGTAGCCCTTGGCCCGGAGGAGGCTGGCCGCAATCGCCGAGCGCCCGCCCGCCTGGCAGTACACTACGACGGGTCGACCCGCGGGAATCTCGTCCATGCGGTCGGCCAGATAGCCGAGCGGGATGTTCGGCACCTCGGGGATCCGCCCGGCCTCCCACTCGGTCGCACCCCGTACATCGACGACCGCTACATCGTCCTGATGCAGGCGAGCTTCCAGCCCGGAGGCGCTGATCTGCGGGATGCTCTGCAGCGCGCGCCCCGCGGCATCCCAGGCCTCCACAACCTCGGTGCTGAAGTACCCCGCGATCCGGTCCAGCCCGATC
>SKRI01000104.1 GCA_007118565.1 Gemmatimonadota bacterium | reverse complement strand
CGCTTGGTCGGCTGCTGCTGCGGACCGAATCGATCGCGTCGTCGAAGGTGGAGGGGATGCAGACCGACGCGCGGGATCTGGCACGTGCCGAGGCGCGCCGCGATCTCGGCCGTGGGCTCGGGCGGGAGACGGCGGAGGTCCTCGCGAACATCGATGCCATGGAGCTCGCACTCGACAAATCGGCGGCCGTCGACCGATTCTCGGTGTCGGAGATCCTTGCGGTCCATAGGCAGCTGATGAGCGGCGGAGTCGGCGCGCGTCTAGCCGGCCGGATCCGCGGCGGGCAGAACTGGATCGGGGGCAACGACTACAATCCATGCGGCGCCGACTTCGTCCCGCCACCCGTCGACCACGTGCCGGAGCTGCTCGAAGATCTGTGCGCGGCGATCGACGACGATCTCCTACCTCCGATCGTACAGGCGGCGCTCGTCCATGCGCAGTTCGAGACGATCCACCCCTTCGACGATGGGAACGGGCGCACTGGCCGGGCGCTGATCCACGTCGTGCTCCGGCGGAGAGGACTCGCCGCGGCCTATGTGCCGCCGATCAGCGTGGTGCTCGCGAACCAGCGGGACCGGTACATCCGGGGACTCACGCGCTTTCGGGAGGAGGAGGTCGAGGGGTGGATCGAGCAGTTCGCAGCCGCGGCGTACACTGCCGCGCGGCTCGCCTCCGGATACCTGGACGCCGTTCGCGCGCTGACGGACAGCTGGCGAGACCGCCTCGTCGCCGCCCACGCGCCGCGCGAGGACGCCGCCGCGTGGGCGGTGATCGACGTCCTCCCCGCTCACCCGGTCATCACCGCGCCGGGTGCCGTCGCTGCGACCGGCCGCGGCCGCTCCCAGGTGTATCGAGCCATGCGGCAGCTGGAGGAGGCGGGCGTCCTTATCCCGCTCTCCGGGTCCGCCCGTAACCGCGCATGGGAGGCGGCAGGTCTCCTGGATCTGCTCGCGGGGCTGGAAGCGGGGGAGCCGGCACGCGGCTGAGCCGCACACGGGCGGAGGCGGGAGCGCTCTGACATCCGAGCCTTCCACGACGCGGTGCTCGGGAGGGGCACCGTCCACCCCCGCCCTCTCCGGCGAACTCCTTGCAGCGCCCTCTGCGGCGACACCGGTAGGGATCGCAATCCAGCTGACGCGCGGACAGGAGGCGCTCGTGGTCGTGTGGATCATCGTGCTGGGGATCATCTGGTGGTCGCTCGCCAGCGGCCTGCCGCGAGCGCTTCCGGTCGGCGTCGTGGTGATCGCACTCAGTCTGTGGGCTAGGCGCACCGTCGAGCCGGCGGCCACTCCGCACCGCTGGCGTCTCTCTGGAGCAGTCCGCTTCGTCCCCTTCTTCCTCTGGCAGTCCGTCCGAGGAGGCTTTGATACCGCCCTGCGAGCGCTGCGGCCCTCGCTGCCGATCCGACCGGAGCTCTTCATCTACCGATCGCGGCTGCCGCAGGGCAGCCCACTGACCTTCTTCGCGCGGACCATGAGTCTGCTTCCCGGCACGCTCGCCGCGCGGATCAGCGGAACGGAGATCACCGTGCACCTCCTCGATCCGGGTAGCGGCGGGCGCACCGCACTCCCGGTGCTCGAAGAGCGCATCGCACGGCTTTTCGACGTGAAGCTACGTGATCCAGGGTTGGATGCCGCCGAAGTCCATTCATCCACCGATGGCTGAGCTCACCCTCGCGGTCGCGGCCCTCCTACTCCTGAACATCGGGGCCGGCCTGGTGCGAGTGGCCCGCGGCCCGACGCCCGCGGACCGGATGCTGGCGGCGCAGCTCTTCGGCACGACCGGCGTGGCGGTGCTTCTCCTCCTCGCGGAGGGAATGGGCTCGCCGCCGCTCCGCTACGTTGCGCTCGTCTTCGCGCTCCTGGCCGTCGTCCTCGCGCTCACCTTTGCCGAGCGCGGCTGGACCGTCGCCGACGAGGACGACCGGTGAGCGCAGTCGAGATGATCGCGGCCGCGCTGGTCCTCGTCGGTGCGGGATTCTTCGTGGCGGGAACGGCGGGGGTGCTCCGCTTCCCCGACGTGTACAGCCGCCTGCACGCCCTGACCAAGGCCGACAACCTCGGTCTGGGTCTGGTCGTGGTCGGGCTCGCGCTGGTGGCCGGGGACTGGGCGGCGCGCGTGCAGCTCCTCGTCATCTGGGTGCTCGTACTCGGCGCCGCCTCCACGGTGTGCCATGTGCTGGGCCGCTCGGCGCTGGACCGGGGGGTGGAGCCGTGGAGACGCGAATGAGCCTCGCCGCCATCGCTGTGGATCTCGTCACGGTCGGGCTCCTCATCGCCCTCGCCGCGCGCATCGTGATCACCGGCGACTTCTTCGAGGCGGTGGTCCTACTCATCGCATTCGGGCTCCTCATGTCGCTCGCGTGGGTTCGGCTGGGGGCGACGGATCTGGCACTGGCGGAGGCGGCGCTCGGTGCCGGCGTCACGGGCGCGCTCTTCCTGAACGCCCTCCGCCGGCTGGCTGCCCGGGAGGACCTTGCGCAGGAGGAGCCGCAGCCCGCCTCCACCACCGTTCCGGAGGCGGAGCCGTGAGCCCGCCGGGCGAAGAGCGGATTGCGGCGACGCTGTCGACCGCCGTTGCCGGCGTGCTGGCCGTCTCCCTGGCGGCGGTACTGGGGGTGGTCCTCATCACGCTCCCGGAGCGCCCGGTGGTGATCGCCGAATTCCTTGTGCCGGCGCTGCACCTGAGTGGGGCCGAGAACCCGGTGACTGCCGTTCTCCTCAATTTCCGCGCGTACGATACGCTGATGGAGGTGGCGGTCCTGGTCGCGGCGGTCGCTGCGGTCTGGGCGATGGAGCCCGGTCGCCCGGTGACCCGCTTCGGGCCGGTGCGCGGCGGGGCAGCCGACCGCCGGGTGCTGCGCACGGTCGCCGTCGAGCGATTGCAGGGCCCGTTGGGCACGGGAAGCGGCGCGGTTGTCTCGGCGCTGCTGCGGCTGGTGCTGCCACTCATCCTTCTCACCGCGCTCTATCTCGCCTGGGCGGGGAGCTACCTTCCCGGGGGTGCATTCCAGGCAGGCGCCCTCCTGGCCGGAGGGGCGGTCCTCCTGATCCTGACCGGGCGCCTGCACATCCCTCTCCCCCCCGCGCGGATCGTGAGAGCCGCGGTCGCCTCCGGCCTCGTGGTCTTCCTGGGGGCGGGGGTCTGGGGGCTGCTCGTGCACGGCCGTCTCCTCTTCTTCCCCCCGGCCGAGGCATCCGCGATCATCCTGGTCGTGGAGGCAGTGCTCACGCTCTCGATCGCCGCCGTGCTCGCAGCGCTCTTCGCGGAGGTGCCGGTCCTCGGCGAGCGGCGGGGTCCGTGAGCGCGGCGCTCCTCTACGCCCTGACCGGCGCCCTCCTCTTCAGCACCGGCCTCTTCGGTTTGCTCGCGCGCCGCCACCTGCTCCGGAAGATCATCGCCATCAACGTCATGGCGAGCGGCGCCTTCCTGGTCCTGATCGCGGCCCCCGGGCCCATGCCAGATGGCGCGGCGGACCCGGTTCCGCAGGCCATGGTGCTGACCGGCATCGTGGTGGCGGTGAGCGCGACCGCGCTCGGGCTCGGCCTCGCGCTGCGGCTCCGCGAGAAGACCGGCCGCTCGACTCTCCCCGAGGACCACCCGCGGTGAGCGCCCGCGCACGAGCACCGGTACGGGTGGGCCCCCG
The DNA here is from genome assembly GCA_007118565.1 of Gemmatimonadota bacterium. Classification (GTDB taxonomy): domain Bacteria; phylum Gemmatimonadota; class Gemmatimonadetes; order Longimicrobiales; family Longimicrobiaceae; genus SKRI01. The sequence goes on along the minus strand of SKRI01000104.1, from coordinate 10,433 downwards.
GAGGCACCTCCCCGGGGCCGGGTGATGGAGAGCAGCGCATGGGCGGCGTGGTCGGTGGCCCTCCCCCTCGCCGCGGCCGCGGTCGCGATCGGGGGCTGGCGGGCGGGGCGGGTGGCGGCGTATCTGACAGCGATCATCGCGCCGGTCCTGGCCTTCGGAACGCTGCGGGCCGTGCAGGAGGCGGGGCCCCTCCGCCACCCGCTCGGTGGCTGGGGAGCTCCGCTCGGCATCGAGCTGCACGTGGACGGCCTGTCGGCGCTCATGCTCGCCGCCACCGCGGTCGTGGGCGCCGCCACCACCCTCTACGCCGGCGCCTATTTCAACCGCACGACCGGGCGGTGGTTCTGGCTCGTCTGGCTCCTGCTCTGGACCTCGTTGAACGGCGTCTTCGTCTCCGACGATGTCTTCAACCTCTACGTGATGCTGGAGCTGCTCGGGCTCTCGGCGGTAGCGCTGGTCGCGCTCGCGGCGACCCGGGACGCCACGGTGGCGGCCATGCGGTACTTCCTCGTCTCCATGGCCGGCTCGCTCCTCTTCCTGCTCGGCATCGCGCTCCTGTACGCGCGGTACGGGACGCTCTCCCTGACCCTGCTGGGCCTGGTGGCCGAGCCGGATGCGGCGAGCCTCCTGGCGCTCTCGGTGATGACGCTCGGAATGATGGCGAAGACGGCCATCTTCCCGCTCCATGCCTGGCTCCCACCCGCTCACGCGAGCGCCCCCACACCCGCGAGCGCTGTGCTGTCGGGGCTGGTGGTGAAGGCCTCGTTCTACGTGCTGCTACGGCTCTGGCTGCAGGTCTTCGGGGTGTCCGGCGGAGGGTTCGAGGCTGCTCTCCTGGTGCTGGGCGCGCTGGGAGCCGGCGCCGTCCTCTGGGGGTCGGTGCTGGCGCTCCGGCAGCGGACGATCAAGCTGCTCATCGCCTATTCCACGGTGGCGCAGCTCGGCTACCTCTTCATCCTCTTTCCCCTGATCGCCGTCGCGGGACCGTGGGCGGAGACCGCCTGGCAGGGCGGCGTCTACCAGGTCGTCTCCCACGCCTGCGCCAAGGCGTCGATGTTCCTGGCCGCCGGCAGCATGGTGAAGGCGGTGGGGGCCGATCGTCTCCCCGCCCTGGCGGGCATCGGCCACCGCCTGCCGATCTCCTTCACCGCGTTCGGAATCGGTGGGCTGAGCCTGGTGGGAATGCCACCCTCGGGCGGATTCATCGCCAAGTGGCTCCTCCTTTCCGCCGCTCTCGGCTCAGGGAACTGGATCTGGGCCCTGGTGCTCGTGCTCGGTAGCCTGCTGGCCGCCGGCTACGTCTTCCTGGTGCTGCGGCACGCCTTCGAGTGGTCCCCGGAGGCGACTCGGCCCACCCACCCCGTGCCGCGCCGCATGGAGGCGGCGGCGCTCCTCCTCGCCCTGGTGGCGCTCGGCCTCGGCTTCGTGGCCGCGCCGCCGCTGGACCTGCTCGGGCCGCTCCCGGGGGCGCCGTGAGCGTTCAGGAGATGCTCCTCGCGCTCCGGGGGATGGACGCGCTCCCGATCCCCATCCTCCTCAGCTCGCTCATCCCCGGGCTGATCATCGCCTTTCTGAGGGAGGAGAGCGTCCGGACCCGCCGGGTGCTGAACCTGGGCGGGGCAGGGGTGAAGCTCGCGCTGGTGGGAGTCATGCTCTGGGGGGTGGCCGAGGGAGAGCGGTACGAGTGGCGTCTCTCCATCCTCCCCGGGCTGGAGATCAGCCTCGTCGGCGACAGCCTGGCGCTCCTGTTCATCACGCTCTCGGCCGTCCTCTGGCTGGTGACGACGGTCTACGCCATCGGCTATTTGGAGGGATCGCCGAACCGGAACCGCTTCTTCTCGTTCTTCAGCCTCTGCGTCACTGCCACGGTGGGGATCGCCTTCGCGGGCGACCTCTTCACCTTCATCATCTTCTACGAGGCGCTGACCTGGGCCACCTATCCGCTGGTCGTGCACCGCGGCTCCGAGGCGGCGACGCGGGCCGGCCGCATCTACCTGATCTACACGGTGGTCGGCGGAACCGTGCTGCTCTTCGGGATCGTCTGGCTGTACGCGCTGACCGGAACCGTGGCCTTCGTGGACGGGGGCGCGCTCGCCCACGTGCCGCCGGAGCAGTACCCTGCGCTGACCGGCATCTTCCTGGTGCTCCTTGCCGGAGTGGGGGTAAAGGCCGCCCTCGTCCCGCTGCACGGTTGGCTGCCCACGGCCATGGTGGCGCCGGCGCCGGTGAGCGCCCTCCTGCACGCGGTGGCGGTGGTGAAGGCCGGGGCGTTCGGCATCGTCCGCATCCTCTACAGCGTCTTCGGGATCGAGCTGTCTTGGACACTGGGAATGGCGTACGTGGTGATCGGGGCGGCCGCGGTGACCATCCTCTACGGCTCGCTCCGCGCGCTCTACCAGGACGACCTGAAGCGCAGGCTCGCCTTCTCCACGGTGAGTCAGGTCTCCTACATAGCCCTGGGCACGGCGATGTCCGGGCCGCTGGGGGCGGCGGGGGGCCTCGTGCACCTCGTGCACCAGGGGCTGATGAAGATCACCCTCTTCTTCTGCGCCGGGAACATTTCCGAGACGCACGGGATCAGCCGCGTCAGCGAGATGGCGGGGATCGGCCGCCGGATGCCGTGGACGATGGCGGCCTTTTCGATCGGCGCGCTCGGCATGATCGGCCTCCCCCCGATCGCCGGCTTCATCAGCAAGTGGTACCTGGGGGTGGGGGCGATTGAGGCCGGGCTGCCGTGGATTATCGGACTGCTGATCGCGAGCAGCCTGCTCAACGCCGCGTACTTCCTACCCATCCTCAAGACTGCCTGGCTCGATCCTCATCCCGACGCCTCGTCCGGTGAAGGTGAAGATGTCATCGGGATCCGGGAGGCCGGGCCCCTGCTCCTGCTCCCGACGCTGGCCACCGCCGCGCTGGCGCTGGGCGCGGGCGTCTTTGCCGAGGCCGAGATCAGCCCGCTCCGCTGGGTGTGGATGGTGGTGGACCGGGTCTTCGGGCTGGTACAACCATGAGCGCCGAGATCCTGCTGATCGTGGCGGCCGCGGGCACCCCACTCCTCCTGGCCGCGCTCTGGCTGAGCCGTGCGTCGAGGGCGGTGGCTGTGGCGCTCGCGCCCCTGGCCGCGCTTCCCGCCCTCCTGCTGACTGCCTGGCCCGCTCCCACCGCGGAGCTGGTGCTGCCGCAGATCTTCACCGGCATCCGGCTCGGGCTCGATCCGGTGGGGCGGGCGTTCCTCTTCTTCACGGCGGCGCTGTGGACGGGGGCCGGGATCTTCGCCCGCTCCTACCACGCGGCCGACCCGCGGCGCGATGCCTTCTTCGGGTTCTTCCTGCTCACGCTGGCCGGGAACCTGGTCCTCATCCTCGCCCGGGACCTGCTCACCTTCTACCTGGGCTTCGCCGCCATGACCTTCGCGGCGTACGGGCTCGTGGTTCACAACCGCGCTCCCGCCGGGTTCCGGGCTGGGCGGGTCTATCTGGCCCTGGCGCTGGCGGGGGAGGCGTGCCTGCTGGCAGGGCTGATGCTGGCCGCCGCCCACGCCGACGGTCTCGGATTCGACCGACTCGGCGAGGCATACGCGGCGGGGGAGATGCCTGCCATCCTCCCCTACCTCTTCGTGGCCGGCTTCGGGGTAAAGGCCGGGCTGGTCCCGCTCCACATGTGGCTGCCACTTGCCCACCCGGTGGCGCCCACCGCGGCCAGCGCGCTCCTCAGCGGGGTCATGGTGAAGGCGGGGCTCCTCGGCTGGATCCGCTTCCTCCCCTTCGGCTCCGAGCCCCTCCCCGGGCTGGGGACGGCGCTGATCGCGGCCGGGGTGATCGGCGCCTTCTACGGGGTGACCCTCGGATCGCTCCAGCGCGAGCCCAAGACGGTGCTCGCCTACTCCACGGTGAGCCAGATCGGGTACATGACCGTGGCGTGCGGCATTGCCCTCCTGAGCCCGGCGTACGCGGCGATCGCCGTGCTGGCGCTCGTCCACTACGCGGCCCACCACGCCTTCGCCAAGGCGGCCCTCTTCCTGAGCGTCGGCGTGGCGCCGCGGCGCTCGCATCCGAGAATGCGGCGGGTATGGCTCTACGTGGGCGCCGGCCTGCCCGCGCTGGTTCTGGCGGGGGCCCCGTTCACCAGCGGTGCCGCCGCCAAGGCGGCGCTGAAGTACGCCGGAGAGGCGCTGCCCGGCGGCTGGCCCTCCTTGCTCGCCCTCCTGCTGAGCGTCGCGGCCGCGGGAACCACCCTCCTGCTGGCGCGGTTCCTAACGGTGCTGGGAGATGAGGGGCCCGAGGCCGGTGCCGGAGCGAAGGGAGGAGGCCACCCGCCAGGGAACGCGCGCGACCCGGAACCTTCGCCCCCACCCGGCCGGTGGATTCCCTGGGTCGGGCTCGTGCTGCTCGTCCTGCTGGCGCCCCTCTGGCTCACCTGGGCCTATCCGCCGCCACCCGGTGTGGTCGAGCCGACGCCGGTCCTGGGCCTCTTCGACAGCATCTGGCCGCTCGGAGTGGGCGGGCTGCTGGCGCTCGGGCTGTGGCGCTTCAAGCACCACCTCCCCTTCGCCCGCGCGCACGTTCCACCGGGCGATCTCATCGTGCCGCTGGAGCGTCTCGCCACCCACCGGCACGCGTTTCCGGTCGCCGTGGCGCGGGTCCGTACAGGCATGGGCCTCGGCGAGTCCTCCCGCCGGCTCCTCGTGGGCATCACACGAACGGCCGCGGTGGCTACGCTCCTCGACCGCAGGCTCACCGCGGGAGCCGCGCTCGGCTTCCTTTTCCTCATTCTCCTCGCCGCCTTCGGTATCGCCCTGCTCGCATGAGACGCGATCCCGAAAGGTCGCGGGCCTACCTTTCACAGGTGCGTCTCCATCCACTCCACCGCGAACTCCACGAAGGGCGCGGCATCGAAGAGCTCGCCGGTGCAGCTGCCCACCGCGCCGGTGCGGACGTGCCCGGTCTCCCGGAATTCGAGCCAGATCCGCGGGAAGTAATCTCCCCCCTCCCACGAGGCGATGCCCTCCACGTCGTCCAGACTCTCGATCCACCGCTCCTCCCCGCTCGCCAGGAGGTAGCGCCGGCGCACGCGCCGCTTGTTCGGCACGTTCGCGAGGTACTCGGCCCAGTGCGTCACGGTGACGGTGTCTGGATCGGCGCCGAGGCGAAGGGCGCGTCCGCCCATCGTGACGAAACGGGAGAGCGGGGAGCCGGGGCCGTAGTAGTCGTGGAGCGGGATCGGCTCGAGGATGGCGCCGCTCTGCGGTCCGATGGCGCCGAAGCGTGCGGCGGGGTGGTTGTTCACGCGAGTCTCCGGGCGCTGTCGGAACACCTCGGCAAGGGTGCCGATGTCCATCTCCGCGCACGAGGTGCGGGGGTCGAAAGGCTCGTCGCCCTCGGATCCGAGCGGCATCACCAGCGTGCCGCCGGGCGTCAGTGCGGCGAGCATGGCATCCACGACACCCGTCGCGCCTCCCTCGACCGGCGCGAGACGCCGCAGGGAGGCGTGGACCATGAGCGGAGCGCTCCCGTCCACGCCGAGGGCGCGCAGCTGAGCGGCCAGGTCTTCTGCCGCGAGCGGAGGGCGGTCCAGATCCTTGGCGAGGGCCATCGATCGCGTGGCTGCGTGGTTTCAGCCCTCGTCCAGCACCGTCCGCTTCCCCCCCTTGCCGTCCTCCATTTCGGTGACCTTGTGGACGGCGCCGGTGCGGTCGTACGTCGTCCACTCCCCCACCTGCATCCCGTCGCGGAAGTGCCCGGAACGCATGATGGTGCCGTCCTTCCGGAACCACTCCCAGTATCCGGTCGGCACCCCCTCGATCGCCTGACCACGGGCCCACACCGAGCCGTCGCGGTGACGCTTCACGAACTCCTTCGCCTGAGACGTCATCGAGCTCCTCCTGGTTGAGGGACGGATCGCCCGGGAAGTTCGATCCTAGCTGTACCTCTCCCTGAACCGCTCCACCACCTCGAGCAGGTCGGCGGGCAGCCGCTCGCGGACCGGGCCGGCGATCTCGGGCGGCACACCGCCATGGTACGCCTCGGCAATCCCGCCCGCGATGGCCGCCTGGGTGTCGGCGTCGCCGCCGAGGGAGATGGCGAGCCGGATGGCACCCTCGACGTCCTCCGAGTCCAGGAAAGCGATGATCGCCTCGGGCACCGACCGCTGGCAGGAGACGTCGAAGCCGTACCCGGGGCGAATCCTTTCGACCGTCCGGTCGAGATCGTAGCCGAACCGTTCGCTGATCGCCGCGCGGATCTCCGCCTTCGCAGCGCCCGAGCGGGCCAGGAACACCGTGAGGGCAGTGGCCTGGGCACCGCGGACCCCCTCCGGGTGATCGTGCGTGACCGCGGCGCTCGCCTCCGCCTCGCGGAGTACCTCCTCCTCCGTCCCGAAGGCGAAGCCGACCGGGGACACCCGCATGGCGGAGCCGTTTCCCCAGCTATTGTACGGTCGTGGATCGGACGAGAAGAGCCAGCGGGAGAACATCCCGCCGTAACCTGAGTCGGGGTAGCGCCGGCCGAAGTCTCGATACGCCTCCGCGTACGGCGTCTCCGTCAGGATGGCGTGCGCCGTGGCCACGGTGAGGACCGTGTCGTCGGTGAAGCGGCTTCCCGGCTGGAGGAGGGGGAAGTCGGTGGTCCGGGTGGGTGCGTGCTCGTGGACCGAGCCGATGACGTCGCCCGCGATCGCTCCGATCATGCTGGCCCCTTCGGATACCGTCCTGACGAACCTGGCGATGGGTCCGCAGACGCCGCGCCGCGACTCCGGCGGAACGACCGCAGCGTGACATCTCCCACACGGGTCGTGGCGAGGAAGTCCTCGAGGAAGCGCTCACCCCACCCCCTCGCGGCTCGGATGCAGAGGTCCAGGTAGCCGGGGTTCGGAAGCAGCGCCGGATTCCACATCTCCCGCCGCCCGCCATAGATGCTGATCCGGTCCAGGGCGTCGACCTCCGCACCGGGTCCGTACGGCTCGATCATCCCCCTCGCCACCTCGACGCGGGTGTACCCGCGCTCCCGGTGGTCGAGGGTGCGAAAGACCTCGGAACCGCAGCCGCAGACGAGGATGGCGTTGACCCAGCTCCCTCCCGACGGGCGCACGGTGAGGACGCCGCGGCGCTCGGCGGCGCCCTTCCGCCACGACGGCTCCTGGCAGAAGCTCCGCCGGTAGCCGCGGATGCGTACCGGAAGGGAGGAGGCCGCCACCCCGAACTTCGGCGCCAGCGCCTCCGGGTGCATCAGGCTGCCGTACACCAGGAGGCCGATCGCCGTGTCCGTCCCGGCGCCCATCCGGCTCCCGCCGCTCCTACTCACTCCCGCCGGAGCGCCTCGATGGGATCGAGCCGCGACGCCTTCCAGGCCGGGTAGAAGCCGAAGAAGAGCCCCACCGCTCCCGAGACCGAGACCGCCAGGATCATGGCGTCGGTCGAGAAGTGCGCCGGCCACCCGGCGGAGCGGGCGATCATCTCGGTGGCGAAGAGGCCGACCAGGATTCCGCCGATCCCGCCGATCAGGCAGAGGGCCACGGATTCGACCAGGAACTGGGAGAGGACGTCTCGCCCGCGGGCGCCCACGGAGAGCCGCAGACCGATCTCACGGGTACGCTCGCTCACGCTCACCAGCATCACGTTCATTATGCCGACGCCCCCCACGAAGAGGGAGATGGCGGCGATGGAGGCCAGCAGGAAGGTCATCACCCGCGACGTCTCGGTGGCGGCCTCGGCCACCTCCTGCTGGGTCTGGACGGTGAAATCGTTCTCCTGGTCGGGACCCAGCCGGTGCCGCTCGCGCAAGAGATCGGTGATCCGGGCCTGGGCCACCTCCATCGACCGCTCGTCGTACACCTGGATGTTGTACGCCATGGCGTGCGAGCGGCCGGAGATCCGCTGGAAGGCGGTCGAGTACGGGACGAGGACGATGTCGTCCTGCACCGAGCCCATCAGCGACATCCCCTTCTCCGCGAGCACGCCGATCACGGTGAGCGGCACGCCGCGGACGCGGATCGTCTCCCCGATCGGGTCGGATCCCTCGAATAGCTCCTGCACGATGGTCCGGCCGATGACCGCCACCAGCGAGCCGTTTGCAACGTGCTCCTCGGTGAACATCTCCCCGCTCTCCAGCGGCCACTGCCGGATCTGGAGGTAGTCGTGCGATTGGCCGTAGACGCGGGTGTGCCAGTTCCGGTTGCCGTAGACGATCTGCCGCTGCGAGCGCACCTCGGGGCTCGCGGCGATGACCTCGGGAATCTCGTCGCGGATGGCGTGGGCGGACTCCACGGTGAGGGTGTTCCGGCTGCCGGCGCCGATGCTCACCCCGCCGAGCTGCTGGGCGCCGGGGAAGACGAGGACCACGTTCTGGCCGAGCCGGTTGACCTGCTCCTCGACCTCGGCGCGGGCGCCCTGGCCCAGTCCGACCATGGTGATGACCGCCCCGATGCCGATCATGATGCCGAGGGCGGTGAGGACCGTCCGCAGCAGGTGGCGGCGGAGGTCGCGGGCGGCGAGGAGGGGGAGCGCGCTCCACTTCATGCGACACCTCCCGCGGCGGACATCTCCCCGAGCAGCTCCTCCTCCTCTTCGTCGAGATCGGGGAAGAGGGCGTCGGCCGCCACCGGCTCCTGCTGCCGGTCGCTGCGGACGAGGCCGTCGCGCAACGTCACGATACGGCTCGCGGCGCGGGCGATCTCCGGCTCGTGCGTCACCATCACGATGGTGAGCCCGTCGCGATTGAGCGCCTGGAGCATGTCGATCACCTCGACGGTGGTGCGGGTGTCGAGGTTCCCGGTCGGCTCGTCGGCGAGGAGGACGCTCGGCCGGGTGACCAGGGCGCGGGCGATGGCCACCCGCTGCTGCTGGCCGCCCGAAAGCTCGGCGGGGGTGTGGTCCATTCGGTCGCCCAGCCCCACGCTCTCCAGCGCGGCCTCGGCGCGCGCGCCCATCGCATTCCAGGAGAGCGGCTCCTCGGTGTAGAGGAGTGGGATCTGGACGTTCTCGCGGGCCGAGGTGCGAGGAAGCAGGTGGAAGTCCTGGAAGACGAAGCCGAGGATCCGGTTGCGTATGGAGGCGAGGCGGTCACGGGAGTGCGCGGACACGTCCTCCCCCGCCAGCCGGTACCGCCCCTTCGTGGCCCGGTCCAGGCAGCCGACGATGTTCATCAGGGTGGACTTTCCCGATCCGCTCGACCCCATGACCGCGACGAGCTCTCCGTGGTCGATCTCGAGGTCGATGCCGCGGAGCGCGTCGACGGACAGCTTGCCCGAGCGGTAGCTCCGGGTGATGCCGGTCAGCTCGATCAGCGCCATCAGAACTGCGCCTGGTTGCCCCCGAAGAGGCTGCGGCGCTCCTCGTTCTCGCCGGTCTGGAGGGAGACGCCCACCACCAGCGAGTCGCCCGGCTCCACCCCGCCCAGGATCTCGGTGTAGACGTCGTCCGCCAGCCCGGTCGTCACCCGGGCCGCGACCAGCTCCCCGTTCACCAGCCGGTAGACGCTCGTCCCTTCCCCCTCCACCTCGGCCGGGCGGAGCGAGTCCGGGAGGCGGGCGCGGAGCGCGGTGTTGCGCACCCGGACGGCACCGGAAACCTCGTCGGTGATGATGGAGATCTCCGCCGTCATCCCCGGCCTCAGGAGCCCCTCCTCGTTCGAGACGGCGATGATGGTCTCGTAGTGCACCACGTTGCTCTCGGTGAGCGGCGCGTTGCGGACCTGCACGACCTGGCCGGTGAAGGTGCGGTCCCGGTGGGCGTCGACCGTGAAGCGGGCGGTCTGCCCCTCGCGCACCACGCCCACGTCGGCCTCGGTGACCATGGCGTGGACCCGCATCCGGGAGAGGTCGGTGGCGATCTCGAAGAGCTCCGGCGCGGACAGGCTCGCCGCCACCGTCTGTCCGACGTCGGCCGTCCGGGAGATGATCATCCCGTCGGTGGGAGCGTAGATGGTGGCCCGCTCCAGCTCTCGGCGGGTCCGCTCCACGGCGTGGCGGCGCACCGTCAGCTGCGACTCGGCGCTCCTCAGGTTGGCAGCCGCCTGGTCCACCTCCGAGGCGGGGACGAGCTGGTTCTCGCGGAGCGCCTGGATGCGGCCCCACTGGAGCCGGGCGAGCTCGAGGGAGGCCTCCGCCGCCTCCAGCTCGGCGCGCGCCGAGCGATAGTCCGCCTCGAAGGTCGAGGGGTCGATCCGCGCGAGGACCTGCCCCCGCTCGATCCGGTCGTTGAAGTCCACGTGCACGGCGTCGATGATGCCGGACACCTGACTGCCCACGGTGATCGTCTGGACCGGCTGCACCGCCCCGTGCGCGACCACCCGGCGCGAGACGTCGCCGCGCTCCACCGCAACCTTCATCAGGGGCGGCGTCTCCGGTGCGCCGGATCCCATCAGGGTGGTGGCGCCGATCGCGAGGGCCCCGATGGCGGCGGCACCGACGATCAGCTTCTTCGTGCGGCGAGTCAGTTT
>SKRI01000121.1 GCA_007118565.1 Gemmatimonadota bacterium | reverse complement strand
GACAGTGCGGGAGCGGAGATCGTGAAGCTCCGCTAGCCAAGGTATCCTGCAGATCCATCGATCAGGAGCGCGGATCGAGCGCGTGGTCGATCCGGACGATCACGTCCTCCAGGTGCAGCCGGGTCGCGGCGTCACGAGTGCGCGGAATGGCTCGCTGCGCCTCGGCTCGAACCGTCCGCAGCTGACCGCGCGCCTGGGGCACCACATCCGTCCGTCTCGCGTCCTCGTCCTCCATCAGCGCCTCGAGGCGCTCCACATAGGCGCGCTGGAGGTTCCGGCGGAAGGGGTCGACCCGCTGCCCGGCCGCCAGCTCGCGCCAGACGCTGCCCCGCAGATCGTCCATCATCGCCGGGAGCGAGTACGCGCCCGCCCCCAGGAGCGCTTCCTGCTCGATCACCCGCTTCATCCGGTCGAGGTCGAGCACCCGGTTCAGCGTCGAGACCTGCAGGCCGCGGATGCGGTCGACCGCCCCCTCGTGCTCGATCCGCCAGAGGATCTCCTGATCGAGCATCCACTCCGGCGTGGTGAAGGCCTGCCGGTCGAGGTAGTCCATGGCGCGCTGCTGCCGCTCCCGGGCGATGGGGGTGAACGGGGCGCCGGGCTGACCCTGCGCCTGCCGGGTCCAGTCGACTCCGCCGACGTTCGTCACCACATGGCCGATGTACCGGTTCCATTGCCCGATCACCTGACCGTAGAGCTCGGAGAGGTCGCTGTAGTCCTGCCCGTCGGAGAAGGTCCAGGTGCGAAGCCCCTCCATCGTCCGCTTCAGGTTCTCCACGCCATGATCGGAGGCGCGCATGGCATCGTCTCCCAACGCCTCGGTCAGCGAGCCCGGATCCCATTGGGTCGGATCCCCGAACCGGTAGATCGGATCGTGCTCGCGCTCGCGGATCCACCGGTTCAGCACCTCCTTCTCCGCCTGGGGGGACCGGGCATCCGGAATGACGCGGTGACCCCACTCGATTGCCCACCGGTCGTACACGCCTACCTGCGGGTAGAAGCAGGTGTCGTCACCCGGCTGCGCAACGTAGTTGAAGCGCGCGTAGTCCATGATTGAGCTCGAGGTCCCGTTCTCGCACACCCACCGGGTCCGGAGCGAATCCACCGGGATGGAGGAGTGGCCCTTCATGTTGTGCGGGAGGCCGATGGTGTGCCCCACCTCGTGCGCCGAGACGAATCGGATGAGCTCTCCCATCACCTCGTCGTCGAACTCCACCCCCCGTGCATCCGGGTTGACCGCGGAGGTCTGCACGAAGAACCAGTTCCGGAGCAGGTTCATCACGTTGTGATGCCACTGGATGTGGGTGCCCAGGATCTCTCCGGTCCGCGGATCGAAGAAGCGCGGTCCGGACGCGTTCTGCACCGGCGAGGCCAGGTAGCGGATGATGCTGATGCGGGCGTCGGCCGGATCCCAGTCCGGATCCTCCTCCGGCGAGGGCGCCTCCTTGGCGATGATGGCGTTCTTGAAGCCGGCTGCCTCGTATGCCACCTGCCAGTCCTCCACCCCCTTCGCGAGCCACGGACGCCACTTCTCGGGCGTCGCCGGGTCGATGTAGAAGACGATGGGCCTTACCGGCTCCACCAGCTCGCCGCGAAGGTACGCCGCGGTGTCCGAGGGCTCCAGGCGGAAGCGCTGGATGAAGCGCCGCTGTGCGAGGCGCTGCTCGTCCGCGCCGTAGTCGTTCTGCTGCACCGAGAAGTACCCGACGCGCTCGTCCCAGAGGCGCGGCATCATCGGGTTTTCCGGCAGGACCATCAGGGAGTGGCCGAACTCGACCGAGAGGGTGCCGCCCGCGGCGTTGGAGGGAGGCGAATCCGCCTCGTACGACACCACCCTCCGGATCTCGACGTTCTCCGGGAAGCTGCGCATCGACTCGATGAAGGTGCGCGGAGCGTCCAGCCGACGCACGTCGTACTGCTGCCTCCGTTGCCGCGTGAGGCCGATGATGCGCGCATCCGAAAGGAAGAACTCGGAGACGTCGATCACCACCCCGTCCTCGTCCGGGGTGAGCGCGCGTATGGGAAAGGCCTGCAGCACCGGCTCGAAGTTGGAGCGGCGCACCGCCTCGTAGATCGGCAGCGTGTCCGAGGCCACGTTCTCGAAGCTTGCCTGCCTCAGCAGGATCTGGTCGTTCCTCCGCTCCCAGCGAACCACCTCGGTGGTCTGCCGGTGACCGCCGAAGCCCATTCCCGAAGGCGTCCCCGTAACGCGGGTGATCAGGATCATCTCCCGGCCCAGCATGGCGTCCGGGATCTCGTACAGCCACTTGTCGTCGACCTTGTGGACCGTGAAGAGGCCCTCGTCGGAGACGGCTCGCTCCGGCACCACCTGACGATAGGGACGGATCCCGTTCTCGCCCGTCCGATCCCGCTCCGCACCCGGATCGGGAGACGGTGCGGTCGCCGCGGTCCGGGTGCCGCAGGCTGGGACGACGAGGAGCAGGAGGAGGATCAAACCGTGGCGCACGGAGATCGAACGGCGCAGTACCGAAGGCGTCGAATGCATGGGTCGCGAGGCTGTGTAAATGAATCCAGTGGATGTCGAACCGGCTAGGAACCCTAACGAACGGCCGTCCGGTCAATCGACTGGAGGGAATACTCGTGGAGGGGCGTCGCAAGATACACCATCCCGGAGCGAATATCCAGATGCGACCTCGAGGCTGGCGGCGCCGGCTCAAAGGCTATGGCGCGGGCGGCACCTCGATGTGCGAGCCGAAGAAGAGGGCGTTCAGGAAGAGTCGGTTCGTCCCGTACCAGTACCCCCGAAAGGCCGGGTTGTCCGCAAAGAGCACCACGCTTCCCCGCCCCAGCTGATCGGCCATCAGCGAGGGGGAGCCGCGCAGCCGCTCCCGGTTCTCGTCCGAGATGTAGCCGCTCAGGTGCGGGTCGTCGGTGAGCTGCGCCACCGTGCTGAACGGATTTTCGCTCGGCGCGAAGAAGAGGCTGTGATCCCGCCACACCGGCAGGCTTCGCCGGTGGTAGCCGAAGCCGAGCGGATGCGTGGTATCCAGGTCCGCCTCCCAGATGGAGCCACCGATCACCTGCGCCCCGCGGATGGCGGCTGCGTCGGCGTAATCGCGCCGTCCGAGCGGCTGGGCGGCGGCACCTCCATCTCCCCTCTCCTCCTCGAGACGGACGTTCGGCGCGAGGCCGTTCTCCACCGCCCAGCGTGCCGCAGTGCGTAACGCCACGAGCGTGCCCCCGTTCCTCACCCACCGCTGCAGCTCCTCCAATCGCTCCCCGTCGATGCGGCCGTAGTTCCCGGACACCAGCACGACCACGTCGTAGTCGTTGAAGTCGACGCGGGGAAGCTCCCGCCAGTCGAGCTTGGTGATCGGCATGTCCACCCGGTTGTCGAGCAGGTGCCAGATCTGCCCCGCCTCGTTCGCCGAGACTCCGTCTCCCACCGGCATCAGCACCCGCGGCGCGCGGAGCGGACGGAAGTTGCGGCTCCCCAGGTCGATGCCCGCGACGACCCCGCTGGTGCTCGTGCTCTGGAAGCGGACGCCGGAGCTGCGCTCAGCCTCCTCGATCAGCACGTGCAGCGCATCCGCGTCCATGGACTGGACCTGAACCGGAATGGAGACGGAGCCCCGCGGGTACTCCCGCTCCCCCTCGTGCGTACGGGCGGTGAAGGGTTGGAAGGCGGCCTCCGCGTGCACGCCGTTGGCCAGGAGATGGTAGAGGGCGCGCGGGGCGAAGTAATCGCTCCAGTCGAGGAGGTAGGCGTTCTCGCTCCTCGGGGCGCCGACCGTCCGCCGCGCCGGGACCTCGGTCAGGCGGGCGCCCCGGGGAATGTTGCGGGAGCGGATGTCGCCGTCCGGGATCCCGTAGGCCAGGCTCACCGTCCAGGTGGAGGCGTCGTAGAAGGCGCTGTCGGCGAACTCGTGGGTGCGCTCGAAGACGGAGCGGACCAGCCGGTAGCCGGGTTGGCGGGTCGGCACCACCCACGCCGACCCCGGCGCGAAGTCGTGCCCGCCGGCCGACACCGGGCGCTCGAGCTCGTAGACTTCCAGCCGGTGCCGGAGGAGGAGGTCCAGGAAGAG
>SKRI01000027.1 GCA_007118565.1 Gemmatimonadota bacterium | reverse complement strand
GCCGCCTCCGCCGCCCCCTCCCCCGGCAGCGGCGCCCACCGGTGATCTGGCGCACCTGCCGCCACCGGCGGCCGAGCCGCGCATGCCGGCATCCCGCCCGACCGGCGCGGTGCTCCCCGAGAGGCGGATCGTGGCGTTCTACGGCCACCCCGCCTCGCGACGCATGGGCATTCTCGGAGAGGTGCCGCCACACGACATGCTGGCGCGCCTCGATACCGAGGTCGCCAATTGGGAACGGGCCGACCCGAGCACACCGGTGCAGCCCGCGCTGCATCTGATCGCCACGGTGGCGGCAGCGGATCCGGGTCGTGACGGCCTCTACCGGAACCGCACCTCCACCCGGATCATCGACAACGTGATGACGTGGGCGGACCGGCGGAACGCCATCGTCTTCCTGGACATCCAGCCGGGGTTCAGCACATACGAGGCGGAGATGGAGCGCCTCATGCCCTACCTGCGGCAGCCGCACGTCCACCTGGGGATCGATCCGGAGTTCGACATGCCCGAGGGAAGCCCGCCCGGGACGCGGATCGGCACAACCGACGCCCGCGAGATCAATCGGATCATCGGCATTCTCTCGCGCATCGTCCGGGAGAACAACCTTCCGCCGAAGGTGCTCATCGTGCACCGCTTCACGCAGCGTATGGTGACGAACGCCAACCAGATCCGTCCCACCGACGAGGTCCAGGTGGTGATGCATATGGACGGCTGGGGCCCGCCGGCGCAGAAGATCGCCACCTATCGCGACATCGTGGCACCCGAGCCGGTCCAGTTCCTCGGCTTCAAGGTCTTCTACCGGAACGACCGGCGGAACAACGGCCGAATCATGACCCCGGAGGAGATCCTCAACCTCGACCCCGTGCCGATGTACATCCACTACCACTGAAGCCGGCGGGCGGGATGGGGAGATGGAAGGCCCGACGGGATTCCGTCGGGCCTTTCGCACAGGATGCCGACCAGCAGGGGAATGCTCCCGACGCCCGGGGGGATGGCTCCCGACTTTCGCCTCTCACCGCCATCTCCCACTTTGCGGCTACCCGCGGAGCCGGCACGCCGCAGCTCCGCAGTACCCCGCAGGCCGGGCTTTCAAAAACCAAATACCACGATGGCGACAACGAGCACCGTTCCCACAGAGATCACCGATCCCGTCAATGCGCGGATCCTCGAGATATCCGAGGATCAGCTGCAGGGCTTCCATGCGAGCCCCTTCCGCGAGATCGCCGAGCGATCCGGCGTACCACTGGAGACGGTGCTGGAGCGGATCCGGGCCA
Source organism: Gemmatimonadota bacterium (assembly GCA_007118565.1). Classification (GTDB taxonomy): domain Bacteria; phylum Gemmatimonadota; class Gemmatimonadetes; order Longimicrobiales; family Longimicrobiaceae; genus SKRI01. The sequence goes on along the minus strand of SKRI01000027.1, from coordinate 2,795 downwards.
TGCTCGAGGCCGGCGTCATCCGCCGCGTCCGCCAGACGCTCATCACCACCTCGCTGGCGCCCGGGGCGCTCGTCGCGTGGAAGGTGCCGAACGAGCAGCTCTCCGCAGCGTTCGAGCACCTCCACCGGGAGGACCCCTTCTCCGGGCACATCGTGATCCGCACCACAGACCAGGAGACGGAAGGGGGCCAGTACCGACTCTGGACCACGCTCAAGGTGCCGGTCGGCTTCTCCATGCAGAGGCACTGCGAGGTGATGGCGGATCGGATCGGGGCGGAGGCCTTCCGCATCATGCCTGCGAAGAAGCTCTTCAAGCTGGGGGTGGGGCACATGCGGCGACGGGGACTTCCCCCCGGAGCGCGGTCGGACGAGCCGGCCGCGGTGATGGACACCGAGGTGGTCGAGCTCACCGACCACCAGTGGCGGGTCCTGACCGCGCTCAAGCGGGAGCTGGAGCCCGGGGAGATCCGCGAGAGCCCGTGGAGCTCACGTGCCGAGGAGGCCGGAATCTCGCTCGACGAGCTCCTCTCGGTAGGACGCGAGCTTGAGGAGATGGGTGTGGTGGGCCGCTTCTCCACGTTCCTCGAGCATGTGAAGCCCTCCGAGAAGGGGACGCGCGTCACCCGCTACAACGGCCTCTTCCACTGGCGAGTCCCGGAAGGACGGGAGATCGAGGCCGGACGCGAGGTCGGCCGCCACCACGTCATCACCCATGCCTACTGGCGCGAAGGCGGCCCCGCGTTCGGGGACGTCAACGTCATGGCGGTGGCGCACGGCATGGAGAAGGAGAAGGTGCTCGAGCACAAGGCCGCCATCGACCGCCACCTGGAGGAGGCCGGCATTCCGGTGAGCTACACCAACGTCTTCTGGGGCGGGCGGAGCGAGATCACTCCCTCGGAGATCTCGCCGCTGGCGTACGTCGAGTGGTGCCGGGAGACGGGGCTCGACCCGGAGGAGATGCGGGAGTAGTGGTCGACCCGAAGTCCCCACGGCACACACCCGGAGGCTGCCATCCTCATACAGCAGTCGAAGTTCATTCTCATGGCGCAGGAGCTGGGGCGGCTTGCCGGCGGAATCTGGGGCGAGCGCTCCGGCTCGGTGGAGACCATTCGCACTGAACTGGATGCGCTGGCCTCGCAGGCCGGGCTCGACCTGGCGCTCGCCCACCGCCTTACGCCCGAGAGCCTGGGCATGCTGGTGGCGCCAGCCGGCTCCACCGATCCGACCCGGTGCTGGCTCCTGGCCGAGATGTTCTACCTCACCGGCCGTCTCTCCCAGCGGGAGATAGAGGTCGAAGCCGCGCAAGAGAGCTTCCGGCGCGCCCTTACCCTGTATCGCCGGGTCGATCCACATCGTCTTCCCGATGTGGAGATCCCAGGGGTGGATGAGCGTATCGCGGACATCGAGCAGCGTCTTGCGGACCGAACCTGAGCAGAGGCGCGATCCCCTGGTCGCGTTCCCGAACAGGCGAGGTCGGCGTCTTCCGAAGTCGTAGGGATCCTTCTAGATTCGCTCCGGCATCGATCCACCCGCACCGGCGCGACCATGAAAACCGTTCTCTTCGTCGACGACCACCTCGAGTTCCGGGCCATTCACGCCATGTATCTGCAGCAGAACGGCTACCGGGTGCTCGCGGTGGGGAGTGGAGAAGAGGCGGTCCAGCAGGCACGGAGTGAGCTTCCGGACCTCGTGCTGACGGACTATTCCATGCCGGGGATGAACGGCCGGGGCGTGGCCGAGCAGTTGAAGGGCGATCCGGCGACCCGGCACATCCCGATCGTCGCGCTCACCGCGCACAGCTACGGGGCGGTCGGCCGGGAGCTGCGGAACGCCGGGTGCGACCTGGTCCTCGCCAAGCCGATCGAGCCCGACCGGGTGCTGCGGGAGGTCCGCGAGCGGATCGGGTGAGGAAGCCTCACCACGGAAGTGCAGAGGCCTCCGCGCGGTTGCGCGGGGGCCTCTGCCGTTGCGGCTCGCGCCGGTGCGGTCAGCGGCCCCTGAATCTCGCGACGACGAAGCTGACCACCGCGAAGAGGACCACGGCGACGACGGCCCCCACCCAGAAGCCCGCTTCGAAGATCCCAGCGATCGCCTCGCAGCCGGGAAGGGTCAGGACGAGGATCGCGAGGAGGAAGAGCTGAAGAGCGCGCATCTGGTTTCTCCGGTTCGGTGGTTGCGGGGCGGATCTTACCCGGCCGCGGCGTCGGGACGCACCGCTCCGATGCAAGTGCCCGACCAGATCGGTCTTCACCCTGCTTCGGTGACCTCCTCCCTCTCCCCGATCTTCCGCGAGAGCATCGCCTCCACTCGCTCGTCCAGCGCCGGATCGGGGGATTGCCGGGCGAGGTAGAACTCGTCGTAGTACGCCTTGATGAAGCCGGAGACCGGAGCGGCGAGCAGAACGCCGATCACACCGAACCCATACCCCATGGCAACCGTCATGAAGAGGATGAAGACCGCGTTGATCTCCATCGTCTGCGCGAAGATCTTCGGGACGACGAAGTTGCCGAAGAGCTCGCTGAAGGTCACGTAGAAGAGGAGCGTCCAGAGCGCGGTGAGCGGGTCAACCCCGAGGGCCACCACCACCGGCGGAATGGTCATCAGGTAGAAGCCGCTCCGCGGCACGAAGGCAGCGAAAAAGGCCACGACGCTCCAAATCACCGCGCCCGGGATGTCCATCAGGGTGAGGAAGATGATGACCGCCACGGCCTTGATGGCACCGATCACCGCGCTGGCGACGACCCAGCCGATGACCATCTCCGACGATCGGGTGAAGGCACGGACCGCCGGCTCCCG
>SKRI01000132.1 GCA_007118565.1 Gemmatimonadota bacterium | reverse complement strand
ACGATGGCGTCCACGTCCGGCTGGGCGGTGATGTCGCCACGGGTGAGCTCGATGTCGAGGTGTCTCATCGCCGCCGCGGGATCACCCCCTCGGCGCACTGCCGGGCGTCGTGCTCGTCCAGGCAGGTGAGGAGACGCGCGGCGTCGCCCCGCTCCCAGCGCGCCAGGTAGCCGGCGTGCTCCATGTCGTCCTCGTGGACGGGCGGGCCGAATCCCGCGATCATCTCCGTGCGCAGCGAGTCCACGCTGATCTCCCGTTGGTGCGGGCGGTAGATCTGCCGGACGTTGCCATCGGCGTCGAGCGTCACCTCGAAGTACCCCTCGGCGTTGCGCTCCACCCCCTCCGGGGAGCAGCTCTCCCCCACCGGGCCCTCGGGCGGGTCGGTCGGCGCGGGGAGCGCCGGGGCGCAGGTGAGCTCCACGCCCGCCCGCCGGGCCGCGGACTCGACCGCCTCGGCCCCATCCCCCAGGCGGAAGCCGGCCAGGGTGTCGATGGGCGCTCCGGCCTCGCCGTTGCGGGCACCGGCCTCGTTGCAGGCGGAGGTGGCGACCAGCGCCGCGAGGAGGCCGGCGACCGTGCAGAGGCCCCGCCTCATGGCTGCTCCGGCCGGTGCTGGACCACCGCGATCTTCTCGATCCGGTTGCCCTCGTCGTACTCGACGACGTTGCGGCCGGTCAGCCGCTCCCCCCGCTCGCCGAACCGCGCGACGGCCTCCTCGGGCTGCTCCACCCCGCCCAGAGCGGAGGGGAAGGAGAGGAAGACCTCCACGTCCCCACCCGGCCAGTCGCCGATGTCGATGCGCTCGCTGAATGCGCCGAATGCGACCTGGGCGTGGCCTTCGGCGTGCCAGCGGAGCTGGGGGTCCTCGACCTGGTGGATCTCGTACGAGAGGAGGGAGCCGTCCGGAAGATTGGTGGTGCCGTGAACCAGGAGGGTATCCCCGAGCACCTGGGCCTCGAGGGTGAGCTGGACCGGCGCCTCCTCGACGAGGCCGGTCACCGGTGGCGGTTCCTCGCCGTTATCTCGCTGCGAGAGGAGGAGTGCCCCAACCAGCACCACGGCCAGCAGACCGCCCCAGATGAGGAGGGCGCGTGCGCGGGGGTGCCGCTTCCGCTCGGGTGTCGATGTGGCCATGATCTCCGCCTGTGGGAGGAAGATCGCGAGGGCTGCAGGAAGTCCGCCACTCCGTCGGAGGGGAGGGCGGGCTCAGCCGATGTGGCCGGCCAGCGCGTGGAGCAGGTCGTCGGGGCCGATGCGGCCCGTATAGCGCGAGCCGTTGATGAAGAAGGTGGGCGTCCCGTTCACCCCGGATCGCTCGCCGCTCCGCATGTCCCGCCGCACCCGGTCGGCGTGCGTCCCCTCGACGAGCTCCCGCCGCAGGCGGGGGACGTCGAGGCCGAGCTTCCGGGCCCAGATCTCGAGGATCTCCCCGTGGAGGCCGCCCTGGTAGGCGAGCAGCTTGTCGTGCATCTCCCAGAAGCGCCCCTGCGCGGCGGCGGCCTCGGCCGTCTGGGCGGCGTCCTCCGCGCCCGGATGGATCGTCGCGATGGGAAAGTGGCGCCAGACCATGCGGAGGGCGTCTCCCATTCGCTCCTGCACCTCCTCCACCACGAGCCGCGCGCCGAAGCAGTCGGGGCACTCGTAGTCCCCGTACTCGAGGAGGGTCACCGGCGCGTCGACCGGACCGCGCATGTGGTCGTCGCCGTCGACGGGGACGGCGAGGTCGGTCCCGGGCCTGCTCATCGGAGCAGCATCAGTCTACGCCACGAAGGTGCCGAGGATGGCGAGCAGGAGCAGCGCCGAGACGTTGATCACCTTGATCATCGGGTTGATGGCCGGGCCGGCGGTGTCCTTGTACGGATCACCCACCGTGTCGCCGGTGATCGCGGCGTGGTGTGCCTCCGACCCCTTGCCTCCGTAGTTGCCGTCCTCGATGTACTTCTTCGCGTTGTCCCAGGCGCCGCCCCCCGAGGTCATGGAGATGGCGACGAAGATGCCGGTGACGATGGTGCCGAGGAGCATGGCGCCGACCGCGATCAGCGCGGGCACCTGCCCCGCCACCGCGAAGACCACGGTGTAGAGCACCACCGGTGCGAGAACCGGGATCATGGCCGGAACGATCATTTCCCGGATGGCTGCCTTGGTGAGCATGTCCACCGCCCGGCTGTAGTCGGGCCGCGAGGTGCCCTCCATGATTCCGGGGATCTCCCGGAACTGCCGCCGCACCTCGTGCACCACCGAGCCCGCGGCGCGGCCAACCGCCTTCATGGAGAGCGCGGCGAAGAGGTAGGGGAGGAGGCCGCCTATGAAGAGGCCGATCACCACCCATGGATCCTGCAGCCGGAAGACGACCTCCAGGTCCGGGAAGTAGTGGCCGATGTCCTCGGTGTAGGCGGCGAAGAGGACCAGCGCGGCGAGTCCGGCCGAGCCAATGGCGTACCCCTTGGTCACCGCCTTGGTGGTGTTGCCCACCGCGTCCAGAGCATCGGTGGTGACCCGGACCTCGTCGGGGAGATTGGCCATCTCCGCGATGCCGCCGGCATTGTCGGTCACCGGGCCGTAGGCGTCGAGCGCCACGACCATCCCGGCCAGCGAGAGCATGGTGGTGGCGGCGATGGCGATGCCGAAGAGACCGGCCGCGGCGTACGCCACGATGATGCCGACCGAGATGACGATGACCGGGAGCGCGGTGGCCTCCATGGAAACGGCCAGCCCCTGGATGATGTTCGTGCCGTGACCGGTCGTCGAGGATTCGGCGATGCTCCGGACGGGCCGGTACTTGGTGGAGGTGTAGTACTCGGTGATCCAGATGAGCAGCCCGGTCACGGAGAGGCCGACGATGGCGCAGATCACCAGGTCCCAACCGGTGATCGAGCCGCCGGGTGCCGTCAGGAGGGGCTCGTTCAGACCGAGAAGCATCGCGGTGGCCACTACGATGAGGACACCGGAGACCGCGGCGGCGGCGATGAACCCCTTGTAGAGCGCCCCCATGATGCTGAGGCTCTTGCCGAGGCGAACGAAGAAGGTGCCGACCACCGATCCGATGATGCAGACCGCGCCCAGGAGGAGCGGGTAGGCCAGCATCGTCTCCTGCATCTCCCCGGCGAAGAAGATGAAGGCCAGGAGCATGGTGGCGACGACGGTGACCGCGTAGGTCTCGAAGAGGTCGGCGGCCATGCCGGCGCAGTCGCCCACGTTGTCGCCCACATTGTCGGCGATGACCGCCGGGTTGCGCGGGTCGTCCTCCGGAATCCCAGCCTCGATCTTGCCGACCAGGTCGGCGCCGACGTCCGCGCCCTTGGTGAAGATACCGCCGCCGAGCCGCGCGAAGATGGAGATGAGGGAGGCGCCGAACCCGAGGGCCACCAGCGCCTCGATGATCAGCCGGATGGGAACGTCGAGGGCCAGCAGGATCAGGTAGTACCCCGCCACGCCGAGCAGACCGAGGCCCACCACCAGCATCCCGGTGATCGCGCCCGAGCGGAAGGCGATGTCGAGGGCCGGCTTGAGCCCGCCGGTGCGCGCCGCCTCGGTGGTGCGCACGTTGGCGCGGACCGAGACGTTCATCCCGATGTATCCGGCGGCGCCCGAGCAGACGGCGCCGAGGACGAATCCGATGGCCACCCAGAGCCCGAGGAAGGCGAGGAGGAGCGCCGTGACCACGATCCCGACCATGGCGATGGCGCGGTACTGGCGGTTGAGGTAGGCGGAAGCCCCCTCCTGAACGGCGAGAGCAATCTCCCGCATCCGGTCCGTTCCCGCCGCGGCCGACAGCACGGAGCGCGCAGCCCACGCCCCGTAGATCAGCGCGATGGCGCCGCACCCCAGGATCAACGCATACACCCCAGTCATCCGCACTCCCCGGTTTTCATGAATCCGCCGCGCCCGCTCCCATGCGAACGATCGATCGGCCGGCAAGATAGGGCCTGTACCTGTGGATGGACAGCCCGCCCCGTACGGTGAGCGAGCTCCTCCGCGATCGGCTCGGGTCGATCCTTCGCGCCACTCTCGCCGCCGCCGATCCGTGCGGCGCGGTTCGGCGGAGCATTCACCGCGACGGCGGCCTCCTCGT
>SKRI01000077.1 GCA_007118565.1 Gemmatimonadota bacterium | reverse complement strand
TTGTGCAAAACGGCCCCCTCCGGAACCGGAAGGGGCCGTCGCCTACCAGGCGTGTGCGGGCGTCAGGGCGCTCGCGTGCCCGTCGTTCTGTTCCGCCCGGTGATCAGCCCGATCAGCCAGATCACGAAGAGGACGAGGGCGATGATCCAGAGCAGGTTGAGCAGCGCGCCCGCCACGAAGCCTACGATCCGGGCGACGATCCAGATGACGATGAGCAGGATTGCGATGCCGAGAAGTGCACGCATGGCAGATCAGAGTTAGGGTTCGCCCCGTGGGCAGATCATGATCCGTGCCAGAAGGGCCGGCTGCTGGCGGCTCGCTGCTCGCGGGCAAACGGTGCCGCGGGGGTATCGGAGAGAGCGGAGCGCGGCGTGGACCGAAGGCAGCGGGCCCCCACAAAGGCCGATCCTTACAGCCAGACACCCTCAGTTCCCAGTTGCGAGCTGCTAGCCGCGAGCCGCGAGCCGCTAGTATTTCGGGATGCTCGAATCGATCTCGTCCGACCAGGCCAGGATGCCGCCCTCCATGTTGTGGACGCGCTCGTACCCCCGTTCCAGGAGGAAGCCTGCGACCTGGGCGCTACGCGCACCGGAGCGACAGTAGACCACAACCTCGCTCTCCGGGTCGATCTCGTCGGCGCGGTCGGGGACCTCGCCCATGGGGATGTGGACGGCGCCGTGGTCGGCCAGGTTGCCCATCTCCCACTCACCGGGCTCGCGGACGTCCACCAGGGTGATTGAATCGCCGCGGTCCAGCCGCTCCTTGAGGTCGAGGACGCTGATCTCCGGTATCTCGTCTTGCATGGTATCTCCCGAGTCGTCGTTCTCCTGCGAGCCGCTGAGCCCGCAGAAGTCCTGGTAGTCTATGAGGGCGTCGATGGTCGGCTCGTCCCCGCACGCGGGACAGGCCGGATCGCGGGGAAGCTGGATCTCCCGGAAGCGGAGCGCCAGGGCGTCGAAGAGGAGGAGCCTGCCGACCAGCGACTCCCCGATCCCCAGAATCTGCTTGATGACCTCGAGCGCCTGCAGCGTGCCGATGATCCCGGGAAGCACGCCGAGCACGCCGGCCTCGGCGCAGGAGGGAACCAGGCCGGCCGGGGGCGGATCGGCGAAGAGGCAGCGGTAGCACGGCCCGCCCGGTGCGCCGAAGACGGAGCACTGCCCCTCGAAGCGCTGGATCGATCCGTAGACCACCGTGCGTCCGGTGAGGACGGCGGCATCGTTGACCAGGTAGCGGGTGGGGAAGTTGTCCGAGCCGTCCACCACCAGGTCGTAGCGGCTGAAGATTTCTAGCGCGTTCGAGGAGTCGAGCCGGAACGGGTGGAGCTCGACCTCCACATGCGGGTTGGCGGCGGTGACGCGCTCCCGTGCCGAGTCCGCCTTCCGGCGGCCCACGTCCCCGGTGGCGTGCAGGATCTGTCGCTGCAGGTTGGTGGCGTCGACCACGTCGTCGTCCACGATTCCGATCCGGCCGATGCCGGCGGCGGCCAGGTAGAGGGCGGCGGGGGAGCCCAACCCCCCGGCTCCGATCAGGAGCACCGAAGCCCCACGCAGCCGCTCCTGTCCCGCGATCCCGACCTCGGGGAGGATCAGGTGCCGGGCGTAGCGCTGTAGCTCCGGAGGCGTGAGCGTGGCCGTCATGCGTCGGGTCGAGGGATGTGGTGAGCGTCGCCCCAGATTACACCGGGCGCGGCGAATGGGTCACCCCTCCGGAGCAAGACGGGCGGCCCGGGGTATGCGCGTGAGAATGACCCGGATTCGTTCCATGACCGCCACCGTTTCCCCGATGATGTACAGAGCCGCGCTCCTTCCCCTCGTGCTCCTCGCCGCCGCAGCCTGCGCGCCCGGCGAGCCGCCCGCAGACGCCCCGGTTCCGGTGCAGGCCGCCGACGAGGGGCTGGCGGAGATCCCGCTCGAGGAGCGGGTGCGCGCCCCGTTCGCCGTCGAGGTGTTCGGGGCGGTGCCTGCACGGGAGCGGGTGGCCGCTGCCCCGGAGGGGACTGACGGGTGGGTGGCGGTGACCCCGGCGCCCGGCGTCCCCGCGGACGATGAGCCGGACGAGGACGATTTCGAGGGGGATCCGGAGGAGCGGGAGATCGCGGACCCCGAGCCGGGGCAGGGTGAGGACGGCATGCCGGTGCACGAGGTGCAGCCCGGGGAGAGCTTCTGGGCCATCTCCCGTCAGTACGGCGTGGAGATGGACGAGCTGGCGGACGCGAACATCGACGTCGATCCGGGGCGCCTCGAGCCCGGCATGGTCCTGCGCATTCCGGTCGCGAACGGGGCACGGATCCAGCGAGAGGAGGTCGTGGAGGCGGAGGAGCCGGAGGCGACCCGCACGCATATCGTCCGGTCCGGGGACACCCTCTGGAACATCGCCCGAAGCTACGGCGTTTCCGAGGCGCGCATCCGGGAGGTAAACAACATGCCCGATTCGGTCGTTCGTATCGGGCAGACGCTGCTGATCCCCGAGAGCCGCTGACGGTCTGAAGGGAAAAAGGGAGCTAGCCCGGCGTCTCGCGGGCAAGCTCCGTCAGCGTGGCCTGCATCCGGCCCCGCACGAGCGCGATCAACTCCTCGATGTCGTCCTCTCCCACTCCCTCGGTAGAAACCGCGTCGAGCACGCGGACGCGGACGGTGCCTCGTTGGATGTGGCGTCTGCGTCCGTCGAAGATCGGGGCGATGGGGGATACGACCACCGGCACCAGCGGAACGCCGGCGTTCACGGCCATGTGGAAGGCTCCCTTCTTGAAGGGGAGCAGCCGCCCCGGCTCCCTTCCCCGCGTTCCCTCCGGGAAGATCCAGACCGACACGTTCCGCTCCCGGATGGCGCGCTCCGCGTCCCGGAGCCGGTGCACCGCGGACTCGGTATCGGCACGGTTGATCCAGACGTTGCCGGTGCGCCGGAAGAGCCAGCCGAAGAAGGGGATCCAGCGCAGCTCCTGCTTCCCCACCACGATGGTCCGGTCCGGGTAGAGGTGCCCCAGCACCGGCACGTCGTACATGCTCTGGTGGTTGCAGAGGTAGACGCACGGCTGGTGCGCGTAGAGGAGCCGCTCGTTCTCGACCTCCACCTCGAACCCGAGCGGGCCCGTCATGAGGCGCGCCACCATGCGGGCTACCTCGACCGGAACCTCGGACGGGTCGCGACGGAGGAGGGCCAGCGCGGTGCCGTACGCGCTCGCGGCCAGGAATCCCGCCGCGGCGGCGGCCACCCTCGGGTAGAAGCGCATCTCCCTACTCCCGATCGACGAGGAGCGACGAAGCCTGCGCCGTGGGCATCATCACTACGGTGTCGAGGTTGACGTGCGGGGGGCGGGTGGCCGCGAAGAAGACCACGTCCGCGACGTCCTCCGCGGTCAGCGGCTGCAGCCCCTCGTACACCTTGGCCGCGCGCGCCTCGTCTCCCCCAAAGCGCACCTGGCTGAACTCCGTCTCCACCAGCCCGGGATCCACCGAGGTGACGCGTACCGGGGTGCCCAGCAGATCCATGCGCAGCCCGCGGGTGATGGCCCTGACCGCGTGCTTGGTGGCGCAGTAGACGGCCCCGCCCGGATACACCTCGTGCCCGGCCGTGGAGCCGAGGTTGACGACGTGCCCGCGCCCCCGCTCGATCATCCCCGGCACCACCGCGCGGGTGAGGCGGAGGAGCGCCTTCACGTTGGTGTCGATCATCGCCTCCCAATCATCGGGGCTTCCCTCGTGGAGCGGATCGAGCCCGCGCCCCAGCCCGGCGTTGTTCACGAGGACGTCGATCGACGACCAGGCCTCCGGGAGGTCGCCGATCGCCGCGTCCAAGGCGGCGCCGTCCCGCACGTCGAGCGGCAGCACGCGCGACTCGGTGTCGTGCTGGCTGCGAAGCTCGTCCGCAAGCGCCCGCAGCCGCTCCTCCCGCCGCGCCACCAGGATCAGCCGAGCGCCCGCCGCCGAGAAGGCGCGGGTGCAGGCGGCGCCGATGCCGGCGCTGGCGCCGGTGACGAGGACGGTGCCGTGGAAAGAGATCATCGGGGAGTTGAGGGAACTACGGGAACTACGGGAACTACGGGAACTACGGGAACTACGGGAACTACGGGAACTACGGGAATCGCGAGCGCTGCTGCGATTT
>SKRI01000296.1 GCA_007118565.1 Gemmatimonadota bacterium | reverse complement strand
GAGCGCGAGAAGGCGGACGTCTTCGCCGCCTTCGGGCCGCAGAAGAAGATGCAGATCTACGAGCGTGGCATCCGGCGGCGGCTCCCGCCGATGTTCGAGGGGGACGAGCGGCGGCTGCGCATGGCGTACAGCCTCATGCTCACGCTACCCGGCACACCGGTCATCTGGAAGGGGGAGGAGATCGGCATGGGCGATGACCTCTCTCTCGAGGAGCGGTACAGCGTGCGCACCCCCATGCAGTGGTCACCGAAGAAGAACGGCGGCTTCTCCAGCGCTCCGAAGAAGGATCTGATCCGCCCGGTGATCGACAAGGGAGATTTCGCCTACGAGAAGGTGAACGTCGAGGACCAGCGGAGAGATCCGAAGTCGTTCCTGAACTGGATGAGCCGCGCCATCGACCGGCGGAAGGAGTGTCCCGAGTTCGGATTCGGCGAGTGCGAGACGATCGACACCGGACACCCCACCGTCTTCGCCCACCGGTGCGAGTGGGAGGGGGGCGTGGTGATGGCGGTGCACAACCTCGCGGGCCGCGGCTGCACCGTCACGCTGGATCTGGGCGAGGATCGCGAGGTGGAGCTGATCGACATCCTGGGAGACAGGAAGCACGAGGCGGTGGACGAGGAGGCCCACAAGGTGAAGCTGGGTCCCTACGGCTGCCGCTGGTTCCGGGTGAACGAGTCCCCCGGGTCGCGCGTATAGGCCGATCTGCACGAACCGGCAATGCCATCAAGCGAGGGAGATGACGAGCGGATGACGAGCGACAGCACGAAAGACCACCTCTGGTGGCAGAGCGGCGTGGTCTACCAGATCTACCCGCGCTCCTTCCAGGATACCACGGGCGATGGCGTGGGCGACCTGGAGGGGATCCGCAGCCGGCTGGATCACCTCGAGTGGCTCGGCGTGGACGCCGTCTGGATCTCCCCCGTCTACCCGTCGCCGATGGCCGACTTCGGCTACGACGTGGCCGACTACACCGGCATCGACCCGCTCTTCGGGACCTTGGAGGATCTGGACCGGCTGGTTGAAGAGGCCCACGACCGGGGGCTGAAGGTGATCATGGACCTGGTCCCGAACCACAGCTCGAGCGAGCATCCCTGGTTCAAGGAGTCGCGATCCTCACGCGACAGCCCGAAGCGGGACTGGTACATCTGGGAGGATCCCGGACCAGACGGGGAGCCGCCCAACAACTGGCTCTCGGTCTTCGGCGGCCCAGCCTGGGAGTGGGACGAGAAGACGGAGCAGTACTACTATCACGCCTTCCTGGTGGAGCAGCCCGACCTCAACTGGCGCAACCCCGAGGTGCAGGAGGCCATGCTCGACGTGATACGCTTCTGGCTGGACCGGGGCGTGGACGGCTTCCGGGTGGACGTGATGTGGCACATGATCAAGGACGATCAGCTGCGCGACAACCCGCCCAACCCCGACTATTCGGACGACCAGACCCCGTACAACAAGCTCCTACCGGTCTACTCCACCGACCAGCCCGAGGTGCACGACATCGTCGCCATGATGCGCGACGTGGTCGACGAGTACGACGAGCGGCTCCTTATCGGTGAGATCTACCTGCCGATCGGCAAGCTCGTCGCCTACTACGGCGAGGACGGGAGCGGGGCCCATCTCCCCTTCAACTTCCAGCTGGTGGAGCTGCCCTGGGATTCGGGGGAGATCTACGCGGCCGTCACCGAGTACGAGGCCGCGCTCCCGCCGGGGGGCTGGCCAAACTGGGTGCTGGGAAACCACGACAAGTCGCGCATCGCCTCCCGGGTGGGACCGGCGCAGGCACGGGTGTCGGCCGTGCTCCTCCTCACCCTGCGCGGCACCCCGACCCTCTACTTCGGCGACGAGATCGGCATGCCGGATGGAGATGTCCCCGAGGACCAAATCCAGGACCCGCAGGCGCTGAACCTGGACGATCCCTCGTTCAGCCGGGACCCGCAGCGCACGCCAATGCGCTGGGACGACTCGGAGCACGCTGGTTTCACAACCGGTGAGCCATGGCTTCCGGTGGGCGGCGATGCGGGGGTGACCGTGGAGGCGCAGCGGGACGACCCGGACTCGATGCTCGCGCTGCACCGGCGCCTCCTTGACCTGCGACGGCGGGAGCCCGCGCTGCAGATCGGCGACTACGCTCCGGCCGGTATCGAGGGAGATGCCTTCGCCTTCATCCGGGAGCACGAGGGCCGCCGCTTCCTGACGGCGCTGAACCTGGGGGATGCGCCGGTGACGCTCGAGCCGGACCGGCCTGTGCGCGGAACCGTCCAGGTGGGGACGGACCGCCCGCGGGAGGGAGATGAGGTGCGAGGGAAGATCGATCTGGCGGCCGACGAGGGGATCGTGATCCTCCTGGAGGAGTAACCACCCGGCCGATCGTGCATTCCTACCCCGCCCCCGGAGGCTCATGCCCCCGGCCGAGCGGGTTCCAGCTACATCTCAGGCGCGAACGCCGGCGATGTACGCGTGGAGATGCTGGTTCTCCTCCTCGATATCCCGCCGCAGCGCGTTCACGACGTCGCCGATGGAGATGATGCCGCGGAGGACGCCGTCCTCCACCACCGGGAGGTGGCGGATTCGCCGCTCCGTCATCGTGCGCATGACCTCCTGGAGATCTGCATCGAGGCTTACGGTCACGACATCGGCCGTCATCAGGTCGCGCACGCGGTCGCGCTCGAGCCGCTCGAGGCTCTCGGCTCCCGCACGGAGGAGGTCACGCTCCGTGAAGATGCCGTCGATCTCCCCGTCCTGAACCACCAGCGCTCCGATGTTGTGCTCGACCAGCAGTTGCATGGCCTCGTGCACCGGCGCGTCGGGACGGATGACGACCACGTTCTCTCCTTTGGAGCGCAGGATATCACGGAGCTTCATCAGACACCTCGGGGATCGGGGGAAGGCGTACCGGGTGAGGATGCTTGCTGGAGATGCAAGAAAAGTGCTCTGCCTGAAGGAATCCGGTCACCTTCGCACCCCCGGATGACCATGCGCGGCGGGTACGTCTTCGCAACCCGGACGCGCTCCAATGCCTCGGCATGCGAAAGCTTTCCTGGCACAGCGTCCAGCCGCAGACGATTCCTGCGTGGTGGTCGGTACCGAATGGGCTGAGGCGCGCTCCGCCGACGACGGGCAGCCGGAAGCGGAAGGTGTTTTCTTGCTCGCTCACCCCCTTCCCCTTAGAATCCGCGTAAACAGTTGCCTGCACGACATGTGGACCACCCGGTACCTCCGTGTTCCGGCTCTCTCGCCCGACCACTCTCCGTTGCTCGGACCGCCAGAATGAAAGCCTTTCCCTCCCTTCTGATCGTAGCGCTCGCAGCCGCGTGCGCGCCGGCTGCCCCGCCCACCGCGCCCGCACCCGATCCGGGCGCGGGCGAGGCACGGGCCGAGAGCTTCAAGCCATACCGCGAGGTCGTCACCTCCGGCGCCGAGAGCGACGAGGGGCTTTTCACCGTCCACCGCGTGGACGGCAAGCTCCTCTACGAGGTGCCCGACTCGCTCCTGGGTCGCGACATGCTGCTCATCACGCAGATCGCAGCCGCCCCCGCCGACATCAGCCCGGTCTTCAACGCCGGTCGCAACGTAGCGCAGCAGGTGGTGCGCTGGGACCGGCAGGGGGACCGGCTGCTCCTCCGCACCGTCTCGTACGGCGCGGTGGCGGCGGACAGCCTCCCCATCCACGAGTCGGTGCGGCGCAACAACTTCGAGCCGGTAATCCGCGCCTTCGACATTCAGGCGCGGAGCCCGGAAAGGGACGCCCTGGTGGTCGACGTGACCGCCCTCTTCGAGGACGACATCCCGGCCATCGGCGGGCTCACCAACGCGGAGCGGAACCGCTTCAACGTGCGCCGCCTGGACGGCTCGCGGAGCTTCATCGACACGGTTCGCAGCTTTCCGCTCAACGTCCTGGTCAACCACACGCTCACGTACGACGCGGCCAATCCGCCGTCCCAGGCACGGACGGGCACCATCTCCATGCAGCTCGCGCAGTCCATGGTGCTGCTCCCGGAGAAGCCGATGCAGGCGCGGCATCACGACCCCCGGGTCGGCTGGTTCACGATCAGCCAGATCGACTATGGAGCGGACGAGCAGATGGCCGCCGAGCGGCAGCTCATCCGTCG
>SKRI01000148.1 GCA_007118565.1 Gemmatimonadota bacterium | reverse complement strand
TCGTCCCAGGAGATTGTCTGCACGTCGTCTTCTCCGGACAGGGTTCAGGGGCGCTTCCGCTTCTTCGGCTTCGGCGGCGGAAGCGCGGCCTCCGTTGCTCTGAAGAGCGCGGACAACAGATCGCTGTCGTCCAGGTGCTCGTCCACCATGAAGTGCGGTCGCGCCCCTGGATAGGGCGCGCCTTCGGTTGGAGCTCCGAGAATGTCCCGGCCCGCTTCGGTCGGCTTCACGAAGAGCTGGTTGTCGCAGACCAGCGCCACGACCTTTGCGCCGACGTAGACGGCGTACTCGCCGAACATCTTCCTGTAAGATACTCCGCCCACACCGCGCAGCTGGTCGCAGACGTGCTGGACGTATTCGACGTCGGAAGCCATGGTGCTCTCCCGGTCTGAGTCGATCGAACGATGGGCCTCACCTCGAAGCAGCCTCTGCGGACAACGATTCTTTTTGCCCTCGCTCGGGGCGACCGATCCTTCCCTACCGCCTCGTCTGCATCGTGCCGCTGAGGAGCGTCATCGGCCCGAAGGTGGGGGTCCCGAGCGCGCCGGCATCCACCGTGAAACGGCCGACCAGCTCGTAGCCGATGTGCTGGCCCAGGATCGCTCGCGTCACGACCGGCGCGATCTCCGGAACGTCACGCGGATCCACGATGACATCCAGGGGAACGATGGCCTCCCCCCGCGCCGGAAGCGGCACCCCGAGGGGGAAGTCGACCTCTGCTGCGCGCGTGCCTTCGAGGTTGAGATCGCCCCACACCCGCAGCAGCGTCATCCCGTACGGATTGGGATTGGTCACCCGCGCCCAGAGCCGCACGGCCAGGGCGCCGAAAGGGCGCTCCGCCGAGGGCGGGAGGACGCGCAGCTCAGCCGGCCGGTCCGGGACGATCTCGAACTGCGGCGCCTGCACCCCGCGCTGTGCGAGCTCCGGCGGGCAGGCGCTGAGCGCTGCCGCCAGCACGGCCAGCATCAGGACAATGGGAGTGCGTCGCATGGGCACAGTCTCGGGTCGGGCGTCACCTCCGGCGGACCCGGTTCGGCACACGCCGTGCCCCCGCCCGCGACACCCCGTAGCGGTTGCCGGAATGCGCACTGCACCGCAGCTCCTTCGGCCCTGAACGTGCTGCCGTTTCCGCAGGCTCGCGCAATCGGTGCGAGCCATCTCCCCTCGCCGCCCGACGCCACGCCCATGACGACTGCCACCCAGCGGATCATCCCGCACCTCTGGTTCGACGGTCAGGCCGAGGAAGCCGTCTCCTTCTACACATCCCTGTTCGCCGACGGCCGCACGCACGGCATCACCCGCTACGGAAGCGAGGGCACCGAGATCCATGGGCGCCCTCCCGGCAGCGTGATGACGGTGGAGTTCGATCTCCTCGGCTACCGCTTCATCGCGCTGAACGGTGGTCCGCACTTCCAGTTTACCCCCGCCATCTCCTTCTTCGTCACCCGCGAGAGCGAGGCGGAGGTGGACCGCCTGTGGGAGGGGCTATCGGAGGGCGGGATGGTGATGATGCCGCTCGAGCGCTACCCGTGGAGTCCGAAGTACGGCTGGGTCCAGGACCGCTTCGGCGTCACCTGGCAGATCTCCCTCGGCAAGGTCGCCGACGTGGGCCAGCCGATCGCCCCCGCCTTCCTCTTCGTCGGCGACCAGTACGGGCGGGCGGAGGAGGCGATCGAGCTCTATACCTCGACCTTCCCCGACTCGGAGGTGGAGGGCATCCTCCGGTGGGCGGCGGGAGAGCAGGAGGGGGAACGGGAGGGAGCCGTGAAGCACGCCCAGTTCAGGCTTTGCGGCGAGACCTTCATGGCGATGGAGAGCGGCTACGACCACCCCTTCACCTTCAACGAGGCGATGTCGCTCCTCGTCCGCTGCGCCCACCAGGAGGACATCGACCATTACTGGGACCGGCTCACCGAGGGGGGCGACCCGGCCGCGCAGCAGTGCGGCTGGCTGAAGGACCGCTTTGGCGTCTCCTGGCAGGTGGCGCCGACGGGGATGGAGGAGATGCTGCGCGACCCGGAGTCGCCGGGGGCGCGCCGGGCCATGCGGGCGATGTTCGCGATGAAGCGGATCGACCTGGCGCAGCTGGAGCGGGCGTACGCGGGGGACACCCCCTAACCGTAGGCGACTGGCGGTCCTGCAACCGGCGCCTGATCGAGCCACAAGGCGCGGCGAACTCCATACCATCGGTTACGTGTGTCCGAATCACCCTTCGGGCTTCGGGGGACCCCAATTCGTGCGGACGAACGCCACCGGTAGACCGAGCCGGACCAGGTTCCGGGTGCTGGGGTTGGGTCGCTCCGGAAGCTCCTCGTCGGTCTCGGAGACGACCCAGCGGGCGCCGGCGTCCCGAGCATCCTCGATTCGGCGATCGATCAGGCTGGACTGGGCCCCCCGGCCGCGGTAATCCGGGAGGGTGCTCCCGAAGGTGAGCTGACCGACGGGGCCCGCATCGCTCTCGGAGAGGAAAAGCGCGCCGGTAGCCACGGGCGTGTCACCGTCGAGGGCGAGGTATAGCCGCCAGCGCTCGCGTCCGTGCAACGAACGGAGCCAGCCACGGAACGGCGGTGGAAAGTCGAAGTTCCGCATCAGGATCTCCGCCCAGAGGTCGACAAAGCGCGCCTGGCTCCCCTCCCCTGCGGCCTCTCCGGTGCCAAGCCGGACGATCCGCAGCTCGGATCGTCTGGTGATCTCCTGATCCGTCGGTCCCAGGTGCTTGGCCCATCCGCGGAGGCGAACGATGCCCCGGCGCCCTGCCACCTCCTCGAATCCTTCCGGTTCGACGTGCGGTAGGAGCTGGAGCATCCACCGGCGGACCCCGGCGGCTTCGTAGTGCGCCGCCGCGTAATCCAGCACCTGTTCCGGCCTCTCCGGGGCGGCGCTCGGATCCAATCCCACCCCCATGACGCGGTTGAACATCGGATGATCGTACCCCGCGGCGGTGAGGCGGAGCGAGCTCCCCTCGCGGCGGAGCTCGATGCCCAGATGCTCCTCCACCTCCACGGGCAGGGCCTCGTAGAAGTCTTCGTACTGGATCATCTCGATCGACTCGAGGAGACGCTCGAGGTCAGCACCACTGGGCAGCGATTGGAGGGACATGGGCGGCTCCCGGTTTTCGGCGAGCAAGAGCGGGCGGACCAGGAATCAACCTAACACGATCACCCGATGGTCTGTCGATCACCTTCTCCGGGCCGCCGTGGAGGGGATCCCGGACCGACCCGCCCGACCTCCTCCGGGTCGTGATCGGCATCTCTGGCTGGCGCGGGTCGTCCCTGGTGCTCAGCTTCGCCACGCCATATGCGGTGCCAGGACGTCAGGAATGCAGGCCTTCGTTTAGAACGTCCTGCACATGGTGGTCACCGTCGCGCCACCCGCGACGTAGGTCGGGCTGGAAGGATCTGCCAGGCAGGCGGCCTGCTCCGAGGTCAGCGAGTACCGGTTCTCTTCCGCGTCGTGCTCGCAGTATCCGCTGGCGGCCTGGGCGTTCAGCCACTCCCTGACCAACCGAGGCTGGCAACCGGTCGCCGCCGCGAGCTCTTCGTGGGTCTGCGGCCCTCCTTCTGCGAGGGCACGGTAGAGGCCGAGCTGGTCTCCGACCACCA
Organism: Gemmatimonadota bacterium; assembly: GCA_007118565.1. Classification (GTDB taxonomy): domain Bacteria; phylum Gemmatimonadota; class Gemmatimonadetes; order Longimicrobiales; family Longimicrobiaceae; genus SKRI01. The sequence goes on along the minus strand of SKRI01000148.1, from coordinate 522 downwards.
CGGTCGCCGCGTGCATGGTGGCCGCCTGGTCGGCCGGCCACAGGTCCAGGAACTCCTGAAGTCGATCTTGGTCGAGTGCCATGTCGGCTCTCCGCGTGTCGAGGTGAATCTCAGGGCTCGAGAAGATCGCAGGACCAGACCCGCTCATGCTCCAGCCGCGCCTGCCGGAGGGCGCCGCGCACCGCTCCGGCGTCCGGCGCCTGGAACAGGCAGATCAGCCTGCTCCGGTCCAGCGAGAGGTGACTCCGGATCCAGGTGATCCCGTTCCGGTCGAGGCAGGGCGAGAGCTTCTCGGAGAAGGCGGCGTGACGCTCCTCGGTGAGGGGAGGGTCGAACACCCGCTCGAGTATTACGTGTGCCATGATCATCCTCCTTTCGTGGGAATCAGGCGCCTCGAGCGACCGGGCGGCCGCAGCGGCGTGCGGATCGGAGTCCGCGGAAGCCCTTTGGTGAGCTTAACCAAGATATCACCGACGGTTCGCCCGGGTACCGACCCCGGAAGCTGGACCCGTCCTCCACGTG
>SKRI01000245.1 GCA_007118565.1 Gemmatimonadota bacterium | reverse complement strand
GTTTCATGGTTCTGCGGATCTGGGTGGAGGTATCGCTTCAGGGAGAAGCATCGCTTCAGGGAGGAGCGTGGAGAGAACGCTGGCCGGGCTGGAAGTCAGATCCTGAAGGCAAACTTGATCGCCAGCAGTCGAACGTCCGTTCTGAACGGAAACACTTCTTCGAACTGGTTGTCAAGCTTAACGCATCGGCGGGGTGATCCTGGGGAAATGAACGGCCGCGCTGCAGCCGGTAGGAAGGCCTCATTAGGGAAGTGATTCAGCGTTGGTTCACGAATCTTCTGGACCAGGGGAAAGCGAACAGCGCCTGTCAAATGGTTCCTGACAGGCGCTGTCGTCGCTTTCCCCAAAGACGCCTACCCCCGCCCTGAGCGGAAGCAGGCGTCGCACGGGCCTTCAGACCCAGGTGCGCTGCAATACACCCACCTGCTCGATGCGCCGCTCGGCCAAGCGGTCCGCCGCGTCGTGCGTGCCGATCCCCTCCTCCTCGGCGAGCTGGAAGATCTGGCTCAGCGTCTCGTAGATCTCGGCCGCCTTGCGCATGGAGCGCTCCGCGGTCCATCCGTTCAGCTCCCCGTAGACGTTGATCAATCCGCCCGCGTTGATGACGTAGTCGGGCGCGTAGAGGATGCCCTTATCGTGGGTAGCATCCCCATGCCGCTCCTCCGCCAGCACGTTGTTGGCCGCACCGGCGATGATCTGAACCTTGAGGCGCTCGAGCGTCTCATCGTTGACGGTGGCTCCGAGCGCGGAGGGGGCATAGATCTCCGCCTCGGCATCGTAGATCTCGTCCGGGTCCACGGGACGGGCGCCGAACTCACCAACCACCCGGCGCACCCGGTCCTCGTCGATGTCGGTGACGATCAGCTTGGCTCCCTCCGACGCCAGGTTCTTGCAGAGGAAGTAGCCGACATGACCGACGCCCTGCACGGAGATGGTGACTCCATCCAGGTCGTCCGAGCCGAGCTTCTGCTTGGCCGCCGCCTTGATCCCCTGGTAGACGCCGTACGCGGTGACGGGGGAAGGATCTCCCGATGTTCCCATCCGCCCCGTCACGTGCTCTGTCTCCATATGGACGTACTCCATGTCGTCCACGGACGTCCCCACGTCCTCGGCGGTGATGTAGCGGCCTGCAAGGCTCTGCACGAACCGGCCGTGCGCGCGGAAGATCATCTCCCGGCGGGTCGTCCGGTTGTCACCGATGATCACCGACTTGCCGCCGCCCAGGTTGAGGCCGGCCACCGCCGCCTTGTACGTCATGCCGCGCGAGAGCCGCAGCGCGTCGATGATGGCCTCGTTGTCGGAATCGTAGTTCCAGAAACGGGTCCCGCCCAGCGCCGGGCCGAGGGTGGTGTTGTGGATGGCGATGATGCCCTTGTACCCGCAGGAGGGCTCCTGGCAGAGGACGACCTGCTCGTGCTCGGACTCTGCGATCAGCTCGAAGATTTCCATGCCTCTATCGGTTGAGGTGGTGGGGCGCCGGCCCGGCGCGAACGCTCGAGCCGGAAGCGTGTCAGTCGTAGGTGTAGAAGCCCGCGCCGCTCTTGCGGCCGAGACGTCCCGCGGCCACGTACTTCCTGAGCAGCGGACAGGGGCGATACTTGCTGTCGCCGAGGCCGTCCTGCAGGACCTCCATGATGGCGAGGCAGGTATCGAGCCCGATGAGGTCCGCGAGCGCGAGCGGCCCCATCGGATGGTTCATGCCGAGCTTCATGACGGTGTCGATGGCCTCTGCCTCGGCCACGCCCTCCATGAGGCAGTAGACCGCCTCGTTGATCATCGGCATGAGGATCCGGTTCGCCACGAAGCCGGGATAGTCCTCCGCCTCCGCCACCGTCTTGCCGAGCAACTCGGCCTTCCGGGAGACGGCATCGGTCGTCTCGTCCGATGTGGCGAGCCCCCGGATGATCTCCACCAGCTTCATGACCGGGACCGGGTTCATGAAGTGCATGCCGATGACGCGCTCGGGACGGCCGGTCTCGGCCGCGATCTCGGTGATGGAGATCGACGAGGTGTTCGTCGCCAGGATGGCGTGGGCCGGCGCGTGGCCATCGATCTCCCGGAAGATCCTGAACTTGAGGTCCCGATTCTCGGTGGCGGCCTCCACCACGAGATCGGCGCCGGAGACCGACTCGAGCGACTCCGCGAGCGCGATCCGGGCGAGGGCGGCGTCGCGATCCCCCTCCTCCAGCCGACCCTTCTTGACCTGCCGGTCCATGTTGCGGGAGATGGTATCCCTGCCGCGCTCGAGCGCCTCGGAGCTGACGTCGATCATGGTCACGTCATGACCGTGCTGCGCGAAGACGTGCACGATCCCGTTCCCCATGGTCCCCGCACCGATCACCGCCACCTTGTTTATCTCTGACATGTACCCGTTCCCGTTGTCACCGATCGGCCTGCTCACCGCAGGGCGAGCCAGGCCACGAAATACGCGAGCACGAGGATAACTCCCATGCTCACCAGCCACCACCCGAAGTTCTCGTGGAAGCCGGTCAGGCGGGCCTCCCGCACCGCCTCGCGATCCTTTTCCACCGCCTCCGCTACCGATCCCGCGTCCGCCACCTCGCGGACGCCCACACCCCGGAAGGTTCCGAGCAGCGTGGAGATCCCGAAGAGGATGCAGAAGACGCCCCCGGTCCACATTGTCAGGAGCCAGGCGCGGCGACGCTCGCCCGGCATGACCATCCCGAGCCATTCGTACGGCAGGAGGAAGGCGGCAGCCAGCGCCAGCAGGGCCGCCGCGATCACCGCGCTCCCCCAGAACCTCACCACCGGATTGCTAGTCATCTCGTCGACCTCCTCTCCGCGTGCGCGGCGATCCCGGGGATCCGTCCCCCACGGCCCATCCAGAGGGTGGCCGCGGCGAGGGCGATCAGCGCCGCCACCCCGCCCTCCGGACCGAAGCCACCGCCTGTCCACCACTCGGGATCGCCGACCATGACGGAGTAGAGCGGGGTGTCGAAACCCTGCGTCAGGCCGCTCACCGGCACGTCGAAGAGCGCGGCCATTGCCCAGTTCCACCCGGTGTGGAGTCCGATCGCGAACCAGAGCGACCCTGTCCGCACCACAGCGAGCCCCAGCCAGAGCCCGGCCAGGAAGATGTTGAACAGCGCGAGCGGCGTGACCTCCGGGTTGGCGGCGTGCGCCAGCCCGAAGAGCACGGAGGTAATAAGCACCGCGACCGCCGGTCCCCATCGGTCGCTCAGGACGCGGAGGGCGTACCCGCGGAAGAGCACCTCCTCGGCGGCGGCGGCCACGGTGAAGAAGAGCAGCATGGAGGTTAGCGCTCCCAGGTAGCCGAGCGCCGTTCCAGCCTCCGGTGTGAAGCGAACCGCGCCGCCCGCCGCCACCAGCGCGAATCCCGCGGCGAAGAGGGCGGCCCCCCAGAGGAGGCCGTAGCCGAGGTGGCCCGATACCCACCTGCCGATGCCGAGGCCGATCTCGGTAAAGCTCCGCCGGTCCACCCACCGCACCACCGCCCAGGTCGCCACCACCACCCCGAGCAGCGAGGAGATGACGGCCCTCCAGGGCATGGCCGTATCCGGCAGCGGTGCCACGAGCACTGCCGCCGCGATCCATCCGGCGGCCACGAAGAGCAGGAACGCGCCCACCCCGACGGCCGGGTGCGGCGCGCCGCTTCCGCGCTCCCCATCTCCCTGTGTCGACTCGGTTCCCCTGCCGTCCTCCATGGAGGATCAGCGCCCGTGGAGCAGGCTCAGACCCGCTCCACCGAGAGCGCGACCGCGTTGCCGCCACCCAGGCAGAGCGTGGCCATGCCGGTCTGCTTGTCGTGCGTCTCCATGGCGTATAGCAGCGTGGTCAGCACCCGCGCTCCCGAGGCACCGATCGGGTGGCCGAGCGCCACCGCGCCCCCGTGCACGTTCACCCTGTCCCAGTCCCATCCCAGCTCCTTCCCGTCGGCCAGCGCCTGCACGGCGAAGGCTTCGTTGGCCTCAATGAGGTCGTAGTCGTCGATCGACGTCCCGTCCTTCTTCATCAGCTTCTGCACCGCGTCCACCGGAGCGAAGAAGAGGTCCCGGGGCGCCGTGGCCCCAGAGGCGTAGGCGCGGATGCGCCCGAGGATGGTGAGCCCGTTGGCCCGGGCATACTCCTCCGACACCACCACCGTGGCACTGGCGCCGTCGTTCAGGCCGGGCGCGTTGCCGGCGGTGACGATCAGCTCCTCGATGTCCTGCGGTGCATCCTTGGGAAATGCGGGACGCAGCTTGGCAAGGCCCTCCGGCGTGGTGTCCGGCCGCGGGGACTCGTCCGTGTCCACCACGGTGGTGCCGCGCCGCCCGGAGATCTCCACCGGGACGATCTCCCGGTCGAAGTGCCCCTCCTCCATCGCGGCCACCGCCTTGCGGTGAGACTGGTAGGAGAACTCGTCCGCCTCCTGACGGGAGATGCCGGCCTTCTTCGCGGTGTACTCGGCGTGTCCTCCCATGTGGCAGGTGCCGAAGGAGCACCAGAGCCCGTCGTGAACGAGGGCGTCGGTCATCTCCTGATTGCCGAACTTGATCCCCGCCCGGTACCCCCGGACGAGGTGGGGCGCATTCGACATGGATTCCATGCCCCCCGCCACGATGACCCGCGCGTCACCCACGCGGATGGCCTGGGCGGCCAGCATCACTGCCTTCAGACCCGATCCGCAGACCTTGTTGACGGTCATGGCCGGAACCGTCTCCGGGACGCCGCCGTGATAGGCGGCCTGCCGCGCTGGTGCCTGTCCGGTCCCCGCCTGGATGACGTTGCCCATGATGGCCTCGTCGATGTCGTCCAGCTCGACTCCCGAGCGATCGAGCGCCGCCCGGATGGCCACCGCCCCGAGCTCCGGCGCGGAGAGAGACGAGAGCCCGCCCATGAACCGGCCGATAGGGGTCCGGGTGGCTGATACGATGACCGCGGTAGTGGCGGGGTCCAGATTGTTCCCGTTCTTGCTCATCTGATTTCCTCTATCTGAATCGGCCGACCGCTCCGGTGGAGCGGACGGTCTCGTGATCGATCACCTGCGTCCGCCGTCTTCATCTCCCCCGAGCTCCACGCCCCTGGCGCCCATGACCGCACTGCCCCAGGCCGTCAAAGGGTCATGCACGGAGCAGAGCAGCCACGACTCGCGGACGGCACGGTCGAGCAGCGCCCGCTTCGACTCCAGCGTGCGCAACGGCTCCACGTCGTACCCCATGATCCAGGGCAGCGGGAGGTGCGCCATGGTCGGGAGCACGTCGGCCAGAATGCAGGCCGCTTGCCCGCCGGAGCGGACCAGCACCGACTGGTGGTGCGGGCAGTGCCCCGGGGTGCCGAACACGGAAAGGCCGGGCACGATCTCCCCGTCCCCCTCCAGCAGCTCCAGCCGACCGGCCCGCTCGACCGGATCGTAGTTGTACGGGAGATAGCTCGCGCTCGTGCGCTCGTTGGTGTCGTGCGCATACTCCCACTCGCCGCGCTGCACCAGGTACCGGGCCTCCGGGAAGGAGAGCTTCACCTCGCCATTCGCGTCCCGGTACGTGTTGCCTCCGGCGTGGTCGAAGTGGAGGTGCGTGTTCACCACGATGTCCACATCGGCCGCGGAGAAGCCCGCCTCGGCGAGCGCATCATGGAGGCGGTCCGGGTGCGCCGGATCCTCTGCCGCATTCTCCACGCCGTAGATGTCGGTGAATTTCTCCGACTCCTTGTTCCCGAGCCCCGTCTCCACCAGCACGAGGGCATCGGGCATCTCCAGGAGGAAGCAGCGGAGGGCGAGCGGGATGCGGTTCCGGGCGTCGGCCGGGATCCGCCGCTCCCAGAGGGGTTTGGGGACCACCCCGAACATGGCGCCGCCGTCCAGGCGCTGCAGGCCGGCCTCGAGCGCGTGCATGCGGACTTCGCCCACCATCCGGGTCCGGACGAGCGGGAGGTCGGCCGCCTTCAGCGAGGCGAGATCCGTCATGCCACCTTCGGAGCGCGGGATGCCACGGGCGTCCTTCTCTTCTTCTTGCGCTTGCGGGGTGGGGAGAGCCATCGCTCCAGCGCCTCGAAGCTGTGGATCTCCTGCTCCTCGAGGAGGTCGAGGTAGCGCACCAGCAGCCGTGCGGTGGCGACCGCATCTCCCTCTGCCCGGTGGCGCCCCTCGATGGTGATGCCGAAGTAGGTCGTGACCGAGTCGAGGGCGTGCGAGCTCAGCCCCGGGAGGAGGCGCCGCCCTGCCCGGACCGTGCAGAGGCGGCTCCCCTCGGGACGGCGGCCGGCCAGGCGGTCGAACTCGGCGGTCAGGAAGCGCCAGTCGAACCCGGCGTTGTGCGCCACGAAGACCCGGCCCTCGAGCGCTTCGCACACCCGGTGGGCGATCTCGGCGAAGCGCGGGGCGGTCGCCACCATCTCGTTGGTGATGCTGGTGAGCCGGGTGATCATCCCCGGGATGGGGCGCTCCGGGTTGACGAGGGTGGTGAAGGGCCGGCCCACCCGTCCGCCCTCGACCGGGACGATGGAGATCTCGGTGATCCGGTCGCCGCGCGTAGCACCACCCCCCGTGGTCTCCACGTCCACCACGGCGAAGCGCGCGTCGTGAAGGGAGGCCGCGGGAGTGCCGTCTCGATCCTCCCGGAAGCGCCAGAGACCGTTCGGGGAAAGGGAGAAGCGGGGGTCGTCGCCGAGCAGGGTCTGCACCGCCCGAGCGGCAACGCCGGGGTGTCCGCGCAGGCCCAGCACCTCGCGGGCCAGGGCGTCCGCGGTTCGCGGCCGCTCGGCGAGCGCCTCCCGCGCGCGCCGGAGAAGCACCCCACCCGGCCGAAACGCCACCGACCGGGCGCTCACCACGCCGGATCGCGGCGTACCGGCATGGTCATGCAGCGGGCGCCTCCGCCGCCCCGCACGAGCTCCGCACCGTCGAAGGTGATGATGGTGCGCTGCCCGTCCTCCGGGACCTCCTCGTGCCCCTCGAGGTAATCGACCGCCCGCACCATCCGGTATCCCCCCTCGCGCTCCATTGCCCGCACCGTCTCCTCGTTTCGCGAGTAGCCGAGCACGACCCCCGGGCGCACCGCCACGAAGTTGCAACCGCTGGCCCACTGCTCCCGCTCCTGCGCAGTGGGGTTCCGGCCCCCGCAGAAGATCGGCTCGACCGGCATGTCCACCTCACGCAGGGCGGTGAACAGGTCCGGACGCTCCCGCACCTGGTCGCTCCCCGCTGCGTAATGGAGCACCGGGAGCCGGCCGGGGCCGTCGAAGTAGGGGGGGAAGACCACGCACTGCTCCCGATCCACCATGGTGAGGATCATGTCCAGGTGGATGGCAGGGCTCTGCGGCGGGAGGACCACCACGATCACGTCCCGGATCCCCGCCTTCTCGCGCAGGCGGCCCACCAGCGATTCCACGGCCGTGGGGCTCGACCGCTCCGACAGGCCAATCAGCGCCAGGTCAGGACGGACCACGAGCACGTCTCCCCCCTCGACGGTATAGTCGGCGCGGTTCTCCTCCGACCCGTCGTAGATCAGCTCGCTCTGCAGGAGGGGGTGATGGCTGAAGAGCGCCTTCATCAGCAGCTCCTCCGTCCAGCGCACCGCGTACCGCATGGCGCCGATGATGACCCCGTCCCCCACCACCATGGCGGCGTCGCGGGTGAAGTACAGGTTGGGGAGCGGCGGGAGATCGTACCCCACCTTGTGGAACATGCGGGAGATGGGACCCATCGCGGACTGCCGGCCCTCCACGAAGGTGGCGATGAGCTCCGCCGCGGGAAGCGCGGCCAGCTCCCGGCCGAGGGGGGCGGAGGAGGAGACCTCGGTGACCCGCTCGATGAGCGAGCGGCGCACCGCCGGCTCGTCCACGATCTCGGTGAGGAGATCCGTCACCTCGTAGACGTCGGCGAAGCGCTCGAGCACCCGGCGGAAGACATCGTGCTCGCGCCGCGCCTGCTCGAGGTCGATGATGTCGTCGTAGAGGAACTGCTCCCGGTTGGAGGGCGTCACCGCGAGGAGCTCGGGCCCGGGCGTGTGACAGATCACCGCCCGAAGGGCGCCGATCTCGGAGTTTACCCCGATGCGGGCAGGAGCCGATGTCGTCGGTGTCGTTGTCATCAAGAGGAAGATAGCCGCCGGCTCTCGGGACTCGCAACCGAGCCGCGGCGGAGCCCGAAGGCCAGACCCTCCAGCTCCAGCGTCATGTCCACATTGCGGAGGAGGACGCTCTCCGGCGCCTCGAGCTTGACCGGAGCGAAGTTGAGGATGGCGCCCACCCCGGCCTCCACCAGCGCGTCGGCTACCCCCTGCGCCGCCCCCGGCGGAACGGCGAGGATCGCCATCTCGATCTCCCGATTCGGCACCACGGAGGGGATGTCGCCGACATCCCGCACGACCACGCCGTTCCAGTCGTCACCGACCTTCTCCGGATCGACGTCGAAGACGGCACGGATGCGGAAGCCGCGGTTGCGGAAGGTCTCGTAGGAGAAGAGGGCGCCGCCCACCTTCCCCGCCCCCACCAGGGCGACGCTCCACTCCCGGTCAAGCCCGAGGATCTTCTGGAGGGCGCTGTGGAGGTCGCGTACGGCGTACCCCAGCCCGCGGACGCCGAAGCTTCCGAAGACCGAAAGATCCTTGCGGACCTGTGCGGGGGTCGTGCCGGCCGCCTGCGCCAGCTCCTTGCTGGAAAGGGTCTCCCGTCCCGCCTCTTCCTCCTCCTCCAGGTGCCGGAGGTAGAGGGAAAGGCGGCGCACGGTCGAGATCGGAATGCGCTTGCTCACTTCGGTCGTGTCTGCCTCGGGCGGGTGGATCAGGGGACGGCGGAGAATACGCGGCCGGTGACGCCGGGTCAATCGTGGGGAAGCGTTGCCGGCAGACGGTCGGCGAGCTCCACGAACTGCTCGGGAGCGAGGGTTTCGGGTCGAGCGCGGGGATCGACGCCGATCGACGCGGCGAGATCGTCCGCCTCCTCTGGTCTGACCCCGTAGGCGTCCCTCAGGATCCGACGGAGCTGCTTGCGGCGCCGGGCGAAGCAGGCACGGGTCAGCTCGCGGAGCGCCTCCGCCAGCGGGCCGACCACCCGCGTGGGTCGGTGCGGATCGAGGACGACCACGGCCGAGTCCACGTCCGGCACGGGGCGGAACACCTGGCGACTGACGTCGAGCGCGCGGTGGGCCGTCGCCACCGCCTGCACGCCCACCGAAAGCGCACCGTATGTCTTGTCCCCGGGCGGTGCCACGATCCTGTCCGCCACCTCGCGCTGCACCATGAGGACGATCCGCGCCGGTCGCGGATCGCGCTCCAGCAGCGAGAAGATGATCGGGGAGGTGATGTTGTACGGGATGTTGCCTACCACCCGCAGCGCGGCCGGGTCCTCGGTCAGCTCCTCCAGACGTAAAGCGAGGATGTCGGCGTGCACCACCTCGACTCCCGGTACCTCCCCGAAGCGCTTCCGGAGGCGAGGGACCAGCTCATCGTCGAGCTCCACGAGCACGAGGCGCCCCACCGTGCCGGCAAGATGGGCGGTGAGGGCGCCCCGCCCCGGCCCGATCTCGAGCACCTCGTCCTCCGGCCCCGCCTCGAGGAGGCCCACGATCTTCCGCTGCAGGTTCCCATCGACGAGGAAGTTCTGCCCGAGGGACTTCTTGGGACGGCTCATGGGAGGGGAAGGGGGAAACGTTTCCCGCGCTGCGATGCGCCTACGCCCGCAACAGCACCACCGTGCGATCGTCCGCCGGCACGCCCGTCCGCTGCGACGGAAGGGCCAGGACCTCCTCCATCACACGCGTGAGCGGCTGACCACGCGAAGCGGAGACGAGTTTCAGGAGACGCCGGGAAGCCTCCCGTTCCCCCGCCGCCATCGCATCTGTGATGCCGTCGGTGAAGAGGAAGAGGAGGTCCTCCCCCGCCGTCCAGGGGACGGTGCGCTCGCTGAAGGGCCCCGCCTCCTTGATCCCCACCGGCAGATCGGTGGCTTCGAGCCGCTCGCTCGCGCCCTGTCCCGTGATGCGGAAGGCGTGCGCATGCCCCGCATTGGCGTAAGTGAACTCGCCGGCCCGCGGGTCGATGACTCCGTAGAAGACAGTGAAGTACATCTCGGTGGAGCGGAGCTCGGTGTCCATCGCATCCTGGACGCGCTCGAGCACCCGCCCCGGCGGATCCCCCTCGACCGCGTGGATGCCCACCGCGCTCATGGCGAGCGCCATTATGAGGGCGGCCCCGAAGCCGTGACTGGAGACATCCCCGATCATCACCCCGACGCGATCGTCCGTCAGCCGGAAGAGATGGTAGAAATCCCCGCCGACGGAGTCGGCGGGGATGCAGGCGGCCGCGACGTCCGCGATGTCGGCGAAGGGTTCGAGGTCGGGGAGGAGCTTGAGCTGGAGGTCGTGCGCAAGCTCGAGCTCCCGGAAGACGCGCTCCTGCTGCAGGCTTTCGGCGATCAGCCGGCTGTTCTCCACGGCCGCTCCGACCTGGCTCGCGATGGCCGCGAGCAGCTTCCGATCTCCCGCCGTGTACACCCCGTCCGAGGTGCGCCCGAATAGGTTGATGACCCCCACGGTACGGGCATTCCCCTCCGGAGGAGAGTAGCTGAGGGGCACAGAGAGCACGGATTCTCGGCTCCGCCCGCGGGGCGGCTCCCGCTCCATGAAGGCCTCGTCCGCCTCCAGGATGACCGGCTCGCTCTTCCGGAAGACGGCGGCGGTCACGGCCACCGGGTCGTCGGCGTTCAGCCGGACCGGGCCCCGCACCTGCCCCACCGAGGCGATCCGCTCCAGCACCCCCTCGTCCGCGCTGTGCACCCATAGGGCGGCACGCCGGGCCCCCAGCACATCCACCACCTCCTCGAGGATGATCCCGGCCGCCTCCTCGAGGGAGATGACGCTGCCGAGGATCTCGCTGATGGAGTAGAGGAGGGTAATCTCCTCGTACCGCTCGGCGAGCTCACGACTGAAGAAGTCGACCTCCCCGTGGTGCCCCACCGAGCGGGCCACGACGCGCGCGAGGAAGCTCGCGTGCGCACCCGCGTCACACGGAAGCTCACCCTCGGCCTCGACCTCGATCTGGAGGGTGCCGTCCGTTCCAGGCACCTCGACCAACGCTGCGGACGGTGCTTCGGGCGCCTCGGCTCCCTCCTCGGCTCCCAGGAGCCGCCACCTCTCCTCCTCGCGCGCCCAGAGCCGTGCGCAGCAGGCGTGCGTCGCAGCGAAATCCGTCACGATCTCGTGGACGGAGGCGGGCACCTCGATCGAGGCGTCGGGGTGGTGCCGGAGGAAGACGGGGGTCACCGGAGGCTTCCCGTACGGATTTCTCCGCTCATCCCTCCTCCCGACGGAGCACCAGCCGCACCACGTTTCCCTCCTCATTGTACTCGACCTCGTCCATCAGCCTTCGCAGGAGGAATACCCCCCTTCCCCGGGGTGACTCGAGCCGGTCCTCGTGCGTGGGGTCGGGCACGTCGTCCGGATCGAACCCGGGTCCTCCGTCGATGACGCGGACGGTGATGGCGGTCGGGTTGATCCGCGCTTCCATGCGCACCGTCTTCTCCGGGTCTTCGCGGTTGCCGTACAGGATGGCGTTGGCGAGCGCCTCGGTGACGCTCACGCGCAGGTTGAGGTCGACGAGCGACCCCTCGAACGCGAACGCGCGGCAGCGCTCGGAGAGATACGCCACCGCACGTCCGATGAGGCGGACATCGCTGACCAGGTCCACGTCGAACTCCGCGCTCTCCGGATCCGACTGCCGCTCCCGGACCCGGATTCCCTCGGTATGCTCCCTCATCCCCGAGTGGGAACGACCGGACCGATCAGAAGCTATCCAGCGCCTCCTGCCGCGAATCCACGATGTGGAAGAGGGTGTCGAGCTTGGTTAGCTCGAAGAGCGTGCGCAGATCCTCGTTCAGGTTGGCTAGACGGAGCTCCCCCCCCTGCTCCCGGATCTTCTTCGACAGGCTTACGAGCACGCCGAGACCGGACGAGTCGATGTAGCCGGTATTGGCGAAGTCGATGAGGAACTTCCGCTCCCCGGATTCGAGCTCCTTCAGCACCTTGTCCTTGAACTTCTGCCGGTTGCCGACGATCAGCTGCCCGTCGATGTCGAGGACCAGGACATCGTTCTCCTTCGTGGCCTCAAAGGTCATGTAGCTCTCTCGGTTTGAATGTGGATGTTCGGAACCCGGGCCCCGGGCATAGCAGGTTCTGCACCGCTGCATTCGCGGGGCCGGCGCGCGGTGGGGCAACGACACCGGAGAGGACCGGAGCCCGATCGGATGAACGGTCAGGCCGACATGAGTGCGGTGATGCAGGCGGCGTTCATGATATCGTCCACGGACGCCCCCCGGGACAGGTCGTTGAAGGGTCGGTCGAGCCCCTGTACGATGGGTCCGATCGCCTCTGCTCCGCCCAGTCGCTGGACGAGCTTGTAGGCGATGTTGCCGGAGTTCAGATCCGGGAATACGAGGATATTGGCGCGCCCGCCCGCGTCGCCGTCGTGGATCTTCCGCGCGGCGATCTCAGGGACCAGCGCCGCGTCGGCCTGTACCTCTCCAACTGCAGGGACGTCCGGCATGCGCTCGCGGAAACGCTCGAACGCGTCCCGGACGCGGTCCACCGAGGGGCCGGGCGCGCTCCCGGTGGTGGAGTAGGAGAGGAAGGCGACACGCGGCTCGTCCCCCACGATACGCGACCGCTCCCGCGCCGCGGCCACCGCGATGTCGGCGAGCTGCTCCGCGCCTGGATCCGGCACCACCCCGGCGTCGGTGAAGGTCAGCACCTCCTTTCCGCTTCCGCGGAAGTCGCGGACGACCATGTAGAAGGCGGAGGAGACTGTATGGATACCTTCGGCGGGCCCGATTCCCCAGAGCCCGGCGCGCAGCACCTGTCCGGTGGGGTGAGCTGCGCCCGCTACCCCACCGTCGGCGCCGCCGTCGGCCACCAGGAGGGAGGCGAAGATCAGCGGATCCCGCACCCGATCGGCCGCCTCCTTATCGCTCATCCCCCGGTGGGCGCGGCGCTCGTGGAGGCGCTCGGCCAGGGCGGGCGCACGGGGATCCGACGCCGGATCGACCGTCTCGGCCTCTACCCCCTCGCGGATGAGCGTCTCCCGGATCTCGTCGCCGCCCACCAGGAGCGGCCGCGCGATCCGCTCCCGCGCCAGCCGTGCGGCTGCCTCGCGGACTCGCGGGTCGCCGCTCTCCGCGAAGACGATGCGCCGGTCGAGCTTCGCCGCCCGTTTGCGCAGCTTCTTGACGAAGCTCACGAGGCACCTCCGGAGTTTCGTTCGCGGAGGCGCTCCAGGACGAGCGGGGAGACGAACTGCGACACATCTCCCCCGAGTGAAGCGACCTCCCGGACGAGTGAGGCGGACAGGAAGCTGTGCTGCACGTCGGGCATGAGGAAGACGGTCTCCAGGTCGTCGGCCAGCTCGCGGTTCATGAGCGCCATACCGAACTCGTACTCGAAGTCCGAGACGGCCCGCACCCCCTTCACCAGGAGCCGAGCGTTACGCGTCCGGGCGAAGTCCACCAGCAGCCCCGTGAAGTCCGCGGACTCGATGCGGGGCTCGTCCGCGAAGACGGCGTCGATCATCTCCCGCCGCTCGGCAATGGAGAAGAGCCCCTGCTTCTGTTGCGTGGCACGGTGGCCGACCGCCACGACGACCCGGTCCGCAAAGGCGAGCGAGCGGCGCACGATGTCCTCGTGGCCCAGGGTGACGGGATCGAACGATCCGGGACAGATGGCGATACGCTCGGTCATCGGTCGGTGTGCAGGAAGGTGAGGACGGTGTCGCCGTAGCGGCGCTGGTCGGCATCATCCGGGAGATCGAGCGCGTCGTCGCGTCGGTGCTCCACGCAGAGGAGGCGGGCGAAGGGCTCCTCGCGGAACATCGTCACGAGGCGCGCGGCAAGATCGCCGCCATAGGGCGGATCGGCGAGGGCGATGTCCCACATCGTCCCGGATCCCCGGCGGAGGAAGCGGAAGACGTCGTCGGAGACGACCTCCACCTCACTTCCCGCGCCCAGCATAGCGATGTTGGCCTCCAGGACCCTGCGCGCCGCCCCGGCGCGCTCGACGAAGGTGATGTGCTCGGCGCTTCGGGAGAGCGCCTCCAGGCCGAGGGCGCCGGAGCCGGCGAAGAGGTCGACCACCCGGGCGCCGGGAAGCTCCGGGCCTATCACGCTCATCCACGCCTCGCGGACCCGGTCGGTGGTGGGGCGGACGTCGCGACCCCGGGGCGGCGAGATGCGGTGACCCTTCCAGCGTCCGGCGATGATGCGCACGCCGCTACGCCGCGGCGCGCAGGTCCACCAGCTTGGCCTGGAGGGAGGTGCGGCCGCGCCAGCTGCGCTCCTCCAGGCGGAAGGCAGCGTCCATCGGCCCCTCCAGGAGCGGAGAGCCGAGATGGTGGCCCATGCCGAAGCCGATGGCCTCGAGGGTGCACCCATCCCCGG
>SKRI01000004.1 GCA_007118565.1 Gemmatimonadota bacterium | reverse complement strand
GAAACTCCGGTTCCGCATGCAGCGCGACCAGCTGCCTCCTCGGTTCATTCAGAAAATGCACGAATAGGACCTGTTTCTGATCAATGAAGGTTGGGCGCCGAGCGATCCAAACGATTATTGTTCCCCCACGGCCTGCCGCGACCGCGTCCGTGCCGCTTCATTTCATCCGAGCCACGCATCATGAAAAAGCTCCAAGCTCTGTTCGCCATTCTCGTCATCGGTTCCGTCGCAGCATGTGGTGATCTTCCGTTCGAGCCGCAGGTCGATGATACGATCACGGTCGAGGAGCGCCAGGTTCAGCGTGGGCTGATGGGCTCCGGAAGCTAAACGAGCTACACTGGTTGAAGCGTGCGGATGATTTCTTCCGGAAATCCGAAATCCGGAGTTACGCACTCCGCAGTGAACGCTTCCTTCTTCTGAGAGAGATCTATTCTGTCCAGGTTTCGCTGTGCGGTTTCGATCACCTCTTCCGCCAGGAAGATGATCTTGTGCTCCCGGCGTGCTGTTGCAATCGCTAATGACTTGCGCGCAGCAAGGAGAGCCTCGCGATGATCGGTCAAGTGGATGGCCCCTTGCGCCACCTCAAGCCAAGCTTCTGCGACATGCACCGCACCCTTGACCTCATCCAGATTTCTCGCCGCGTAACTGAACGTGGAGCGGTCCTCGCAACCTCCCGCTGCTAGCGCCATTGCACCGAGGAGATTGGGCCGAACGTCGCTTGAGATGCGAGCTTCAAGTGCCTTAAAGACCTGCAAGGCAGGTTTGAAGGCGTTGGAAGCAAGCCACAAGTAGCCGATATCGTGAGCCAAGCGTACCTGGTTCGCGTGTTCAGCTGGATACTGCCGCCACGCCTGTACGGCATACCGATTGGCGAGTTCAAAGTGCTCACATTCGAACTCGATTACGAACAGATCGTGATAAGCCTTTGCCTGCAGTTCCCGAAGGCTTTCGCGACGCGCCCGTCGGAGCGCACGTTCGACTCTCTTGCGTGCCGCGGGCATATTGCCTCGGCGGCGCATCATGGTCCCGTAGGCTAGATAGGCGTCCGTATAGGTGGCCCAGTTGCCCACCTGACGGGCAACCCCGATCGCCCGCTGAAGCCACGCCTCCGCTTGCGGATACCGGGCGTGATCACGGGCTGACCGTCCGGCGGCGAGAGAATATGCGGGGTTTCCGAGACAGGCGTTTGCCGCGGCCTCAAAGTACGCAGCGGATGTCGACCTGAAACCGTTGTAATCTGCCCACCGCGCAACACGCGTTGCCGCCTGTCCAACAACTTCCGGTTGGGTTTCAGAGCTCGGTCTCAGCAACGCCGTCAAATCCTGAAGAGCCGATTCCAACTCCCTTTGCGGACCCGCCGCAAGAATGTCGACGGTCTGCCAATCGGCCGCTCGTTCGGGGAAAAGAGCGCTTCGCTCTGACGGCGGTGTGTCGACCCATGCATTGACACTGCGGAGGGTCGTCCAGAGCAGCGTTCCGAGGGGTCCCTTGATTTCCTGAAGAATACTTAGACCCTCGGGGCCATCACATCCTCCGCCGCCGCGAAGGGGTGGAGGGACGCGCCACCGCTGGGCACCGCGTCGAAGGCGGGAGGATCTGCGTTGACGAAAGGATGTAGCTTTCATGGAGCTCGTGAGGGGAAGGATCTCAGTGAGGTGCTGTCTCGCAAGATAATGAATCTTCGTTCGGAAGCGCCAGGAAGCAGTCGGGGATAGCCGGAGGGGGTGGGTCGCCAGATGGCGAAACCAGCTCGGATCTCCTCGACTGTCGTTCTCGAACCGAATCTTGTGCTCCCCTCGCGGCTCCGCAAGCGACGACCCGTAGCTTCGGGGATGAACGCTGCGGAAAACCTTCCGGGGTGACACGCACCGATTGCAACCTCACTTCAACGCCTCCGCGAAGCCTGCCCGAACCGCAACCACGGCCCGATGATCACGTACATCTTCGAAGGCGTCGACATCGATCCGACCGATAGACGAACGAGCGGGGGGTTCGGTCACATCCGGGAGACGTGACGGAATTTTCAGCGCACAGGAGCGAACTGTCATGTGGTTGTGATCATCCGAGAGCCACGGCTCGACGGGCACGTCGGATTGACGCCAGTGGAGATGAGGGTCGGCGACGGATCTTCCGGGACCCGGGGTCGGCTCAACTGCGAGCCCAAGGCGGCGGCAATGCTCGTTATTGTTCTGCTCCCTTCGGAAATATGATGGTGCTTTGAGGGATCCGGATCGATCGCCTTTCCGACGCTCTCCCCTTCAGGCACCGGATTCACCGACCATTCAGGCACGCGGCATACCGGCGGCATCTGTTAGTATAAGAAGTTGCATCGCATCGAGTTGCGGATCCCGATGCGCCTCCGGGATGCACCTGGATGTCGCGTTGGAAGACAGGGAGTTGTAGCGAATCGCTACAACCGGGTGAGCGGGGGAATCAGGCGGAGGGGGAGAAGCGGGGTGGTGATGCGGAGAATACGGCTCGATCCGACGCCGAGCCATGTACGTTTCCAAAATCTTGTCGTCAGCGCGCGGACTTACGCGACTTTCCTGCGCGTACGTACCTCTTCAATGTGGTGTAAGATGCGGTAAACCTTCCGCGGAGCACGTCGTGGATACTGCACTCGAGGAGCCGGTCGAAGATGGGCCGGCCGGGTCGGCGTCATGGAGCACCTGGTCGAGCGCCGCCAGGGGCTTGTTCGTGATGACGATGAGCGTCAGACCGTGGCGAGCTTCCGGACGACGCGCTCGGCAAGGTGTTCCGCGGGATCAGGGTGATGCGCGGCTTCCTCCACATCGACGTCCTTCGTAAGGCTGGCGCAGCTTTCCTCGAGTGCCTCGGCCTCGAAGACGATCCTGTGCTCGGAGCGCTCAGCGGCGATTTCACGGGAGGTGCGGGCAGCCGCGCGCGCTTCGTCGATACGCCCGAGGTGCATCGCTCCACGTGCAATGTCGAGCCACGCCTCCGCTACTCCCGGGGCGGCTCTCCAATCAACCAGCTCTGATCGCGCCTCCTCGAAGGTGCGCGCATCCGCAGAGCCGCCCGCCGCGTGCGCCAAACCACCGAGCACGGCGGGTCGCGCCCGAGGCTCCATGATCGGTAGGAGGCGGGTCAACACCGTCGCGGATTCGGCATGTCGGCCCTGTCTGAGCCAGCAGTACGCGATGTCGTAGCAGAGCCTGGGAAGATCGTCGCTACCGGCTGGATACGCATCGATCGCCAGCGCCGCATACGTTTCCGCGGCCTCCCAACGACGCCTCGTGGACTCGATCACCAGGAGGTCGTGGAGCGCCATTCCCTGGAGCTCGCGATTGCCGACCCGTGCCGCGCGGCGATGCGCCCGCTCGAAATGCTTCCTCGCGCCGGGGACGTTTCCGCGGGCCCAGAGAAGCTTGCCGTATCCGAGATACCCGCGGATGTAGACCGTCCAGTCGCCGGTGGCGCGCGCCAGACCAATCGCTCGCTGGAACCAGGCCTCGCCTCGGGCATAGTCGGCGAGATCTCGAGTCGCTCGTGCCGCGGCCAATGCGTGGCTCGGCCGTTCAGGATCAGCAGCTGCGGCCACCTGACCGAACTCCGCCGCCGTTCTTCCGAATCCCTCCGTTCTGGCCCACACAGCGATCGCGAGGGCGGCTTCGGAAATGGCCGGCCGTTCGGCGCCGTCCGGATCATCGAGAAGGGAATCGAGCGTGCGAAGGGCGGGCTCGATCTCGATCGGGTACCAAGTTGGGGTCTTCGCCTTCGGCCGACGCCCCTCGGGCGCAAGCCATCCCCGGCTCTCGGGAGCGATCTCAGCCCAGGTCGCGATAAGCCTCAGAGCCCGCCAAAGGCGTGCACCGAGACTTCCCGGAACTTCCTCCAGAACGGCTACACCCTCCGGGCCCGACGAGGCCGCCAGCGGGGCGGGCGGTACTCGCCAGCGACGGGCGGTATCGTGCGTCCGCCCCGGCACGGTCTTGGAGGATGTCATGGATCAAGTGTAAGGATTGTCCAACCTTTCGAAGGTAACGCATTCTCCGCCCGTTTGAAACCTCTCCACCCTCGCGGTGATTCCACCCATTATGCGGGCAGGGATGTTGCGCGGCAGGCGGCACATGCCGATCCCTAGGATATTTCTCCTCTCGCCGGCTTCGATGGCGGGAAAGCGCGCGGCGATGTTGCTCCGGTTTGAGGCCACCTTTCCGCTCGCTACGCGGCTTCGCAAGGAAGGTGCGTCGCTGGGCG
>SKRI01000140.1 GCA_007118565.1 Gemmatimonadota bacterium | reverse complement strand
CTGCAGCACCACCTGCTTGGGGGTGAACGGCTCTGCCGGTCGCTCCCAGGTGAGCACACCCACCAGCGGGGCGACACGCGCCATCTCCCCAACCAGCAGGAGAGGCTCCGGGACGTGGCTGATGCCGAAGGCGCTCCCCGCGGCGCCGAAGGCGTCGTCGGCGAAGGGGAGCCGAACTGCGTCCGCCTGGATCCTGGACGATACGGGATTGTGAGCGAGTTGGGCGCGCGAGAGGTCCACCGCCACCGCCCGGTCGAGCCGACGTGCCAGCGCGCCCGTGCCGCTGCACACATCCACGACCTGGCCTGGTCCCTCCAGCGCGCGGGCGAGAGGCTCCGCCAGATGCCGGTACACGAGTCGATCCGCGTAGCGCGCGTAGGCGGCCGCGGATCGGTCATAGCTCCGCTCGATCGAGGTCGCGCTCATGGACCCGGGCTGCGCCCGAGCCGGCTCACCCACCAATCCCACTCCTCCTTCGCTCCGTCCCGCCCGCTCTCCAGCGCCAGCGCCTTCGACCAGAGCATGCTGCGGGCGCCGCACCAGATGGCGAGATCCTCCATTCGCGACCAGTCCTCACCCGGAATCGGCCGGCCGAGCGCCTCCTCGAGGAGCTCGCGGTGACGCTCGATCACCGCTTCCTTCGGTCGTGCCAGACGCGTTGCGTTCATTGCCAGGTACCACCCGAGGTCCAGCGTGGAGGGTCCCGCTCCCACGAAGCTCCAGTCGAAGGCGGAGACCCGACCGTCGGGGAGCAGGGCGAAGTTGGCGACCTTGGTGTCTCCGTGCAGGAGGGTGCGCGGAAGATCGCGCCAGAGCGGGGCGAGCTCCGCGGCGGGCACGACCATTCCGCGCCGGAGGGCGGCCGGCAGGCGGCGGAGCGCCGCACTCCACCCGCGATCAAGGCCCTCCCGGAGCATGGCGGGGGGAGAGGGCACCCCCTCCTCGATCCACTCCCCGGGCGCCAGCAGGTCGAGACGGCTCGCAACGGGGGTCAGCCAGCTCGCTTCGAGTGCCGGAGCCTCCCAGAAGCGGGCGTGTAGCCGGGCGAGGACGCCGAGGAGGGCATCCTCGGCCTCCTGATCGAGCGGCATTCGCTCGTCCGGAAAGAGGTGCTTTCCCACGTCCTCCATCAGAAGCGTCATCTCATCCCCATCCGAGGCGAAGGCGAGGTAGGGACAGTGGAACACCTCCCACACCGCCTCCATCTCCGGTGCCCGCAGGAGGGCCGCCGTTCGGCCGAAGGTGTCCCCGGTGCGGATCGAGATCCAATCCCCCCGGAGCGGCACGCGCTTCAGCATCAGCGCGCGTGACTCCCCGTTGCGAAGGCGTACGTGCAGGCGCTCGAACGAGGCGCCGGAGAACCCGATCGAGTCGAGCTGCGTTCGTTTCAGCTCCGCGATCGGCCCGAGGATGCGGGAGAGCGTGGCGGGATCGAGGAAATCCTCTCCGGAAGGGAGCCGGAGCGGGGTTTGGAGTTTGAGCTTCATGGGGCGGGCGGTGAAGCTAGGGTGCGGGTAGGGCCCGGATCGCCGACCGGGCCGATGATCCGTTTGGCTGCGATGCTGCCCGTCGGGACTCGCCGAGCCCCGACGGGCAGCCGGCCAACGTCTCTGGTCGCCGTCTCAATCGTTCACGGAAAAACGGCGAACTGCAGGTCGGCGCAATCGCCGGGGTCTTCGGCCGCTTCACCCGCGCCAAGAAATGTCTCGCAGCCGCCGGCAAAGGTGCTCCGCTGTTCCCTGACCATCCCGGGAATCCGGGGGCCGTGGCTGCGTACCACGAGATGCACCTCGGCGCCGGCCGGGTTGGTCAGCCCGTGGTCCTCACCGTCGAGCTCGTCCACCGCCTCCACGAAGAAATCGATGCAGCTGTCGCGGGACTCGCCGACAGAAAGCCGGTCGTGAAAGCGGGCGGTGCCATTGCCTCCGACGATGCTTCCGTCCGCGTATACACAACCAGGCTCCACACCGGTCGGTCCTTCCGGTCCGTCGAAGAGGTCTAGCTCTCCGCATGCCATGTCGCCAGCCCCGTGCTCGCAATGCTCGGGATGGTTGAAGACGATCCACCAGAGTGTCATGACGTGCCCGTGAGAAAGCTCCGCCGTATGAGTCCGGGTGTGGAGAGCGTCGGAGCCTCGTAGCAGCCCGGCCCGTGCGCCTTCGACGATCTCCATGTCCGGAAATTTGTAGACATGGCTCGTGATCTCATTGGGAACGCCGAGATTTCCGGCGGGTTTGCTCTCGGCGCTTCGGGCTTCGGCCGCCTCCCCCTGAGGGTGGAGAGGTGGGTCTCCGTCACACGCAGCCAAAGCGACGGCCATGACGGACGTTAGAACGAGTTTGACTTTCATGGATGCCTCCTTTTCGTCCTTGCGACGCGGACGATCCGCGCCTTCGCGAATATACGATGTGAGGCAGCCGTTGAAGCCGTCGTTGATCCCACCGTTGAAGTGCCGCCTGGGAGTTGGGAAGACCGGATTCTTCGCGCCGGAGCCGAAGCACGGGTTCGGGCCGATCGGCGATCGAACGTAGATCGATTTTTCGCGACCCCGAAGGGCTGCGGTGTCGGGCGGCGGCTGTCGGGGCAGCGCATTCCCGAAGCCATGCCAGGAGATCATGTCGGGTTATTCCTGGTTTTTTCGCATCTATAACTAGAGGGAGGCTTGCGCCGGGCGTGGACCTGCCGACGGCCGGGCTCCCAACCCCATTGGACCTCATCGGATATCGCCCTCAAACCCGTCTTCTCGTTTCTCAGCGCCCGGCAGGACCTCGCGCATTTTTCGGCGAAGCCCTCTTGGACCATGAAGCTACGACTGCTGGCCCCGACCGCTCTCCTTCTCCTTTCACCCGGCATCCTTTCGTCCCAGGAAGATCTCCTCGACATCCCGCAGCTCAGCGGCCCGATCGAGTTGGACGGCATGAGCGACGAGCCGGCCTGGCAGGAAGTCGAGCCGATCCACCTGATTGCCCATGCGCCGAGCTACGGCGGTGAGCCGAACGAGCCCACCGAGGTGCGCATCGCACACGATGGCGAGTACCTCTACGTCGCGGCGCGTCTCTACGACTCCGAGCCCGACCGGGTCGAGGGGCTCAGCCTCCGGCGCAACTACACCGGGGGCGACAACTGGATGGTCGTCGTCCTCGACACCTTCGACGACCGGGAGACGGCGGTGGCGTTCGGAACCACGCCGGCGGGTGTCCGCACCGACCTGGAGGTCTCGAACGACGCCGAGGGCAGTGGCGGGCTGAACTTCGACTGGAACTCGTATTGGGACGTCGCCGTCACCCAGAACGATGAGGGCTGGTTCGCGGAGTTTCGCATCCCATTCTCGAGCCTCCGTTTCCAGGAGCGGGACGGCAGGGTCACCATGGGGGTCTCGTTCTGGAGGATGGTCTCCAGGACCGAAGAGCTCTCCACCTATCCTGCTCGTGCTCCGCAGTGGGGCTTCAACAGTGTCTTCAAGCCCTCGCAGACCCGCAGGGCCTCGCTGGAGGGAGTGCACGGCACCCGGCCGCTGTGGGTGATCCCGTATGCCCTCGCGGGCGGAGACCAGTCCTTTGGACTGAACGACAGCGGGACGGCGTACCATCGCGTCGACACGCCCGCCTACGAAGCAGGTCTCGATCTCAAGTACGGTCTCACCAACAACCTGACGCTGGACGTCGCGGTCAACCCGGATTTCGCGCAGGTCGAGGCAGACCAGCAGGAGGTCAACCTCACCCGCTTCTCCCTCTTCTTTCCCGAGAAACGCCTCTTCTTCCAGGAGCGCTCCAGCGCCTTCGACTTCTCCCTCGGAGGGGTCGATCGGCTCTTCCATTCCCGGCGCATCGGTCTCGTCGCGGGGGAGCAGGCGCGCATCTGGGGCGGGGGACGGGTGGTGGGTCGGATCGGCGACTGGGACGTGGCCGGGCTCAACATGCAGACCGGGGCATCCGAGCTCTTTCCCTCCGAAAACTTCGGGGTCGTGCGCCTCCGACGCCGGGTGCTGAATGAGAACTCGAACCTTGGCGGGATCGTGACCAGCCGCATCGGCCCGGACGGCGCCTACAACCTCGTCTACGGGCTCGACGCGAATGTCCACCTCTTCGATCGGGACCACCTGACGCTGAACTGGGCGCAGACCTTCGACGCGGCCGATGGCGGTCCCGGAATGCTCGACCGCAGCTTCGCCCGTGGGCGGTGGGAGCGGCGGGGCACCGAGGGATTCGGGTACGCCTTCGACG
>SKRI01000099.1 GCA_007118565.1 Gemmatimonadota bacterium | reverse complement strand
GAGGTTCAGGTTCTGCGCAATGCGCCGATAGTTGCCGGCGTATCCGCCTGCGAAGCGAGATACGACCTCGGGCGGCAGGTACTCCGTGTTGTCGGAATTGAAGAAATCGCCGCCGAGCGTGACCCTGTGGGCCCAACGCTCGCCCGGCGTGAACTCGGCGACCGTGCTGCCGGTGAACCGGTAGCCCCGATTGAACATCTCGAGGTTGACGAGCGGCTCGGTGGGGGTGAACTGCCCGTCCGCGCCGGCCATCAGGCCGTTGATGATGAATCCTTCCTGGTTGTTCCCCTGCGGCGGGAGCATGACCTCGCGGCTCGAGTAGCCCGCGGAGACACCGATGCTGAGGTCGTCCCTCGCCTGGAGCTGGAGGTTGGTGCGGAACGCTCCGAAATCCTCCTGGCTGTTCGGCTCGATCCCGCCTTCGCCGCGAAGCGTGCCCGAGGCGTAGTAGGTGAGCGGGCCGGTTCCTCCGCTGACCGAGAGCTGATTGTTGTGGTAGGTACCGCTGCGGCCCATCCTGTCGACGTACCAGTCGGAGAACACCGATCCGGACTCCTGCCAGTACGAGGCGGGGACGCTGTTGTTGCCGAGCTCCGAGCGGAAGCGCCAGCGCGGCGTTCCTTCGGCTCCGCGCCGGGTGGTGATGTTGATGACTCCGGCTGCCGCCTCGGTTCCGTACAGAGTCGCGGCGGAGGCGCCGCGGACGATCTCGATGTTCTGGATGTCGGCCGGGTTGATGTCGTCGAATCCGGACCATGCCGCTCCGGTCGTCCGGTTCCCCGTGTACGCCGAGTTGTCCATCCGCACTCCGTCCACGTAGATGACCGGAGTGTTGCGCTGCGAGAGGCTGGCGATCCCGCGAAGCAGGATCCGCGAGCCCTGTCCGGGACCGCCGCCGCTCGGCAGGATGTGCACGCCCGGCGCGCGCGACTGCAGCATGTCCGACATGCTGGTGATGGGGGCCGCCTCGAGGGCGTCTCCGCTCAGGCTGGCCACGGAGCTGCCGATCTCCCGGCGGGCCGTTCCCATGCCTCGGCCGGTGACGACGATCTCGTCGAGGCCGACCGCGGCCTCTCGCATCTGGAAGTTCACCGCGACGCTTCCATCGGCGGGAACCTGCACGGTCTGCGTCTCACGGGCGTATCCGATGGACTGGGCGCGGACGCGCTGCTCACCGGCGGATACGTTGGAGATGCTGAAGGTGCCGTCCTGCGCGGACAGCGTTCCCAGCGTCGTCCCGACGATTGAGACCTGCGCGTTGGCCATCGGCTCGCCGGCGCGGTCGGTCACCTGACCGGTGACGGTGCCGGTCTGCGCCAGCGCGGCGGCGGGGAGCAGGAGCAGCGCTCCCAGTACGGCCGCGAACGATGCGACCCTCCGACGCCATCGGCTGGCACCGCCGTTTCGTCGATCGTGTTTCGTTGGCATGCTGGACATAGAGAAGTTCTCCTGCGGCGAGAGGGGTGATGGTGGTTGCGGGCGGCCTCGCCAGGATCCGCCCGCGGGGAAATCAGAGGTGTTTGCTGCGCTCCCCGCCTCAGCGGGAGAGGTCCAGAAGTGTTTCACCGTATATATCCGTCACCACGACTCGATCCGGCGTGAAGTCGAGGGGGTTGAGAGGGAGGTCGAACCGCCCGTCCTCCGGGCGTCCGGCGTCGATGTGAACCCGGTTCTGCACCTGCTCCTTCCGGGGGTTGAATCCGCGCGCGGCGATCTCATAGTAGTCGAGCATACGGGAATCTCCCTCCCCGGAAAGCTCGATGGTGCGGATGGTCATCTGCTGGAGCGGCACGCTGAGGGTGACGCCCTGCCCGGTGAATTCTCCGGTCACCGCGAGGGGCTCTCCATGGGGGAGGAGCTCGAGCGGGTTTCTGCTCAGCCGTTCGTCCCGGACCCGGGTGTCGCGCGGCAGCCCCACGAAGTAGCCCAGGTGGAGGTGGGGGGTGGAGGCACCGGTCTGCCCCACGGTTCCCAGCCGCTCGCCCATCTCCAGCGAATCACCCTCGACGACCTCGATCTCGCGGAGGTGAAGGTAGGAGGTGGAGCGATCCTCGGAGTGGGCGACCAGCACGGCATTGCCCGGGCCTGTGCTGGAGCCGTCCCAGCGGGACACTAGCACCACCCGGCCCGGAAGAACGGAGTAGACCGGAGTGCCGGGCGAGGCCGGGAGGTCGATTCCGGCGTGGAAGTCGTAACGGGTGGCGAGAGCGCGCGGACCGTAGGGAAAGCTGACCGAATCCGCGTCCACGTCGTCAGTAAGTCTCAGCGGCCAGACGATCTCCGCGCCGGGCGGCGGCCCGACGGTGGTTTCCTCGCCGCTCGATGGCGGGGTGATCCCCGGCGAATCGCACGCACCGGAGCTCAGAAGCGCCGCGCCGAGGACGGCGAAGCCAACGAATGTCGATCTGATACTCAAATACCCCAGGGGGAAATCGGGAAGCGGCTGACCAGGCGCAGGCATTCGAGTGAGGGACGGCCGGAAAGCCGATTCGAATGCACTATTGCGTCAGCATTTGTATACATACGCTTTTTGCTGGGGAGGGCGCAAGTCCCATCACCAGCGGCCGCGCTCCCCCAGAGTGTCGATCACCCTGCCCAGCCGCTCGGCGGCGTTCCGCCAATTCGTTCGAACTGCCCGCTCCGCGCGCTCCCCGTCCCCGGTCTCGAGGGCACGGATGATCTCCCCGTGCTCCTTGACCGACTCGGGGATTCGGGTGATCAGGGCGCTACTGTAGAGGAAGCGGTACCGATCGGCCTGAGGCTTCACGGCATCGTGGAGCGTCAGGAGTCGCGGACCGTCGGCCGCATCAACGTACTCGCGGTGGAAACGGGTATAGAGCGAGAAGATCCGATTCGGATCGGGTGACTCGCCCTCGAGCTCGGCGAGGAGCAGGTCATCGAGCTCCCGGAGCTCCTCCACGAGCGGCTCCCTCGCGGCCCACGCCATCTCCGCAGCCCAGTAGGCCGCGAGACCCTCCACCACCCCGACGATCGCGAAGAGTTCGCGCGCATCCTTGCCGGTGAGCGGCGTTACCGTGAGGCGGGTGCGCCTTCCCTCGTCCGCGGCGTACACATACCCCTCCTGCTGGAGCCGCTGCAGGGCGCTGCGCACCGGGGTACGGCTCACGGCGAGCCGGCGAGCGACATCGGTCTCGATGATGCGACTCCCGGGTGCGAGGCGGCCGCGCACGATGAGGTCTCGAAGCTGCTCGTAGGCTTCCGAGATGCGATCCCGCGTCGAGGGGGCGCCGGAGCCGGCCCGGGAGGGAGTGGTCACGGCATGGAGGGAAGGTGGGCGCAACTTTGTATACAACCGTCTCCCACGTTACGATGCGCGGCGCCACAGCGCAACCGCCACCGTACGAACGTCCGAAGCATCCTTGACACCCCGGACCGGCCAAAGTACTTTCGTGCCAGACTGTCCCTCGGACCATCTGATGGGGCACTCGGTCATTTCCTCGCAGACATGGATCCCGGAGGCCCACCTTGAGCGGTACGATTCTCTCTCTCGCACTACAGATGCCCGGCCTGGAAGGCCCCGATCTCACCTTCGGTGAGCAGGTCTCCGAGCTCTGGCACGGCGGCGGATTCATGATGTGGTTCTTGGCTGCGACCTTCCTCATCGGTCTCATCGTGATCATCTGGAAGCTGATCACGCTGACTATCCAGGCCAGCCGGACGCGGAAGGTTCTTCGCGATGTCGACGATCTCGTGGCAGAGCGACGTATCGCCGAGGCACAGGCGCTCGCCGAGGAGTCCGACACGCCGGCCGGCCGCATCCTGACGGAGGGACTTCGCCGATCGGACGAAGGCACCGAGCGCGTGGTGAAGGCCATCGAGAACTCGGGCATGATCGAAATGGCCCGCCTCGAGCGTGGCCTCGTGGTTCTGGCCACGGTTTCCACGGTGGCGCCGCTGCTCGGCTTCCTCGGCACCGTGATCGGGATGATCATGGCCTTCCAGGCCATCGAGCTCGCTGGCGAGGTCGAGGCCACACTGGTGGCGGGAGGCATCAAGGTGGCGTTGATCACCACGGCGACAGGTCTGGCCATCGCCATTCCGGTCAGCATCATGCACAACTACTTCGTCAGCCAGATCGATCGCCTGGTCATCGACATGGAAGAGTCGGCCCAGCGGACGATCGACGTCCTGCACGAGATCGAGCGCGGCGGTACGCCGGCTCCCGCGACGACCGCGACACGGACCCCCCCGCCCCCGCCCCCG
>SKRI01000251.1 GCA_007118565.1 Gemmatimonadota bacterium | reverse complement strand
GTTCCCTTAGTTCCCTTCGTTCCCTTAGTTCCCTTCGTTCCCTTCGTTCCCTTCGTTCCCTTCGTTCCCTTAGTTCCCTTAGTTCCCTTAGTTCCCTTAGTTCCCGTAGTTCTACGGCTGCGTCGGCTGGACGTCACTCGGGGTCGAGCCGCGGCTCCGCAGCTTCCGGATCAGCCAGAAGGCGCCGACCGCCGCGACGACGCGCGTGACCGTCGGCTTCCTGAGGACTCCGGTCACCTTGGCGACGACCGCCGCCGTTCCCACCTCGCGCTTGCCCTTGCGCGCGCGCTTGAGCAGTGAGCCCTTCTTCTTCCCGATCTTCGGCATCTTCGCTGTCTCCGTGATAGGTTCTGTCGATACTTCCAAGTCCCTGTCGCCATTGCAACTTACGTGCACGTTGCCGGCAGGCCGCACCCTCGGGGAACGGATGGCGCCGCGTGGAGCGAGCCGGAAGGAGCCATCGGCAGAGACACCACGGCCGCATGGTCATGACCCGCCTCCTCCGGTGCCGGCCGCGGGTGCTCGGTCCGGAACCAGGCGGCGGCCACCGCGGCGAGGAGGGCCGCCACCAAGATCAGGACCACGACGATGCGAAGCGTCCGTGCTCCGGCGGTCATAGCTCGAAGCGTTCGGCGTGGATCCGGCGCGCGGGCACGTCCCGGTCCCGCAGCCAGGCGAGGACGGCGTCCAT
This sequence comes from Gemmatimonadota bacterium, assembly GCA_007118565.1. Taxonomy (GTDB): domain Bacteria; phylum Gemmatimonadota; class Gemmatimonadetes; order Longimicrobiales; family Longimicrobiaceae; genus SKRI01. The sequence goes on along the minus strand of SKRI01000251.1, from coordinate 3,542 downwards.
CATCGGCGGCGGGCCACAGACGTAGAAGGCTCGCTCTTCGAGATGGGGCCTGAGGAGCCGCTCCATGGACTCCTCGTCGAGCATCCCCTCTTCCCCTTCCCACCCCTCGCGCGGCTCCTCGAGCATGTGTGTGACCTCGAGATCGGGAGCGGCTCCGGACTCCATCTCCGACAGCTCCTCGCGGAAGACGATGTCCCGCTCGGCGATATTCGTGTAGACGAGCCGGATCCGCCGACGGTCGCCCGTGTCCCGCATGAATCGGAGCATGCTCATCATCGGGGTGATCCCGATGCCGCCCGCCACGAAGACCAGATCACCCTCATCCGGATGGAAGCGGTGGGAGAAGCGCCCGTAGGGTCCGTAGACCAGCGCTTCGTCCCCGGGTCGGGTCTCGCCGATGGTGGCGGTGAAGTCGCCACTCTCCTTGATGGTCGAGGCGCGGATCCGCGACTCGGTGGGGCTGGACGAGATGGTCCAGTGGTGGCGCTCCTCCGGCAGGTCGCGGCCCCGCCGGAAGACGATGAAGTGGAACTGTCCGGGCTCGTGCTCGAACGGCTCCCGGCCCTCCGGCGGCTCCAGCGCCACGGTCCATGTGTCGTGCGTCTCGCGGTCCACCGCACGCACCGTCCACGGTTCCCGCCGGAGGAGCCAGGGCCGAACCACGGATGAAAAGGTCCAGGTGCCGAGCGCGAGCACGAGGAGGCCGACCCAGTACCACCGCAGGAAGGGAAGGTCGAAGTCGCCCCCGGCGTTCCGGGAATGGATGTACGCCAGCACGAGGATGGCGATCGCCGCCGCGTTGTGGCCGCGCTTCCAGAGCTCGTAATCGACCCCGAGCGCGGCCCGGAAGGTGGAGCCGATCACATGCCCCAGTATCAAGACGAGCGCGATCCGCCCGAGCCAGATGTCCCAGCCGACGTCGAGGTCGTAGATCAGCTCCCAGACCCCGTCGCCGATGGCCATCAGCAACGGGTGCGACACGATGAAGAGGGTCGCGACCACGGCCATGGCCTTGTGGAAGTCGTAGACCAGATCCTGGCCGAAGGGACGCTCCACCCAGCGGAAGCGGGCGGAGAGGACGAACTGGAGCGCCACCATGGTGAAGCCGGCCAGCGCGAGGTTCTTGCCCACGGTGAAGAGGAAGGAGTGCCCCGTCTCCCATCGGACGATGCCCACCGCGACCACCGGCGCCAGGACGAGCGCAGCGTAGAGGAGGATCAGCAATCCTCCGTACATCCGGTCGCGTTGACGATCTGTCATGCGGGTCGGGCTCGGGTCGGTACGGCCGGACCGCAAGGAGGGTTCCGGGTATGCCCGGCGGGCGAAGGAAGGAAGCGGCGAGGAGCGGCGCGAGGACCCGGGGCCGCCACGGAGGGCCGCTGCCGACCGACCGGCAGCCGGAGGCGACTCTACTGCTTTCGCCGCTGGTCGTGGGGGCAGAAGTAGGTCATTCGCCCGGCGATCTTCTCGGTGCGGAGGCCGCGCCCGCACCTCGGGCAGGCGCCACCCGCTCCCCGATTCGGCAGGAGGAAGTCGTCCGGCATGGCCTCCGGGTCCGCGCCCGCCTCGATCGCCTTCTCCAGCACCCGCCGCATGGCGCGGTAGAGCGCCTCCACCGTCCCGTCCCGCAGACGGTCGGCCCTCGCACCCGGATACAGGCCGGCCTGGAAGAGGGTCTCGTCGGTGTAGACGTTGCCGAGTCCGGCCACGGCCGATTGGTCCATGAGCGTGGCCTTGATGGATTTCCCTCCCATCAGCCGGCGGAAGCGGGACAGATCCAATTCGCGGAGCGCGTCCGGTCCGAGGTGCTTCTCCTCCACGAAGGTCCCGACGTCGTCCGCCAGCCCGATCCTGCCGAAGGTGCGGGTGTTGGTGTAGGCGAGGCTCCGCCCGCCCGGGAAATCCAGCTGCAGCTTCACATGGTCCGGCCGCTCATCGCCCTCCTTCAGCACCCGGATGGTCCCGGTCATCCCGAAGTGGAGCCTCAGCCAACCCTGCCCCTCGCTCAGCTCGACGAAGACGTGCTTGCCGTGCCGGCGGGTCGACTCCATCTCCCTTCCCTTCAGGCGCCGCCGGACAGTCGAGGGGGATATGCCGTCGAGCAGGCGCTCGTCGCTGACGCGCACCGTCTCGATCCTCCGGTGCAGGCCGTTGCGGGCGATGCGGCGTCTGAAGACCTCTGCGTCCGGCAGCTCCGGCATGAGTTCGCCTCCTGTGCGGCTCCTGGCGCGACTCCGACCCGACTGCGCGGACTACAGCGGAGTGACCATGTTCGAGTTCAGATTCCACTCCACCGCCTGGCCGGCCGCGAGCGAGAAGGGGGTGGAAACGATCTCGGCACCGGCGGTGGTCCGCGCCCGCAGGCGGTACTCCCGGGTGGTGGCTCCTGCATCGAAACGGAGGGTCTCGGAGTCACCCGGGCTCACGGTTCCCAGCATCTGACGGCTCCCCACGTCCGGGATGATCCAGACCGTCACCACGGTGGAGGGGATCAGGTCGTTGTTCACTTGGATCGCTGCCTCCGCCTCGGGATCGACATCGGTGTCGACGCCGTTCGGGGCGCACGCCCCGACGAGGAGGATAAGGATCAGCGCAGGGACGGCTGCGATCGCTCGGCGGACCGGTAGGGTAGCCATGGATCTCCTCGGGATCGGGTCGGATCCGGCGCGCGACGTCCCATGAAAGGCGGGAGCGTTCGAACGATTCCGGGATGCAAGATCCGCACGAGCAGCGACAGCTGTTTTCCGATCCGTCCCCCTCATTTGCCCGGCTGCCGCTCACCCCTCGGGCGGCCAGCGCTCCCCCTGCCAGCACATCTCCCAGAACATCCATTCGTAGCGGCTGGAGATCTCGAAGATGTGGGTGAGGCGCGCGCGCTTCTCCGGGGTGGCGCCCTCAACCACCCGGTTCAGCTCCGCCTTGAGCCACTCGGCCGCCTCGGCAAAGTCGTCAGAGGCGTAGAGGGCGATCCAGTCGGCGTACCGGTCGTCCTCGGGCGGCGGCCCCTCCGCCATGCCGCGCGCGATGTAGAGGTACCCCCAGGCGCAGGGGAGGAGGGCGGCCAGCAGCTCGGACATGTCGCCGTCGGCCGCCGTCCGCACCAGGAAGTCTGTGTAGGCCCGGGTGGTCGGCCACATCTCCACCCGCTCCAGATCGTCCGGGGTCAGGTCGAAGCGCGCGGCGTACTCCCGGTGCAGCGCCATCTCGGTGTTGAGGGTGAGGTCGAGGACCTTGGCGTACCAGGACATCGACTCTAGCCGGTCGGCCTTGGCCACGGCCCAGGCGAAGATGCGCGCGAACTCCTTGAGGTAGCGGTAGTCCTGCTCGACCCAGTTGCGGAAGACGTCCGCGTCGAGCGATCCGTCGGCGATGCCGCGCACGAAGGGGTGCTCGAGCTGTGCGTCCCAGAGGGGCCGCGCAGTTTCGTACAGGTCGTCGGTGAAAGCCATGATGTGTGTTGGTCTGGAGATGGTTTCAGGAGATGGGCAGGGCGCGTCACCCTCCGAGAGCGATCGTGACCCGAAGGGCGGAGACCCCGCAGG
>SKRI01000273.1 GCA_007118565.1 Gemmatimonadota bacterium | reverse complement strand
TCGAGCTCCGGAGCACCACCCTCCCGATCGCCGATCCAGCGGTATCGCCGTCGGGTGACCGCGTTGCCTACGTCATGATCGAGCGCGACAGCTGGGACCTCTACCTCACCGGCTCCGACGGCCGCGGCGGGCACGAGCGGCTCACCCGTGAGATCCAGCACGAGCAGTTCCCCCGGTGGGTCGACGACTCTCGGGTCATCGCGATGATGGGAGAGTTCCGCCACCGCCGCTCCTATCTCTACGAGGTGGACCGGGACCGGCTCGGGGAGATCGCCGCGGATCCGCTCCCCGGTCGCGACATGCGCGGCCGCACCCGCCTCTTCCACAACAACACCCTCCGCACCGTAGCCCCGCAGTACGAGTGGGTGGCCGACCCGGACGGATCTCGCATCCTGGTGGTGGCCGACCGGGACGGCAACACCCTTTCCCCCAGCGGCGTGTACGTTGTCGACATCGATCGGCCGGTGACCCGTGAGGAGGTGATGGCGCGGATCGACGCGCAGCTGGCCGCCGAGCGGGAGCTGCGGGAGAACGCGCGGCGCGTCTTCGCGCCCATCGAGGCGGAGGTGCGCGCCGCCACCCGCGAGATCGATGTGGGTCGCATCTACGACCACGCGCACGCGCTCTACCAGTTCGGCTCCAAGTGGTTCGCCGATCCGGGGAGCGAACTCGCCATCGAGTACCTGGCCAACGCCTTCCGCCGGATGGGCTACGAGCCCGAGATCCAGTGGTTCGAGCCGCGGCCGGGCGTCCGCACCGCCAACGTGGTCGCCACTCTCCGCGGCACGGAGCGGCCGGAGCGCATCCACGTGATCAGCAGCCACTTCGACTCGGTGGAGGGAAGCCCCGGCGCCGACGACAACTCGTCCGGAACCACCGCCATGCTGGAGGCCGCGCGCGTGCTGGCCGCCCGGCCGCAGGCCGAGACGATCCGGTTCGCGCTGCTCGGCGCCGAGGAGGCGGGACTCCTCGGTGCCCGCGAGTTCGTCCGCCGCGCGCAGGCCACGGGCGACGACATCGCCTCCGTGGTCAACAACGACATGCTGGGGTGGACGCGGAGCCACCGGCTCGACAACACGATCCGGTACTCGAACGCGGCTGTCCGCGACCTCATGCACGGCGGAGCGATCCTCTTCAGCGACCTGATCAGCTACGACTCGCGCTACGTGCGGGGGACGGACGCGCAGGTGTTCTGGGACGCGTACGGGGACATCATCGGGGGGGTCGGGGCGTACCCCATCCTCGGAAACCCGCACTACCACCAGCCGCACGACATCCTCGAGGTGATCGATCAGCGGCTGGTAGCCGAGGTGAGCCGCACGACGACGGCCGCCATCATGGCGCTCGCCTCGGGGCTGGTGGATGTGGAGGGGGCGCGGCGGGACTGAGCCGCGCGCGCGAGGAAAGGACGCCGCCCGCTTCGAGTCTGCGGGTTGGAGTAGAAAGACCCTGAAGAGCGAGGGGGCGCCGTGACCGGCGCCCCCTTTTCTCTGCCGCCCCGCCGGCTACGAGGCGCGCGCGATGATGCGCTGCAGGATCTCCCCCGCGCGGCTCGGACGGTACTCGATCTCCCCATCCCGCGCCGTGACCACGACCCGGGTCGTGGTCGCGCTGGCTCGATTGATGTCCACGCGGATCATGCGGCCGTTCTCCTCCCCGCGGAGCTGCGCCTCGCTCCCGTCGGCGGCCTCCGACCGGTTGGTGACGGTGATCCCCATCTCCCCGAAAGTGGCCTCCGAGGCCGCGTACACATCCGAAACCGAGGCCCCGATCTCGGTGGAGGCGTTCCGATCGTCGTAGGCGATGGCGGCGGCGGCGCCGGCCGCTGCACCCACGGCGGCGGCGCAGGCCGAGGTGGCGGCGGCGAGGGCGAGGACGGCGAGCATTCGGGATGCTGCTCTCGGCTTCTTCATCGTGTTTCTCCTGATTGCGGGAAGGATTCGTAGGCGAGGGGGAGCGGATGCAAGAGGGGGTCCCACCCTGCGGTCCGAGCGCGGGGGACCGGCACCCGGTCTATCGTCCCCTGGCCGCCCTCCCTATCGTTAGGAGGGCGGGACGAAGTCGCCTCCCACACCGGACCGCACCCATGCCTGCACGCACTATCCTCCTCCTCGGTGATCCCCGACTCTACGAGCAGTGCGCTCCCGTGGAGCGCGAAGAGATCGGGGAGATGCGCTCCGTCGTCCAGGACCTGCACGACACCCTCTTCGCCTTCCGGGAGCGGTACGGGGCGGGACGTGCCATCGCCGCGCCGCAGATCGGGGTGATGAAGCGGCTGGTCTACATGCACCTCGGCGAGCCGGTGGCCTTCCTGAACCCGGAGCTCGACCGGGTGAGCGAGGAGGGCTTCGAGCTGTGGGACGACTGCATGAGCTTCCCGGACCTCTTCGTCCGGGTGCGCCGTCACCGGAGCTGCCGGATCCGGTGGCGGGACCTGGAGTGGCGTCCGCACGAGGAGGTTCTGGAGGACGACCGTTCCGAGCTCCTCCAGCACGAGTGCGACCACCTGGACGGTGTTCTGGCGGTGGCCCGGGCGGTGGGGCCGCGCGCCTTCGCGCTCAGGAAGGGGCGGGGCCGGCCGGACGGCGGGGCGCTGCCACCGGAGGAGAGGCGCTGAGCGTCGGTCGGCTCAGTCCTCTTTCACCCACGACCACGCCTCGGTCAGCTGCCCCGGCTCGAAGTGCCGCGCAGATCCCTTCGCCACCACGTCCGTCAGGGAGGTGAGCCACCTCTGCCAGCGCTCGTCCCCGATGATGGCGAAGCGCTCCACATCGGTCAGGTACTCCGGTGTCAGCTTCAGATCCTCGAGCGCGGCCATGGGGTCGGGCATGGAGAGATCTCCGAGCTCCATGAGGAGCCGCACCGAGCCGTGCTCGGCGAGCGTCTGCTCGATCTCCCGGTGGATCTCCTTCACCTCGGCCTGCGTGATGGTGCCGCTGCAGTGATAGCCGAGGACCCTGCCGCCGCTCTCCGCCAGCTTCCGGTACATGACGCCTCCTGGAATATTCGGAATGTGCCTCGTCGCGTCCCGATCGGGTGCACTCTCCATTCCACCCGCCCTGGGCGAGCACGGATCTTCCGGCGCTCCGCGGGTTCTGAGAGAAAGCGCCGATTCCGCATCTCCGCATCCGAGCACCATGTCGCTTCGACTCCTCTTCCTGACCGCACTGCTCGGCTTCGCCTCCGCCTGCGCCGCGGCCGATCGTCCTCCGGTGGAGGCGGGTGCTGCTCCACCCGCGCAGACCTCGGAGGCGCCCAAGCCGGAGAGCGTGCGGGCGGACCTCGCCGGCGAGATCATGGATATGGACCGGACGGGAGACGAGGCGCGCGCCGCCCTTTCCTACGGCCCGGCGGAGGGGCCGGAATTCCTGGAGCACGCCGCGCGCGCCGATTCGGTGACCCGCGAGCACACCGCGCGGCTGGGGGAGATCGTTCGCGCGCACGGGTGGCCGACGGAGGAAATGGTCGGGCGTGATGCTTCGCGCGCGGCGCTCTTCATGGCCATCCGCGCGGCGCACGACGCCGCCTTTCAGGACGAGGCGCTGGCCGCGCTCCGGGCCGCCCACACCGCCGGCGAGGCCGACGGGGAGTCGCTTGCCATGCTGACCGACCGTGTCCGCCTCTCGCGCGGCGAGCCACAGCTCTTCGGGACGCAGCTCATCCTCGGTGACACCGACGTTACCCTCCAGCCGATCGAGGACGAGGAGAATGTGGACGCGCGCCGCGCCGAGCTCGGGATGATGCCGCTCGGCGAGTACCTGGCGCTCGTCCGGTCCATGTTCGAGATGCGCGACCAGTGACCGCGGACCGTCTCTCCGTCGGCGATCGCCTGCCGGCGCTGACCCTCTCGGGCGACGACCGCGCGCCGGTAAGGCTGCGCGATCCGGCGCGCGGCTCCCCGGTGATCCTCCTCCCTCCCGACTCCCCGGCGGAGGCATTCGTCAGCTATGCCGAGAGCCTGGCGGCGGCCGGCGACCGGCTTCGCGACTGGTACGGACGCCCGCTGCTGGTCATCGGTGAGGGAGATGGCTCGCCTCTTCGCCCTCCGCACCTTCCGGTGCTCGCCGACCGGGAGGGGGCGCTGCGGTTCCGCTGTGGCGCCGGCGGGGAGATCGGCGCGCTGGTGGTGGCGGACCGGTGGGGCCAGATCTATCTGCTGGCGGCGACCGATAGAGCGGACGAGCTTCCGACGATCGACGCGCTGGAGGAGTGGGTGAAGTACCTGGCTACCCAGTGCCCCGAGTGCGGGGTGATCGACGAGCCGGGGCACGGCGAGTGGACGGTCCGGGCGGAATGAGGCAGGCCGACCCGCACGGACCGCTCCGGGCGCGGGCAGAGGGCGCCTTCCTTGCGGAGAGGGGACCATGGCAGGAAGATGTCCTCGCGCGGATCGAGGGGGGCTTTCCCAACCTCGGACGCATCGCCGCCTGCTTTCCGTAGCCCGACCAGACCGCGAACGGCCATGCCCGTCATCACCATATCCCGTCAGCTCGGCTCCGGCGGGGGCGTCGTTGCCACCGAGGTGGCCGCGCGCCTCGGCTGGCAGCTGCTGGATCGGGCGCTGGTCGAGCGCATCGCCGAGGATCTGAACGTGGCCCCCGAGCAGGTGGCCCAGCACGACGAGCGGGTCGAGACCTTTGTCGAGCGGATCGGTCAGTACCTCTCCGAGGGGTTCCCAGAAGTGATGCCGCTCGCCGTCCTCCCACCCGTCTCCCCGGAGGCGACGGCCCGGGCGGCCCGGCGGGTGATCGGCGTCCTCCCGGATGATCGACCCGCCGTGGTCGTCGGGCACGGCGCGCAGTGCATCCTTCGCGGTCACGAGGCCGCCTTCCACGTGCTGACCCACGCGCCGCTCCCGCTGCGGATCAGCCGCGCCCGGGACGCCTTCCAGTGCGGGGCCGAGGAAGCCGAGCGACGCATCCGGCAGTCCGATCGTGACCGGACCCGGTACGTGCGGGAGCACTTCGGAGAGGATTGGCTGAGCCCCTCGCTCTACGACCTCTGCATCGACACCGGCCGCCTGGGGGTGGGCGGGGCGGTGGAACTGATCGGGCGGGGCGCCCAGCGGGTCTTCCGCGCAGGCGGAGGCCTTTCCCCGGAGGTCTTCTGAGCATGCGATCGACATCGACGGCTCCCCGGACCCGCGCCGCCACCACGCCGCGGAGCGGGGAGAGGTCGACCCTCCGCCTCGGGCATATTGCCTACAGCAACTGCCTCCCGGTGCATGCGGAGCTGCTGGGAGATGGGGCGGGCGCCGGAGTGGAGATCGTGGAGGGCGTACCCACCGAACTCAACCGGAAGCTGGTGCGCGGGGAGATCGACCTGGCGCCGGCCTCGAGCATCGAGTTCGCCCGGCACGCCGATCGATACCGCATCCTCCCCGACCTGGTGATCGGCTCGCGGGGACCGGTGCGGAGCATCCTCTTCGTCTCCGATCGGCCGCCCCCGAAGCTGGGCGGGGCCACCATCGCACTCCCCACGGCCTCGGCCACCTCGCTGGTTCTGCTCCGCATCCTCCTGCGGAGCTACTGGGGGGTGGAGGACATCCGCTTCGTCCCCTTCGAGCAGCAGCGGGACGACCCGCGCGATTCGGGTGCCACGGCCGCACTCTTCATCGGCGACGTGGCGCTCCGGAAGGATCTGGGGATGTGGGCATACCGGGTGGATCTAGGTGAGGCATGGACCGCGTATACGGGCCTTCCCTTCGCCTTCGCGGTCTGGCAGACGCCGCGGCCCGATCACCCCCGGCTCGGAGAGGTGCACCGGCGGCTCGTCGCCTCCCGCGACCGCTCCCTTGCCGACCCCGATGCGCTCGCGCAGAGGAGCGCGGCGGGCTTCGACATCTCCCCCGACCGCCTCGCCTCCTACTGGCGCGAGCTCGCATATGATCTGAACGGGGAGATGGTCCGCGGCCTGGAGCGGTTCTACCGGGAGGCCGCCGCGATCGGCGAGCTTCCCGACGTCCCCGCGCTCCGCTGGGCGGAGCTCACCCACCCCGTCCCCCCGGAGGAGCGATGAGACCCCTCACCGGACCCCGTATCCGCTGGCTACCCCTCGTGGCCGCGGTCCTGATCGCGGGATGCGCCCCGCACGCGGCCGTACCCGCGGACCGCGCGGCCGACCAGGCGATCCGCGATGCGCTGCAGGCCTCCGCCGCCGGGTGGAATGCGGGCAACCTGGACGCCTTCCTGGCCACATACGAGGACGCGGCCACGACCACCTTCGTGACGCCGGCCGGGCTCCAGCGGGGGCTCGGCGAGATCCGGGAGATATACCGCCGCAGCTACTTCGCAGACGGCCCGCCCTCAACAGAGCTGCGCTTCGAATCGGTGGAGGTGACCCCCCTCGGCCGCGACCATGCCCTCGCCGTGGGTCGCTGGATCCTCGAGGAGCGGGCCGACCCGCGGGAGATGCGGGACGGATGGTTCTCGCTCGTCTGGGTCCGCACCCCGGACGGGTGGCGGATCCAGCACGACCACTCGTCGTAGGAAAGCCCTTCAGGAGCGGCGGCGGGGAATCGAGAGGGTCTCCCACCGCTCACCCGCATGGTGCCTGGACAGGAGGACGATCTGTCCCGTGTGGTAGGCGGTGTGGGCCAGCTGCCGGTTGAGCGCCGCCACGACGCTGTGGAGCTCCCCGCGGATGCGTACGGTCCGGACGAGGTCGGCGGGGGACAGGGAGCGCAGCGTCTCCTCGGCGATCTCCCAGCTCGACTTCCACGACGCCATGAGCGCTACGCGGTCGTCTCCCTCCCGGTGCTCGAACTCGGCATCGCGGTCGCGATCCGGCTTCTCCCCGTCACTGGTCAGGAACCCCGTCCAGCGCGAGCGCAAATTGCCGGACAGGTGCTTGACGATGAGGGAGATGGAGTTCTCCTCCGCGCCGCCGGTCCGGAAGAATGCCTCGTCGTCCACCTGTTCCATCGCCCGCTCCGCGTTCGCCCTGAGCCTCGCCAGCCGATGGCCGAGGTCGTCCAGGTAGAGGCGCCCGATCTCGTCTCCGCTCATCGAACGATCACCACGCCCTTCATATAGGGGTGCGGTCCGCAGTAGTAGGGATAGATGCCGGGCTCGCTGAAGGTTGCCCGCCACGTCTCGCCGCTTTCGATGGCTCCGGATTCCCAGCTTCCGTCCTCGGCGGACACGGTGTGCACCACCTCGTCACGGTTGGTCCACTCCACGGTGGAGCCGGCTGAAATTACGATACGTGGCGGGACAAAGGCGTACACCTCGATATCCGCGCGCACGGCGGGTGGAGCGGTCGCACCGGCCTCCACCGCCTCTCCCGCGGTCTCGCGCGGCACCACGGTGCCCAGCGTGCGGCCGAGTCCGATCGGGATGGTCAGTTCCACGCCGAAGAAGGTGCTCGTGCTGCCCCGGGAGCGCCCCTGCAGGGTGGCGGAGCGGGTGTTGGTGGCGAAGGCGGAGAGGGTGTAGGCAGTGTACGGAACGCCGATCGATACGCCGGCGCTCCAGGCGACCGGCTCCCCCTCGGCCCGGTCGAGGTGCGTCGCCACGTCGCCGGTGAGCGCCACTGGGAGGGAGCGCGGCAGCGGATTCAGCACCGCCCCCGCGGCCAGCGCGTACCCCGCTCCCTCTTCGTACGCCTCGGTCATCCCCCGGAACGCCCCCAGGAGACGCACCGGGCCCAGCCGCCGAGAGACACCGATCTCGGTGTCCAGGCTTCCCGCGGCCAGGTTGTAGCCGACCTGCCCGGTGATGTCGAAGGGGAGCCCGTGCCGCTGGTCGAAGGAGAGGTAGCGGCCGAAGATCTCCCACTCGTCCGCGGCCCCAGGCTGCACCCCGGAGCGGGGCGCGAAGGTGGCGCCCGCCAGCGAGGAGGCCGGCAGACCGAGAGTCGCGGTCAGGGAGGGGAGGACCGCCGTCCCCTCTCCCTCCCGTGCCACGTCGAAGCGGGTGGGTGTGGTGATGTGCAGCTGCCAGGGGAGGTCGATCCACCCCCCGGTCACATTCGGCGTCCGCTCCAGGGTGGACTGCGCGCCGAGCGGAGCCGCGGCGAGGAGCATGGCAGCTATGAGCGTCGGGAGGATAGCGCGGAGAAGGGTATGCATGCCTGGATCCGGAAGGGGGTGACCGTCGCCGCCGGAGCGGAAGAGGCTCCGTGGCTGCAACTGGCGGGCCCCTCCCCGCCCCGGCAGATTGCGCGGCACCCGGTCCGTGACCTTCGCTTCGCCCGCCATGTGGCTCGCCACCCTTCCCGCCCACCTCCTCTTCATCGCGCTCGTTGCACTGATCCCCGCGACGAGCGCGGCCGCCTTCCGGGAGCTGCAGCGACTGCCGGCGCTGGAGGAGAAGGAGCGACTCGCGCTCTACCGGCAGCTCGCCGCCAGCCAATGGATCCTCGCTGCCGTAGCAGCCGGGGCGGCGGGGCTCCTCTCGTGGGAGGCGGTGGCGGGCTGGCTCGCGCCCCCGATCGGCCCCTCTCCCGGCAACGTCGCCTTCGTGCTCGGCACCGTTTTCGGGGCCCTTGCCCTGGCGCTGCACGAGCGGAGGCGGCGGAACCTCCCCGAGCTTCTGCGCGCTGTCTCGGTCATCCTGCCCCGGACTCGCCGGGAGCGGAACGGATGGGCGCTCGTCTCGGTGACGGCGGGCGTGTGCGAAGAGATCATCTACCGCGGCTTCCTCTTCCTCTACCTCGGCGCGCTCTGGCCGGGGCTGGACGGCACCGCGCTCGTGCTGGTCGCGGCCCTCGTCTTCGGCGCGGGGCACCTCTACCAGGGGGCGGCGGGCTTCATGGCGACGAGCGCCGTGGGGATCGTCCTTGGCGGGATCTTCCTGCTGACCGGGAGCCTCTGGCTCCCCATCCTCATCCACGCGCTCGTCGACCTCCGGATCCTCTGGATCGGACCCTCTCGGCCGCCGCCGGACGCGACCTGACGGGCACAATTCCGTTTGCCCGGGGGTATCATCGACGCTATCTTTTCAGACTGAGCCACTCTCTGCGCCGGCCCGGTTCGAGGCTGCGCTCCCGGTGGTCCATCCCCGTCCGATCATGAAGCACATCCAACGACAGATCTCTCCCCGGCTGAGGAGGTTGGTGCTGGTCGCCGCCCTCCTGGCGGGGGCGGGGCTCCTGACGCTGGCACCCCTCCCCGCGGCCCAGACCGGCACCCCGGTGGTGTACCGCGTCCCGGTGGAGGGGGTCATCGAGATGGGCATTGCGCCGTTCATCGAGCGCGGGATCCGGGAGGCGGAGGAGGCCGGCGCGAGCGCCGTCGTTCTCGACATCGATACCCCGGGCGGGCGCGTGGATGCGGCGCAGCGGATCACCGACTCCGTGCGGGATGCGGAGATTCCGGTCTACGCATACGTCAACCGCCGCGCCATATCCGCCGGCGCGCTCATCTCCCTGGCCACGGACGGCATCTACATGCGCTCCGGCTCCGCCCTGGGCGCATCGACCCCGGTGACGGGGGAGGGAGATACGGCGCCGGAGAAGATCGTCAGCGTCATGCGCTCCGAGTTCCGCACGCTGGCGCAGGCGCGCGGCCTCGACCCGCGGATCGCCGAGGCCATGGTAGATCCGGACATCGAGATCGAGGGCGTGGTCGAGGCCGGGAAGCTGCTGACGCTGAGCACTTCCGAGGCCGAGGAGCTGGGCTTCGCTATCGAGGTTCGCGACTGGCCGGGGCTGATGGAGGCCATCGGCACATCGGGGGCGCAGGTGGTGGACCTCCGGCTGAACTGGGCGGAGCGTCTGGTGCGCTTCCTCACCCACCCGATCGTGGCGCCTTTCCTTCTCTCGATCGGCTTCCTGGGTCTGCTCATCGAGATCAAGACTCCCGCCTTCGGTCTGGCGGGCACGGCGGGCCTCGTCTCCCTCGGTCTCTTCTTCGGCAGCCACCTGATCATCGGCCTGGCCGGTATGGAGGTTCTGATCCTGCTCGGCGCCGGCGTGGTCCTTCTCCTCATCGAATTGCTCGTCCTCCCCGGCGTCGGGGTGGTGGGAGGGTTGGGCGCAGTGGCCATCCTCGCGGCCGTCTTCATGAGCATGATCGGCCGCTTCCCCACCACATCAGACATCCTCGTGGCCTTGAACGTCATCATCGCGGCGGGCGTCCTGGCCGGGCTGGCGGCCTGGCAGCTGCTGCGGCGCCTTCCCCAGGACCGACGCGCCCGCAACATCTTCCTGAACACATCCACGGGCCGGGAGGAGGGATACACCTCGAGCCAGGTGCGCGCCGAGCTGGTCGGGGCCGAGGGTGTGGCGCTGACCGACCTGCGCCCCGCCGGTACGGCGCGCTTCGAGGAGGAGAACGTGGACGTGGTCTCGGACGGGCCGTGGATCCGGGCAGGCGAGCGCGTCCGCGTCCTCCGCTCGGAGGGCTACCGTCACATCGTGCGCGCCGCGTCGACGCCGGCCGCCGGTGGAGAGGACGCGCCCGCGGCCGTGAGCCCCGAGGCGGCCTCCGAGGAGAAGCCCTCCTGAGCGGGGGAAACGTGGCCGTCGCCGACGTTTCCTCGTAGGATACTGGCAGCAACCACTCTCACCGATCACCACCAGGACGGCCGATGGACGAATTCATGCTGGGCGGAGCCCTGATCTTCATCTTCATCGCGATCATCCTGATCGCGATCTTCCTCCACTTCATACCGGTCTTCCTCTGGATCCAGGCCCTCTTCTCGGGCGTCCGGATCTCGTTCATCAACCTGATCGGGATGCGCTTCCGGAAGGTGGACCCGCGGGCCATCGTCCTGCCGCTCATCACCGCGACCAAGGCCGGGCTCGACCTCAAGGCCGACGCCATGGAGGCGCACTTCCTGGCCGGCGGCAACGTGGAGCGGGTGGTGTCGGCGCTGATCGCCGCGGACAAGGCGAACATCGATCTGAGCTGGCAGCAGGCGACCGCCATCGACCTGGCAGGGCGCGATGTGCTCGAGGCGGTGCAGACCTCCGTGAACCCGAAGGTGATCAACACCCCGAAGGTCGCGGCCATGGCCAAGGACGGCATCCAGCTGATCACCCTGGCCCGCGTCACGGTCCGGGCGAACATCAACCGGCTGGTCGGCGGCGCCGGGGAGGAGACCATCCTGGCGCGCGTCGGCGAGGGTATCGTCTCCACCATCGGCTCGAGCGCGGGGCACAAGGCGGTGCTCGAGAACCCGGACAGCATCTCGAAGATGGTCCTCTCCCGGGGCCTGGACGCCGGAACGGCCTTCGAGATCCTCTCCATCGACATCGCGGACGTCGACGTCGGCAAGAACATCGGGGCCGAGCTGCAGACTGACCAGGCCGAGGCCGACAAGCGGGTCGCGCAGGCCAAGGCCGAGGAGCGGCGCGCCATGGCGGTGGCGGTCGAGCAGGAGAACCGAGCCCGGGTCGAGGAGATGCGGGCCAAGGTAGTCGAGGCCGAGGCGCAGGTCCCGCTCGCCATGGCCGAGGCTTTCCGCAGCGGCAACATGGGCATCATGGACTACGCCCGGTACCGGAACCTCGTGAGCGACACCGAGATGCGGGAGGCCATCGCCGAGGGCGACGAGAACGGGGATCCCGCCCGCCGCAATCCGCACGGCCGCAGCGAGGGGTGATGCAGGCACGAGCTGATCTTTCGCGGGAGATGGTGGGGCTACCCCGATACCGGTTGCGGGGTAGCCGCTGATGGACTGGCTGCCGATCATCTTCCTCCTCCTCTTCTTCCTCTGGCCGATCCTCGAATCGGTCCTGCGGGGGAAGCAGGGGGAGGACACTCCGCCGATGCAGGACGACGACGCCTGGAGCCGTGTTCCCGGCGAGCGCGACGAGTGGTCGTCGTGGCCGGAGGACGAGGGCAGCTTCGCGGAGGAGATGGACGTGGAGCCGCAGCGGGCACCGCAGCCTGCGACGGCCCCCGCTCCGCAGCCCGTCGCCGCGCGCCAGCCGGAGCCGGATATGAAGAGCTTCCTGGCCCCGGACGCGGAGGAGATTCGGCGTGCCTCCGCCCGGCTTCGACAGGAGACGGTCTCGCTGGAGGCGCCGTCCCGGCAGAGGCGGCGGGCCGGCGGAGCTCAGCTCGAGGTGGCGCGGACGCTGAGGACACCATCCGGCTTCAGAAAGGCGGTCGTCATGGCGGAAATCCTTGGACCACCCCGATCTCTCAAGCCGAAGGACGGAGATAACTGATCGGTAGTGTCCCTTGACCCGGATCCTCCGACGGCCCCGCCCACCCGGCGGGGCCGTCGTCTTTCATCCCGGCACGGAGGTTGAAGCCCGGTAAGGTCATGAACGATTCAATCGAGCCGCCCCGCGACGAGCCGCGCCGCAGGAGGAGCGCCCTCCTCGACCAGGCCGGCCTTGATCCGCGCCAGGAGCGCGGCTTCAACATCATCGCGGGCGCCGTCATCGCCTTCTTCGTCCTGGGGTGGGGCGTGGCCATCGGCAACGCCGCCGCGACAGGTGAGCGGATCGACCTGCGAGATCTCACCCGCAGCCCCCTCGGCGTGGACGCGAGCTATCTCCTCAGCCAGGCGGTGGAGGAGCTGGCCACCTTCCGAGGGGAGAGCGGCGAGCTCCGCCTGATCATCCTCGACCCGGACGAGACCGTCGAGCTTCCCACGGAGATCGAGGACGGGGTGGAGGTCGCCTTCGAGCCTGCCGAGGGGGGGCCCATCTCCCCCACGCCCGGCCCGGGCGGGATGTGGCGGATGCTCATCCGGGCGGGTGGGGAAACCCGCCGCATCCCCGATCTGAACGTCGTCACCATGGTCCCCCTCCCCCGGGACGGCGCCGGGCGGATCGGAGACTACCATGTGGGAGAGTGGCCGGCGGATCCGGAGGGAGGCCCGCCTGAAGGCCGCGGGCCCGAGTACGCGCCGCCGCGCGGGATGATCAAGGTGACCCAGGAGAACCAGGAGCTGTATGTCTCCAAGCACTTCCAGCTGCGCGACTTCCTCACCAAGGGCCAGGAGGACGTCTGGCCCAAATACCTGATTCTCTCTCCGCTCCTCCTGGACAAGCTGGAGCTCACCATCCAGGAGGTCGAGGCCGCCGGGTACCCGGTGGAGAACGTGGGCGTGATCAGCGGGTTCCGGCACCCCCACTACAACATCCACGGCGGGGACCCCTCGGGCCGGGGCGCGCTCTCCCGCCACATGTACGGAGACGCCGCCGACTTCTTCATCGACAACACCGGGGACTTCCGCATGGACGACCTGACGGGCAGCGGCTCGGTGGGCCGCGCCGATCTGCAGATCATCGCGGACGCTGCCGAAAGGGTGGAGGAGCGGTACCCGCACCTGATCGGCGGGATCGGCATCTACATGCCCACCGGCGCCCACAACGGGATGGTCCACGTGGATACCCGGGGCGAGCGCGCCCGCTGGTAGTAGGCCGTACCGTCCACATTCACCCACCGAGAGGGAGACGACCGTGACCGCACCCGAGGAATCCGCACGACCGACCCGCAGGCAGCAGCGCTCGGACACCCCCTCCCCGGCCATGGGGATCCGGGAGGAGGACCTCGAGCCGCACGCCGCCCTCCGCTACGTGGCGCGGCTCCTCAAGGTGCTGGCCGTGCTGCTCCTCATCCTGATGGTGGCCAACTTCGTCCTCGGCCTCGTTCAGGAAGGGACCGCGGTGCTTGCGGAGCTGCTGGTGGGAGCCACCCAGATGGTCGTCTTCGCCGGACTCCTCTGGGCGGCGGGAGACCTTTCCCTCATGCTGATCGAGTCCAACCACGACCTGCGCGCCGTGCGGATCCTCATGGGACGGATGAACGGGAGGCTCCAGCGGATGGAGGAGCAGGAACGATCGCTCCGGCCGGGGCCGGAGGTGCCGGCTCCCGGCGCCACCACACCGGATCCGCGGAGGTCCGACCGGCCGCCGCCCGGCTGACTCAGGGCAGACGGGTCAGGGGGTCCGCCTGAACTCGGCCAGCCGCACCAGCGCTCGCTCCACCACCTGGTCGACGTCCGCCGCGCTCCGGCGGTGGTTGTTCGCGATCATCGAGAAGACCAGCCGCTCTCCGTCCGCCGTCGTGACGTATCCCGACAGGGCACGGGCGTTGGAGATGGTCCCCGTCTTGGCGACGACCACCCCTTCGGCCGGAGTCCCCAGCATCCGGTTTCGCAGCGTCCCCGACTCTCCGGCCACTGGCAGGGAAGCCATCCAGACCTCCGCGTGTGGACCGGCCGCCATCCGCTCCAGCAGATCGCTCAGGAAGTCGGCGGTCAGGTAGTTGTAGCGGGTGAGCCCCGAGCCGTCCCACATGATGAGCTCGGCAGGGTCGTGCCCGTAGCCGGCCAGGATGCTTCCCACCACCTGCCGGGAGGCGGAGACCGATCCATCGCGACGGAGCTCCACCCCGAGCGTGCGGAAGACCAGCTCGGCGATCTGGTTTTGGCTGGGGAGCATGAAGGCCGGCACGATCTCCGCCACGGGGGCGGAGTGGTGGTAGAAAACGGGGACCGCGCCCATTCCGCCCATCCCGCCACGCGTCCGGCGGATACCCCCCTCGACCTCGATCCCCGACGCTTCCAGCGTCTCACGGAGGACGGCGAGGAAGTACGCGGCCGGGTCCCCAGGCGCGGCGTAGCGCCGAACGACCTCAGACCCCTC
>SKRI01000274.1 GCA_007118565.1 Gemmatimonadota bacterium | reverse complement strand
GTACTCGAGTTGCAGCGGGCCGGGGACCGGCTCCAGCCGGAGGGCGGCGCGGAAGTGCGGGAGGGCGGCGGCGTGCCGGTCCTCCCGGACCAGCGCCCGGGCCAGCACCAGCCGGTCGTCATCTCCCCCACCCACGGCCCAACGGGCGGCGGTGCGGGCATCCGGGGTAATGGCGGCGCGGACGCTGACCTGCATCGTGACGGCGTCCCGGTCGCCCGGGCGGAGGGCCAGCACCTCGTCGAGCGCCTCGTCCGCTTCCACCACCCGGCCGCCCCACCAGAGGTAGCGGGCACGCTCGAGCTGGAGGTCGGCGCGCTCCTCCCTGTCGAGGTCCGCACTGCGCGCGAGCGCAGCGGCGAGCAGATCGGCGGCCTCGACGGCCCGGCCCGACCAGGCCAGGATCTGCCCCCGCTCGAAGGCAATGGCCACATCTGACGGCTCACGGCGGTGGAGGAGCTCGTAGACCTCGAGGGCGCGCTCCCAGTCGGAATCTCCCACGTACATCCCGGCCAGATCCCAGAGGGAGTCACGGGCCGCGACGGGGGGCGCCTCGGCGCCAGGCGCGGCGAGCTCTTCCGTCCCGGCGGCGGGAAGCTCGAGCCGCCCTTCCCGCGCCGCACCGGCCTCCGCATGCCGGACCGGCGCCTCGTCGGTCGCATCCACGGTCACCGGGCTCCCGAAGAGCTCCGCCCGCGGGGTGCCCTGCTTCGACTCGAGCATGAGGTAGACGGTGACCCCGCTCATCAGGAGTAGCCCGATGGCGATGGCCCCCACCCAGAGGGCGTAGCCGTTCCGCAGCGGATTACTCACCGGCCGGCACGCTCAGCCCGGGAACGCGCCGCGAAAGCTCGGCGCCGTCGGTCGGGTAGCAGATGACCGAGGCGCGCTCCGCGCCCCCGATCCCGGGGTGGCTCTCCGCGATCCGCGCCAGCAGCATGTCCACCTGCTCGCGGCGCACGTCGTGGAGGTAGACGAGCAGATCGTCGTCCCCGCTCCGGGCGATGAGATCTCCCTCACCCACCCGCAGCTTCCCGCGCAGAACCTCCCAGGCGTCGTCGATGCCCATGCCCGCCGGCCGGATCCTCACCAGGGCGAAGAAGGGGTTCTTGGCCTTGGCGACCCGCTCGATCACCACCTCGTGGAGCGCGTCCTCGGACATCGAGACCTGCTCCCCCGCCTCGTCCACCGGCTGGGGAACGATCGGCTCGAGGGGAGATGTCTCGATCGAGTGCCGGTGTCCGCGGGTGCGCGCCACCTCGACCCGCTCCAGGAACTCCTCCGGCCCCAGCGCGTCGGTCAGGAAGTCGTCACCCCCGGCCCGGATGCCCCGGGCCCGGGTGCTCGACCGCAGGCCGTGGTTGCACGACACGTAGAGGATCGGCGCGCCGTTGCCGGACCGGCGGAGCATGCGGGCCAGGTCGAAGGCGGGCTCCGGGTCCCGCGGATCGAGCGCCACCACGAGCGCCCCGTACCGCGCGCTCACCAGCTCGCCGAAGGCGTTGCGGAGGCGGCCCATCTCCGTCAGGTCGAAGCGGAGGCGGAGCGCACTGACCAACGTCCGCGGAAGCTCGACGCCCTCGGTGATCAGGACCACCCGCCGGAGGACCTCCTCCGGGAGGTCGGTGGCGCCGGAGGGCTGCTCGACCACGCCGAGGCCGGCGTGGATGTCGAATCGGATCGGCTCGGTGGAGGTGACCGGCTGCCGGATCTTGCGGATTGTGAGCTCCCGACCCTGGCCTTCCCCCGTCGCGAGATGGAAGATGCCGCCGGCGCCCGAGATGATCCGGTTGTACAGCCGCCGGTAGTAGGGGTCCTCGAGCTCGCCCGGGACCAGCAGGTAGCTGGTGCACCCGAGCGCCTTCAGGAACCGCGGCAGCGGCGCCATGCGCTCCTCGGCCGCCCCCTCCATGAAGGGGAGGACCGAGTCGATCACCAGGCGGGACGGCACCTCGCTCCCGAGCTGCTCGCCGAGCTCGAGGTAGATCTTCTCCGGATCGGCCACCCGGGCATAGTTGCGCTGGAAGTCGAGGCGGAAGCGGACCAGGACGAGCCGCTCCTCCACGGCCGCCGTCCGCAGGTCGTACCCCAGGAACTCGGCGTGCGTGAGCACATCCTCGGGGTCGTCCTGTGTCAGGATGGCGCACCGCTCGCCGCGGGCCAGCCCCTCACCGATGAAGTGCAGCGCCAGCGACGTCTTCCCCGCCCCGGGCGCCCCGGTCAGGAGGAAGTGCCTGCCGCGAGCCACACCGCCCAGCCGATCGTCCAGCGGCGCGATGCCGGTGGAGAGAAGGGTGGGCGAGGGATCGGCCGACTCGACCACGGGTCGGCTCGGCTGCGGTTCCATGGTGGCGGCGGCGCTGCTGGTCATTCGATCTGCTCCTGCGAACATGAGGGTGCGGTCGGGACATTTCGTTCGATCGCCTTCCGGCGCTCTCACCTTCCCGGCACCGGGTCGACCTACTGTTCAGGCACGCGACATACCGGCGTCGTGCCATTTCGCAAGGAGTTGCGTAGCATCGAGTTGCAGACTTCGGCGTGCGGCCGGAGCGCACTTCGATGTCGCGATGGAGGACAGCGAGTTGTAGCGATTCGCTACAATCGGGGGAGGGAGTGAAGCGGCGGAGGGGGAGCGTCGGGCGGTGCTGCGGCGGGAAGAAGCTCCGGGCTGGAGCAGCTCAGCGCGACAGGAACGGGATGCCGCTCGCGGGAAGGGCTTCCAGGATGCCGATCACCGCGATGGAGACGAAGAGCGCCCAGGCGAAGGAGGAGAGCGTTCCGACGATCACGTACTCGGAGAGCTTCCGCCCCTCGCGCACGGTATTGAAGCGAAGCACGGACTTGGCGGCGATCAGGAAGCCGATGGCGCCGAGCTCACCGGTCAGCGCGAGCAGGAAGATGAGGAAGCGCTCGAGCTCGCCGATGGTTCGGCCGGCGCCGACGAGGCCCGCCGCACCGATCTCCTTCCACGGCTCCATCAGGATGCCGACGGCGAATCCCCCGGCACGCACGGCGAGCACGAGCCCCGCTGCGACCGCCATCACGGCGGGGAGCCACTCGATACCGCCCAGGAATCCCTCGACCCAGAGTCCGGGCCAGAGGGCGGCCACCGCGACCAGCACGGCCAGGTGGAGCGCCTGATCGAGGAGGAAGGTGGAGGCGGTCCGGCGGAAGCGTGCCTTGCCCCAGTCGATGAGGAGGTGCGTGCTCGCCACCACGAGCACCGCCCAGAGGGCCGTGACGCTGAACGCCCCGATGGCCACTGCCGTGGTGACGGCCGCGACCATAGCGTGGAGGGTGAGGCTTCCCCACCGACCGGCTTCCTTCTCCCGGACCATCCGGGACGTCTGAAAGACGAAATCGGTGAGGGCATGCGCCAGAAGGAGGGCAACGAGCGTCTCAAGCATCGTCGCCCCCCCAGTCGTGCTCCCGAACCGCCTCGATGGCGCCGGACACGGCATCCCACCCGGCGCCGCTCAGCCTCTGTTGGACGGCCTGTCGGCTGATGGAGAGCATGTCCGCGATCTCGGCCTGTGTACGCCGCTCGGGATCGAGGGCAAGGGATACCGCCTCGGCCTGATCGGGAGTCCACCGGCTCGCCGCCCAGAAGGCGAGATCGAAGATGGCGTGGTGCCACCTGACCACGACCCCCGGACCGGCGAGCGCGATGCGGCTCCCGCGGGGCATCTCGTCGAGCGCATGGCCGGACAGGGAGAACGCTTCACCCGAGGCATCGGAGAGGTCGGATTTCCCGCGCCGCTCCACGCGCCCGAAGCCGATGGCGATGCGGGTCTCGAGGCCGGTACCGGATGCCCTCAGGTGAGCGATGAGCGCGAGCAGGGCAAGGAGCGAGCTGCCCGGCTGCTCGAGGTAGAGCTGCCATCCATCCCCGCGGAAGCGCGTGAACCGGGTGTCCGCGCCGACCCATCGGCCGACCTCGTCCGCGGCCGCCTCGAGGGCTTCCATGGCGCGATCGACGTCGGCGGGCTCTCCCCGCCTCGATCCGATCAGGTCTCCGGTGCAGACGGCATGCGTTGCAGGCATGCCGGCAATCTAGCGGGAGCGCAAGGAAAGAGCAAGCCTAAACGCTTGCTTATGCTTGAAACAAGTCAGAGAGCTTGCTTTTTGGAGATGCAAGGGTGCGCGCTTTCAGGCTGGAGGGATGCTCGCCGGTTCCGGTAGCACTTGGAAGGAGGGTATATCTACTCCGTCTCGGCCTCAGCGGCGGCGATCCGGCGGGCGTCAAATTCCGAGGTCCTCGAACAGCGCTTCGGCCGAGTCGAACCTCGTGACCTCCAGCCCCTGTTCGCTCTTT
>SKRI01000263.1 GCA_007118565.1 Gemmatimonadota bacterium | reverse complement strand
TGGAAGGCTATCACGATCTAGTGGAGGGTGGTCGGCGCGAGATCTTCACGATCGAAGCCGACAGAACCGGTTGAAGAGGCCCGAGCCGCCGAGATGGATGCTCGTTGCGGCATCGACGGCTGACGGAGAGCCGCACTGGTTTCTCGGTAGATCGCCTGAACGTGCTTCTCCTCGAGACGCACATGGAGGCGAGTCACGGCGGCGCATCCGGGCGCTACCGCCGCTGGCGGTAGATCGCCGTCGGCTAGGGGCTACGCCTTCTGCTCGACCTGGCGTGGCTGACCGATGCGGAGCCGCGGGCGCGTCTGCGCTACGCTGAGCGGGCGAGCCGCTGGACACCCTGCACTACCAGGTGTCCGAGAACGAAGACCAGGGGGTAGACGACCATGATGAGGAGGAGGTAGAGCCCGGGAGCGACCACCTCCTGCGGCTCGCCGAAGGGGCCGTGGACCCAGTTGATGTTGTGCTCCGAGGGAGTGAGCAGGTAGGTGGCGGGCAGGAGGATCCAGACGATCCCGGTCTGGAGCGCTACCCCCCGGTCGGTGTAGCCGACCCGGCTCACCAGGTAGACGAGCACGAGCGGCACCCAGACGTGGAAGAGCGACATCAGGCGCAGGTAGAGCGGCCACTCGGCGTCGAACATGTACTCCGTGCCGCCGATCGGGTGCACCCCGGTGAGCAGCGCCACCGCCACGTCGATCGTCCACGCGATGTTGATGAGCAGGACCCCGACCAGCTGGCTGGAGGCAAGGAGACGGCTCCCGCTCCAAACGGCGGCGAAGGTCAGGAAGACCGCCACGTCCGAGATCCAGAGAAAGTTCGCAGCACCGTAATGGTGAGCGTAGACCGGTACCCAGACCACCATCCAGAGGGTGACGGTGAGCTTGAGCGGTAGCGGGATTCTGCCTGGCATCGGCACCGGTCGAAGAGGGTGACCCGATCCGGGATGGGAGCTCACGGAATGCGGCAGCTGGAGATCACTGGGCGGCAGCATCCACGCCACCCATCTGAGCTGGATGCCGGCGGGGCCAGCACGTCCCGCCCGCAGGCCAGGGAAAGCGCCTTCCGGGCGTAATGGCTTCAGAGTGGCAGGATCCGGACGCCGAGGAACCGTTTACTGACTCATTGCCGGAATATGACTTGCGGAATTTTTTTATTCTCAGAATCTAGACAACTTGAGGGACAACTTGAGGTGCTGACATCTATCCAAACTAAAAGCCACTTATGAATAACGTGACACAAGACGACATCCGGCTAATGTTGGACAAGGACGCCATCAAGGAAGTGTTGTACAAATTCGATTACCTCAGCGACGATGGCGACGCGGTCGGTGCCGTCGACCGGTATTGTACCGATGACGTGAAGTTCGACGGCGGAGTTCTCGGAACGGCAGAAGGCAAGGACGCCTTCAAGGAGTCCTCGAAGGAGACCTTTTCCGAGTTCCCCTTCACCCGGCACCTGCTCCACAACCCCGTCATCGAGGTCAGTGGCGACGACGCCTGGAGCAAATGGTACGCGCTCATTCCTTCGATAACTCGCGAGGGACAGGCCGTCTGGGTGCAGGTCACCTACGAGATCGAGTTCCGCAGGGTGGACGGCGAGTGGAAGATCTCCGCGTACAGGCCCGATCTCACCTTTGTCACCCCCTACCAGAAGGGGTGGGCCGAGCAGCCGTTTATCGAGGGCATTCCGGGAAAACTCGAATGGTAGAGGGCTTGTTGGCCGCTCTCCACCCGATGTACCCCGTCGACCGACGCGGCAGCGCAATCGCTTGAGCAAAACGATTAGCCAACTAGAGGTGCTACATGACCACGGAAATTGAAGAGATAGCCACAGCCGATGTCAACGGTGTCCGGTTAGCCTACGAAATCCATGGAACCGGAGAGATCCCTCTTGTCATGGTGCATGGATCATGGCTATCCCGCCGGAATTGGGATTGGGTTGTTCCACACTTAGCGGATTCGTTCCGCGTTCTCACCTATGACCGTCGCGGGCATGGTGAAAGCGAGCGGCCAAGCGGGCAGGGCAGCGTCCGGGAGGATGTTGCCGATCTTGCCGCCCTGATCGAGCATCTGGAGCTTGCCCCCGCGTGGGTGGCTGGCCAGTCCTTCGGCGGCTCGATAACGCTGCGGTTGGCCGCCGAGCGACCCGACCTCCTCCGAGGCATCATAGCCCACGAGCCGCCGCTGTTCTCGCTGGTTGCAGAGGAACCTGCCGTAGCCCCCATGGTCGAGGGTTTTGCTCAACTACTCGCCGCAGTTACTGAGCGGATCGCATCTGGCGATCATGCCGGTGCCGCCGAACAGTTCATCGAGGAGGGGCTGGGAGAGGGCCTGTGGACCCAACTTCCGCCCGAGTTCAGGCAAATGATGGTCGAGAACGCACCGACGTACCTCGACGAGGCGAACGATCCGGACGTAATCGACTTCGATCTCGAGTGGATCAAGGACTTCACGCGCCCGGCTCTCCTTACGCTCGGAGATCAGACTGCGCCCCTGTTCCCGCCGGTCATCACCAAGCTCGCCGAGGCGATGCCATCCGCGGAAGTACAAGAGTTTACGGGAGCGGGACATCCCATAATGGTGGAGCAGCCAGAGGACTTCGCCGAAGCGATCACCGCGTTCGTCCGCAGGCACACGAAAGGTTGAGCGGCGCGGGATCGCGGGCGACCTGGTTGCGTGAGTGCCTGGTGCTCACGGCACTCGGTCCCGCGCTGCGCAATGATGGGATGCACTGACTCGCCGAATGTCGCGACGACGCCTTCTTCCGCGAGCTTTCCGGCGTCGGGCACGCGGCTCCGATGCTGGCGCCGAGCATCCGGCCACTAAGGTCCTTCGCTGCCTCAAGGAGACTTGCAACAGTCTAAACTGCTCACCGGGAGCCTATCTCAAGAACCGGAGGAATGGCATGCACAGACTGAGAGAAGACGCAGACAAGCCCACCGTCATCCTTCCCGACGACGGGGATTTCTTCGACTTCAGCGGGTCGGGCGGCGTGCACTGGAAGATCGATGGACCCGACACCGGCGAACGGTTCTCTATCGTTCACCATCCGATTCCTCCCCGGGTCCTGATGGCTCCGCTGCACTACCACCACAACGAGGACGAATACTCCTACGTGCTGGAGGGGAGGATGGGCGCCCTGCTCGGCGACGACGTCGTGGAGGCCGGGCCGGGCACATGGGTCTTCAAGCCCCGAAGGCAGTGGCACACCTTCTGGAACGCCGGGGACGCCCCGTGCCTGATCATCGAGGTGATCTCGCCCGCCGGATTCGAGGACTACTTCCGGGAGATCGCCGAGGTGTGGGGGCACGACATGGAGCGCGTCGCGCAGATCAACGAAAAGTACGGGCTCGACATGGACTTCGAGAGCGTTCCCGAGCTGTGCGAGCGCTTCGGGTTGCAAGATCCCTCATCGAAGTAATCCTTCGCCGGACCGGGTGGTCGGCCGCCAGCTCGGGGCGACTGCCTCATGCTCGAGCTGCTGTGAGACCACCACTCATGCCGCACTGATGAATCCGATGGTAACAATGCCGAACGTCGCAGAGCTCCACCGCGCAGTATACCAAGCGATAAATGCTCGAGATCTCGACGGCCTCCGAGAGATCTACGATGCCGACTGCGTCTACGTAACGGGTGATGGCGTCGAGCAGAGCGGGGTGGATGCCGTCCTCAGAGCGGTAAGGAAGTTCACGGCTGCCTTCCCCGATCTCGCGATCGAGATCCGGCAGCAGCACCAGGCCGCTGACGATATGAGTATCGTGGAGTACACCTTTGCCGGAACGCACCGGGGTGAGCTAGAAGGCATTCCCGCCACCGGTAGAGAAATGGAAGTGGTCGCCTGCAGCGTGGTGGCCGTGCGCGACGGCCGGATCGTCGAAGAACGCGATTACTACGACACCTTGTCGCTGATGACTCAACTCGGCATCGCGAATGGGGGCTGAGCCCGGACCACAGAAGTGGCGCCATGATCTCCCGCAGGCTAAACCGAGCGGCGGCTTCATGGCGGGTGGGTACGGTCACCAGAGATGGATTGCGACCACGTCGGCGACTCGGGTGTGATGAGCAAAAGGGTTCGAAAAGCCGCCGAGCGCTTCGGACTAGCACCCCCGTAGGTGGACGGCTGAGGCCAACGGCAGTAGGCCGATTCACGACACCGCTGACCACTGGGAGAGTGATTACCTCGCGGTAGCATACAGTTACGCGAGGACCGGCTCGCGGCCCGGCTCATCGCCGCTCCCAACACAAAGGAGGCGCGATGATTCTCAGGACCGAAACCCGGATCCGGACGACCCCTGCCGAGATCAGGCGATTCTTCGACGGGCTGGAGGAGAACTACACCCGGTGGCACCCGGACCATCATGCCTTCGAGTGGATTAAAGGGCGCGGGATCGCGGAGGGGGTGGTCTGCGAGTTCGACGAGACGATCGCGGGCAAGCGACAGAGGAAGACGGTCGTATACACCCGGGTCACCGGGGACCACATAGAGTTCGCCCCCACCGCCCGGTTGATGCGTCTCCTTTTGCCGCGGATGCTGTTCCGACTTACCCCAGTCGGAGATGGATGCCGGGTGGTGCAGGAAGTCCACGTGCGGATCGGGCCCCTGGGTGCCCGGCTGAAGCGGAGGGAGCTCGACGCCGGCCGGCAGCACATGCGGGAAGAAGGGGAGAATCTGAAGGAGCTGTTGGAGCGGACCGGATAGCACCGACTCACGAGGGGCAATGCGTCTGGAGCACCCCAGAAAACTCATGACACCTGGCCAAACGGAGGCGAGATGACGATGAGCGAAGCGATCCTAGAATCGTTGGAGACGAGCCTTCGTGGCGAGCTGCTGCGTCCGGAGGACGACGGCTATGAGGAAGCGCGTAGGCTCTGGAATGGCATGATCGACAGGAAGCCGGCGCTCATCGTCCGCTGCACCCGTGTGGCGGACGTGATCGAGGCGGTGAGCTTCGCACGCGAGAGCGGCGTGACGGCTGCTGTGCGCGGAGGTGGGCACAGCGTCGCGGGGCTCGCCAGCGTGGACGACGGGATCATGATCGACCTCTCACTCATGCGCGGCGTTCGCCTCGATGCCGGAGCCCGTACGGCGCGCGTCCAGGGCGGCGCCACCTGGGCCGACCTCGACCGGGAGACGCAGGCGCTCGGACTCGCTACCCCGGGTGGCATCATCTCGACGACTGGCATCGCCGGCTTGACGCTCGGCGGCGGCTTCGGCTGGCTCAGTCGCAAGTACGGGCTCGCCGCCGACAACCTCCTCTCAGCTGATGTCCTCACGGCAGAAAGTGAGGTCGTGAGAGCCAGTGCGGACGAGAACTCCGATCTCTTCTGGGCCATCCGCGGCGGAGGGGGCAACTTCGGCATCGTTACCTCCTTCGAGTTTCAGCTGCACGAGATTGGCTCGGAAGTCCTCTTCGGGCCGACTGTGTACCGGCTCGATGACGCACCCGACGTGCTCCGCAACTACCGCGACTTCACGCGCGATGCCCCGAATGAGTGCACCGTATACGCGGACCTACTCACGGCGCCTCCGCTGCCGTTCCTCCCGGAAGAGGTGCACGGCACGAAGGTACTCTTCCTGATCCAGTGCTACGTAGGAAATCTGGAGGAGGGCGAGAAGGTTCTGAGACCGCTGCGGGAGTTTGGCGAGCCGCTCGGTGACGCCGTGGCGCCGACGCGGTATGCGGAGGCACAGAGCAGGTCCGACCCCCTCTACGCCGAGGGAGCCCGGAACTACTGGAAATCCCACAACCTCACCACCCTGTCGGACGAGATCATCGATTCTCTCGTGCAGTGCGCCGCGCGGCTTCCGACGCCACAGTCCGACATCCTCGTGCATCAGCTCGGCGGGAGCATCAACGACCACCCGCCGGAGGCGACCGCATATCCACACCGGGATGTGCAGTTTGTCGTGACACCCGGCGGGCGTTGGGACGATCCTTCGCAGGATGAGCGGTGCATCACCTGGGTGCGCGAATGTCACCGCGTCCTGTCGGAGCATGCGCCCGGCGGCGTCTATGTGAACTTCCTCGGTCACGACGAGGGCGAGGAAAGGCTGCGAGCTGCATTTGGCGAGAACACGGGGCGCCTGCGGAAGATCAAGGCTCGCTACGACCCGGACAACTTCTTTCGCATGAATCAGAACATCATGCCGCAGACCTGAGGCCGTTTGCATCAGCTCGGCGCCGACCAACGGCGGGCGAACGCCTTTCCCGCCAGGCTTCCCGCGGCCGCGAGAGCACCTGAGATTCCTATTGCTGCTCATCCGGGACACGTAAAAGATTGAGCCCAGCCTTACAAACACTCCGATTGACCATGCGTATTCACGCCATCCAGGTCGGCCGCCTCATTGGCAACAGGACCACGGCCAGGGGGAGGGGCCTTTCGTCCATCCTCCGCCGGCGGGAGGACTTCGAGTTTCCCGCTTACGCCTATGTGATCGAGCTTTCAGACGGACATATCATCATCGACACCGGGCTAAATCGGAAGGACTGGTCGATGCCGCGGATTGGGCGCAGGATCGGCGCCTATCCGCTCCCCATGCGCGAGGAAGACGAAATCGGTCCGCGGATGAAGGCGGCGGGGTTGCGGTCGGATGACGTCCGCACAGTCGTGCTCACGCACCTGGACGCCGACCATGCCGGCGGGATCGGGTGGTTCCCGGACGCCGAGGTCTGCGTCCATCGCCCCGAGTACGAGTCAACCTCCAGCTGGCTCGGCCGGCAGCGGCACCAGCCGCAGCAGTGGCCGGAGACATTCGATCCCGTCCTCTACGACTTGGAGCCGAATCCATGCGGTGCCTTTCCGGTAAGCAAGGCGCTTGACAACCGCGTGGACCTTCGGGCAGTTCCCCTTCCCGGGCATTCGCTCGGCCAGGTCGGCTTCGTCCTCCGGATGGACGGTCCGACGCTGCTCTTCAGTGCCGACCATGTACTCAGCCAGCAGTGGTTCCTCGAGGACTGGAAGTCCGACGAAGACGTTCCGGGGCTGGTCAACCCAGTTTTTTGGATGCCGCGGTATCGCGAAGCCGGCGTGGAGACGAGCAGGAGGATCCGCAGCTTCGTCGACGAGGAGCCGACTGTCCTCCTCCCCGCGCACGACTCAGACGCGCCGCGGCGGCTGACAGAGCGGGAGCCGATTCGCTTCAATGACTGGCGCTCATAAATCAGCTGGGCGAATCCGAGGCTCCTTGAGGACGGAGCACAACCGGTCCTCCGCAGGAGACATGCATGGCGAAGCTCAGCAAGGAGCAGGTCATGGGTGGTGATGAGATGGCTTGGTCCAGGCGTCGGTGCGTCCGAATCCCCAGCAACTGCGGATCACCGACCGACGCACCGTCCCTCCAGCCCCGTAAGGTCGACTCCTTTCTTGCTCACTGCGCAGCCTCCCCTCCGTGTCCGGGATCGAGTGTGACTCGCAACGCTTTCAGGAACGTCCGGCCGATCGCGGGCGGGATCGTCGGCACAGGCCTCGATCACCTGCAGCGGCCAGCCGTAGCGATCCGGCGTTTTCTCGGCTGCGGAGGCGGGAGCGCCGCGAGTAGTTTCATGAGGAATCCTCGACACCTGCATCAAGGCTGGGAAGCGCTCGCCGCCGGCAGCGCAGGGCGGACGTTCCGGTTCGAGCGAAAGAGGTTGGCAGGATCATAACGGGCCTTCACGCGCTGCAGGCGGTCATGGTTCCGTCCGTACGCGCTCACTGTACGGGTGGCGTCGTCCTCGGCCAGCTGGAAGTTGACGTAGTTGCCGCCGGTGGAGAAGTGGCGAATCCGCTCCCAGCATTGCCGTACCCATGCCACGTGCTCCTCACCTCGGGGATCGTCGGGCGGCCATACGCCGGAGAACCCGCTGATGAAGCGGGCGTCGCGATTCCCCACCGCGCCGTCATCGCCCGCCCGCTCGTTCAGGGCGCCGCCGACATGGAAGATCACCGCGTAGGAGAGAGGGGAAGCCGCCTGCAGGGCACCGTCCCGGAAGGCGTCGAGATATTCCGTGGAGAGATGCGCCAGGTACTCGGTCTTCCAGTACTGGTGCATGCCCTTGGCCTCCGAGGGTGAGTTGTCGAGCAGCGATTGCATCTCTACATACGGCATCTCGTCGACCAGGTCGACGATCGGGTCGCCGAGCCCGCGCAGCGGCTCGAGATCGGCAGCCGGGTTGGCGCCGCTGTGACACACCAGCGTCCCGACCACCCGCGCCCCGTGCCACTCCTCGGGAACGAACGGCGCCGGCGGCGCGGTCATGAGCACGGTGGCGGCGGTCAGCTCGCGTGGCGCCGATTCCGTCAGTGCGCGGTAGGCGTCGAGCACCTCGTCCGCCCGCTCGGCGCTCCAGAGGATGAGGCCGCCGGTGATGATCGGGCCGACCTCGTGGAGACGCAGGGTGAAGCGGGTGACGACGCCGAAGTTGGCGCCGGCGCCACGGACCGCCCAGAAGAGGTCCGTGTTCTCGTCGCGGTTGGCGGTGCGCAGCTCGCCGTCCGCAGTGACGATCTCGACCTCGTCGAGGTTGTCCGCCGTCCAGCCGAAGCGGCGTGTGAGGTAGCCGAAGCCCCCGCCCAGGGTGAGACCCGCCACGCCGGTCAGGGAGACGAAGCCGAGCGGCGTGGCCAGTCCGTGCTCCTGCGTCGCCCAGTCTACGTCCTGAAGCAGGCACCCGGGTCCCACGTGGGCGACCCGCGCACCGGAATCGACCGTGACGTCCCGCATGCGGGACATGTCGAGCATCAATCCGCCCTCGGCGATCGCGGTGCCGGCAATGTTATGGCCCCCGCCCTTGATGCCGAGTAGCAGCCGATGATCCCGCGCGAAGTCGACGACGGCGGCGACGTCCCGGGCTGAGGACGGCTGGACGACCAGCGCGGGGGACCGGGCCACCATGCGATTCCAGATCAGGATCGCGTCCTCCCAGCCCTCATCTCCCTGGCGAAGCAAGCGGCCCTCGACCCGCGCATCCAGTTCCTCGAGCTGGCCAGACGTGAGACCGACCCGCCCTCCCTCCAGTCCCGCAATTCCGAATCCTCTCGTGGTCATCATGAATCCTCCCTTCCGTGCCCGGGATCGAGTGTGGCCCGCAATGCTTTCAAGAATGCGCCGGGCCGATCGCGGGCGGGGTCGTCGGCGCAGTCCTCGATCACCTGCAGCGGCCAGCCGTAGCGCTCGCTCGCCGCCTCGGCGATCGGCAGCCGGTTCGCGCGGTCGTAACGGCCCCAGATCAGGAAAGTCGGAGCGGTGATGCGGGTGAGATCCTCCGGCGGAATCCGCGGCAGGCCGACCTGACGCATGAGACGACCGACCGCCTTCGCCCCCGAAGCGCGGGCGAGCTCCAGGTTGTAGGCCTCGAACGGCTGCCAGCTCGTGCCCATCTCCTCGCGTAGCCCGTCCAGGTCGGCCGAGCACTGCCGCATGAAGCGGTCGTAGGTGCGCTCGCTCGGTCGCACCATGTAGTGAGCCATGGTGAGCGCAAACCTCGGAGCGGGGCGGAAGGGCGCCAGCCCGAGCGTGTCGACGAGCACCAGCCGCTCGAGCCGATCGCTGTGCTCGACGGCGAAGCGTGCCGCGATGGCTCCACCCAGGGTATGCCCGAGGAGCGTAGGCGGCGACGGACAGGTGCGCTGGATCAGCTCGCTGAGCCACCGGAGCACCTGCTCGGCATCCAGCCGGCTCTCCGCACCGCCCGAGGCGCCGTGTCCCGGCAGGTCCGGGGCAATTACGTGATGGGTCGTCACCAGGTCCGGGATCACCCGCAGCCACTTGGCCGCAAACTCTCCCGGCCCGTGCAGGAGAACGAGAGGTGGCCCGTCTCCCCCTTCGAGTACCGATGTCGGGATGCCGGCCAGCTCGAGGCGCCGCTCGGTGACCGGGAGCCCGGCGAGCAACCGTGCGCGGGCATCGTCTGCAGCGTGAATCTGGGTCGGCTGGGCTGTTGCAAGCTGTTTAGCCATTGCTGCCTCCTCTCCGCTGGTTCAAAGTTCCTTCGATCGTCGCGGCAGATCGCCAGTGTCCTCAGGTGACAGGTCGCGGTTCCGGCCGCTTCCACATCGCGTATGCGAGCGGCCAGAGCGCCATCACCCCGGCCGCGGCCCCACGTACAGCTGGGCCGCGCCCACAGGGAAGAAGCGGGTGATGGCCAGCACGGCGAGCCCCCCTACAACCAGCCAGGTCAGCCCACGGCCCAGAATCCCGCTGCGGGAAATCCCGATTGCGAACCCGATGATCCCCAGCGCGAAGATCGCCGCACCCGTCATCAGGATGGGGACGAACCAGGGCATCAGAGCGGCCTGCACCGCGCCGATATCGGCACCCGCTCCATATGCACCGATCGGCGCGAACTCCATGGCTGGCAGGAGCGCGTAGAGCACGCTGCCCATGACGATGAACGGGAGTCCCAGCGCGCTCCAGCGCTCGTCGCCCGCCTCGCGCAAGTAGCCGCGAACGGCGAGGAAGGCGAGGATCAGGAGGCCGGAGCCGACAGCCACCCCGAGGTGAGCGAGCGCCCATCGGGTAGGATCGGTGGCCACCGCCGCCGCGAGCCGGTCGAGAAAGTCGGGATCGCCCGGATTCCCGATCCAGGGATGGTAGGCGTGCCCGAACAGCGCCACCGCGGGTGCGATGATCACGATGGCGACCCGGGAGAGCGTGATGGTTCTGGCGGACAGAGGGACGCCTACCGCCCGTGCTTCGGGATCTCGAGCCTGGCGCCGGTGGTCAGCAGGCTGTCCGGGATGCGTGCGGTGCCGTTGATTGTCATGAAGCGCACTGCTCATCGCTGCCTCCTTGCGCGGGGCGTGTATTGCCTTTCGACGTAAAAGCTAAAGTCGCGCGACGGGACCGCGCTTCGGGGAAACCACCCATCTTCCGCGGAGCCGCACCATTGGTATTTTCACCCATCAACGAGGTCGGGCGTGGACGCGCCAGGTGGAAGAGCCATGGTTGGGCCACGCGCGACCAGCAACCGCATTCCCGGCGTAAGGGCGTCGTGATCGGGCACGCCGGAAGGGCGGATCTCCGGTTAACTGCCGGTGCATGCTCAGATCAGCTCGTGCTCGTACGCGAAGGCGGTGGCCGCGGCTCGCGACGAGACGCCGAGCTTGAGAAAAATGTTGCTCACGTGCCGGTCCACCGTCCTCTCGCTGATGAAGAGCTGGGTGGCGATAGCCCTGTTGGTCTTGCCGGCAGCCACGAGGAGCAGCACCTCCAGCTCCCGAGGGGTGAGGCCGTGGGCATTGCCCGACGTGTCCCGCCTGCTGAGCTCGGCGACTCGGGCCAGGTCCGGCGCGGCTCCCAGCCGCTCGAAGACGCAGCGGGCGGCTTCGAGCTCCATCTCCCCGCCATCGTCGTCCCCAAGCTCGCGGCAGGCGAGTCCGATGAGGACCCGGACGCGGGCGGCCTCGTGGGGCGCCTCGAGATCTTCCCAGACGGTCCACGCCTGGCGCAGCGGCGTGAGGGCCGCTCTGGCATCCCTCTCGGCCAGAAGAACCGCACCCTGCGCGTGAGCGGCCACCGCGCGCAGGAGGGGCGCATCCATGGCCGCGGAGATCTGCGCCAGCTCGTCCGCGGCTGCTCGCGCCTCCGAGACGTCGCCCACTGCGATCATGATCTCGACGTGTGCGGGAAGGGCCCTGGACCGGGTGATGCGGTCGCGCGCCTCGTCCACGACACGGCGGATCGTCGCCTCGGCGGCAGCGGGCCGACCCTGCGCCAGTCGCAGCAGCGCCAGCCCCGGCTGCGGTGTCCGCCCCCACTGGCTGGCCTGCCGGTAGGCCTCCTCGGCCTCGGCGAACTCGCCGCGCAGACGGTGCAGCTCGCCCTCCTGGTAGAATGCCGCCCCCGCCGCAGGCTCCCCCGGTGGCCGGATGAGCTGCTCACGCGCCTGCCGCGCTTCCCGCAACGCGTCCGGCCAGGCGCCGTGCAGCTGCAGGATCTCGGCGCGGCGCACGAGGCACTGCCCCCGGTAGGGAACGAGGTCCGGCTGGGATTCGCACCAGTGGGTCAGCGCCGCCGTCCACTCCTGCGCCCGCCTGAGATCGAAGATCTCCAGACATCCCTCGATCACGCTGCAGTAGACGTCGCCGGTTGCGATCGGGGACACATCGCCCGCCTCCACGGCGGCCATCGCCTCGTCGAGCAGAACCACCCCTGCGTCGATGTCCCCCAAGCGGATCAACACCCGCCCCCGGCCATGCCGCGCCAGGGCGGCCAGGTCCGGGTCCACGAAGCGCTCCGCGATCTCGGCGGCCTTGCAGAAGGTTTCGTAGGCGCCCCTCGCGTCGCCGGCACCGATGCGCTGTAGGGCGAGGGGGAGGAGCAGGTAGCCGCGTTCGACGCAGTCGCGCCGCCGCTCGTCGAGGAGCCGCTGGGCCCGGGCTAACCAGCCGCTCGCGCGGGCCCGCTCACCCTTGTTCATCAGCCCGAAAGCCAGCCAGAAGGCGCAGCGCACGGCCCGCTCGACCTCCCCTCGGCCGAGCAGCTCCTGATGCGCGCGCGTCCAGAGGTCGGCGCACTCCGCGTCCCGGCCGATCAGGAAGGCGGCCGTCGCGAGCCGCTCCAGGTCCGCGGGCTCGAGCGGAGCCTCCCCGTCCGCGGCCGAAAGCCGAGCGTGCGCATCTGTCCATGCGTGCCGCGCGAACGAGTCCCGGCCCTCTTCGAGCACTTCCGCAGCGATCATGGGATGTTCCGCGCCCGAGATGATGGTACGAGGGGCGAAGGTCGTCTGGATTCCGCGTTCCTCTATGCTGTACAGCGCAAAGATGGCCTCGGAGCGGTCATGCCACTCGGTCGTGCTCCACGGGGTTGCAGCACTCTGCACGCCGGTTAGGAGCACTTCCGCAGTCCTTCCACCTCGCTCCTCGTCGCCACTCGCAACGCCTGCTTTCGCGCCGGACGCGGAAATCAGCTACGTGGGCCGGGGGGTCGCCCTGTCCCCTATCTTCCGCCCACCGCTTCCGGCGGCTTCAAAAACGCCCCCACCACCGCAGCCGTGGCGCAGAGCGCCGCGAAAAGCACGAACGACCAGGTGAAGAGCCCGATGTCGGTCACCAGGAGGGCGGCCAGCGGCGGCCCAGCAGCCGTGGCCCCGTTGCGGACGGCATTCACCACCCCCTTCAGGGCCCCCACCGCCTGGATCCCGAAGTAGTCCGGCCAGACCAGCTCGTTGGTGGCGCCGGTAGATCCCGCGCAGAGGCCGAGCAGCGTTCCGTAGAGGATGGCGGCCGGCGCAGCGGCCAGGGGGAGGAGGAG
This sequence comes from Gemmatimonadota bacterium, assembly GCA_007118565.1. Lineage (GTDB taxonomy): Bacteria > Gemmatimonadota > Gemmatimonadetes > Longimicrobiales > Longimicrobiaceae > SKRI01. The sequence continues at coordinate 1,534 of SKRI01000263.1, read as the reverse complement.
GGAGAGGAAGGCCGCCAGCACAAAGGACATGGAGATGGGAACCCCGAAGCGCACCGGAATCCGCTCCAGTAGGAGGCCGGTGCCGTAGGTGCCGACGACGCCACCCAGGGCGAAGCCGGCGAAGGCGATGGGGACCAGCACCGTGGCCCACCCCATGGAGGCGAAGATGGCCACCTGGTGGAAGACTACCGCGGTGATGACCAGCGGCACGACGGCCATGCAGGCGAGCATGCCCCAGAAGACCGGCCGCTGGAGCGCCTCAGCGCGGCTGAAGCCGGGGTCGGGCCGCTCCACGTAGCCGCTCCGGCGCGCGGCCTCGGCGTCCTCCCCGTCGGGCGCGCCGTCCCCGGCTCGCGGCTCCCGGACGATCCGCCAGACGAGCGGCGGGAAGAGGAACAGGTAGAGCGCGCCGATCACGAGCAGCGACCCCCGCCATCCGAAGCGCTCTGTCAGCCAGTAGATGGCGCCGGGAAAGACCAGCTCCCCCGCGGCGAACCCCAGCGTGACCAGCGCCAGGGCGCGGCCCCGGTATCTCCTGAACCACCGCACGGTCACGGTGAGGGTGCCGAGGGAGACGGAGCCCTGCCCCAGGAGCCGCAGCGCGAAGAAGGCCAGGGCGAGCATGACCACCCCCTGAACCGAGGCGAGAAAGAGAATGGCCCCGCCCAGGAGGATCAGCACGGTGGGAAGGTAGCGGCGCGCCGGAAAGCGATCCGCCCATCCCCCCACAACTGGCAGGCACGCGGCCGCTGCCAGGGTGCAGAGGGCGTAGAGCGAGGAGATCCCCACCCGCGACATCCCGAGGTCCGCCATCAGCGGATCGATGTAGAGGGAGAGGACGAACGACTGCCCCGGCGAGGTGAGCGCGGTGCAGAGAAAGCAGATGCCCACCACGCGCCAGCCGTAGAAGCCGGGATTGGGAAAGAGTCGCTGTCGAAGTCGGGCCACGGAGGAAGCGTTGGATCGTGGAATGCAGACGAAGCAGATACGCTGCAGGGCGCAGACGATTCAGGCAACTCCGGGACCGATGCCACTGACCGAAGACCAAAAGGATGAGATCCGCCGCCTGCTGGAGAAGGAGGTGGCCAAGCTGGAGAGGAGCATCCAGATCTCGGGGAAGAGTGCGAAGCCGGTGAGGCTGGACCAGCAGTCGGTGGGACGTCTCTCCCGGATGGATGCGCTCCAGAACCAGGGGATGGCGCAGCGGCTCCAGGCGCGCGACCGGGAGCGGCTCACCCGCCTGCTCGAGGCGCTCGACCGGCTGGACGATGGGGAGCTCGGCGTCTGCGCCAACTGCGGCGAGGAGATCGCCTACGGCCGGCTCGAGGTCTTTCCGGAGACGGAGGTGTGCGGCGGCTGCGGATGAGGGGAGCGTGAGCGGGTCCGCTCTGGAACCCATCGAGAGCTGGTTCGCCTCCCGCGGCTGGGAGCCGTTTCCCTTCCAGCGCGAGGCGTGGGCGGCGTACCTGGCCGGGGAGAGCGGCCTCCTCCACGCGGCGACCGGCACGGGGAAGACGTACGCGGCGGCGCTCGG
>SKRI01000123.1 GCA_007118565.1 Gemmatimonadota bacterium | reverse complement strand
TCAGGAGCTCCCACTGCTGGTGCTCGGTGGAGAGGCCGGGGCGCGACGGCCAGTCGATGTTCGCGACGCTGGCCACCCAGACGCCCCGCATCTCGCGCTCGAGGGGCGGGGGGCCGTCGGCAGGAGTCGGGGTGCCGGCGGGCGCGGGAGCAGGCCCGCAGGCGGTGAGGGCAAGAGTGGCGAGCGCAGCGGCCAGCCACGGCCGGCCCGTGGAAAAGGACGGGTAGGGGGGTGTCATCTCGGTCGATTTCGGGTCAGGGGATGTCGCGGAGCAGCAGATCCGCCACCACCGGGCGGTGGTCGGAGGCTTCCGCTTCGAGGACCTCGACGATCCCCACCGCGAAGTGGGAGGAGGCCAGGATGTAATCGATCCGCTTCACCGGATCGTCCGCCGGGAAGGTGAGGCCTTGGCCGAGATCGTCGAACCAGACGTCTTCCAGCCGCTGGAAGAGCGGGTCGAGCTCGGGGTCGCCGGGCTCGGCGTTGAGGTCGCCGAGCAGGAGCGTGGGTCGGTCGGCGCTCCCCATGATGCGGAGCATGTCGGCGACCTGCATCTCCCGCACGCGCGGGTCTGCCCGGTAGTCGAGGTGCGTGTTGAAGAGGTGGACGGCAGCTCCTCCCACCTCGACCACCACCTCCGGGAATCCCGGGAGCGGCTCGGGAGCGGGATCCTCCGCCTGCGTGGTGAGGCGGGTGATCTGGTGGTTGCGCGCCTCCCGGAGAGGCAGCCGGCTCAGGATGGCCAGGCCGTATTCGCGGTCCTCGAGCCGCCCCTCGGCGGGGTGAAGGGTGTAGATGGGGGCGTAGAAGACCTCCATCCCGAGCGCATCTCCCAGGAGCGCTGCCTGGTCGGCGAAGCCGCTCCGGTCGCTCCAGTGCACGTCCACCTCCTGGAGCGCCACCACGTCGGCACCCGAGCTCCGGATGACCTCGATGATTCGGTCCAGGTTCCCATGACCGGCGGCGATGTTATACGACATGACCCGGAGCGCCGTCTGAGCCGGAGCCGGCGACGGCGGAACCGCGCACCCTGCCGCGAGCAGTGCGGCGACGGCAAGGATGGATGGCAGGGCCAGGAGGGAACCGAAAGGTGTGTGGCGCATGCGGGACGGTGACGGGGAACGGCGGGAGCAAGGACCGGCTGGGTCCGCCAACGTAGCCAGGCGCGGCCGCCGATGCCAGCGTCTTTTGACGGTGTGCGCGGGCGCCCGTATCTTGCGCCGCTCCGCCTTCGTTCCGAGCCGCCGCTCCGCCCGGATCGGCAACTCCCGCGTGATCATGCCCCATCTCGTCCTTCTCCTTCTCCTCGCGGCCTCCGCCTGCGGTGCCGCGTCGCCACCTCCGCCTTCTCCTGTCGACCCGGCCCCCATGGATCCGCGAGCAGTCGATGCCGCTTCGGCCTGGGTGGAGGAGACGCTCGCCGGGCTGACGCTCCGCGAGAAGGCCGGCCAGCTGGTGATGCCGTGGGTGGGGGGAGAGTACACCGCCGTGGACTCGCCGGAGTTCGACCGCCTCCGTCGCTGGGTGGAGGAGGACCGCGTGGGCGGCGTCATCGTCTCCATCGGCCTGCCGCACAGTCACGCGGCCAAGCTGAACCGCCTCCAGGGGCTGGCGGAGGTGCCGCTCCTGGTCACCTCCGACATGGAGAACGGTCCCGGGATGCGGATGGCCGGGATCTACTCGATCCCCCACCTCCTCCCGCAGGGGGGTGGCACCGTCTTCCCGCCCATCATGTCGATTGGGGCGACGGGGTCCGAGGAGGATGCGTACGAGCTGGGCCGGATCACCGGCGTCGAGGCGCGTGCGGTCGGCGTGCACATGACCTTCGGCCCGGTGCTGGACGTCAACTCCAACCCGGTGAACCCGATCATCAACACCCGCTCCTTCGGCGAGGATCCCGCGCTGGTGGGGCGGCTGGGCGTCGCGTACGTGCGAGGCGCCCGCGACGCGGGGCTCATGACGACGGGGAAGCACTTCCCCGGGCACGGCGATACCGAGGTGGACTCGCACATCGACCTGCCGCGGATCTCCGCCGACCGGGCGCGGCTGGAGGCGGTGGACCTGCCCCCCTTCCAAGCGGCGATCGACGCCGGGATCGAGGGGATCATGACCGCCCACATCGCCGTCACGGGGGTGGAGGGTGAGGACGCCCCGCCGGCCACCCTCTCCCCCTATTTCATGACGGAGCTGCTGCGGGGGGAGATGGGCTTCGAAGGCCTGCTCTTCACCGACGCGATGACGATGGGCGGCATCTCCCGCCACTACGACGCGCAGGAGGCGCTGATCCTGGCGCTCGAGGCGGGTGCGGACGTGCTGCTCATGCCGCGCGACGTGACCGAGGCGGTCGACGCGGTGGTGGGTGCAGTGGAGACGGGGCGCGTGTCCGAGGAGCGCCTCGATGAATCGGTGCGACGGATCCTGCAAGCCAAGGCAGCTGCCGGTCTGCACGAGGAGCGGCTGGTCGATCTGGAAGCGGTCGACCGGACAGTAGGCATCCGCGCGCACACGGAGACGGCGCGCGACATCGCCGAGCGCTCTCTCACGCTGGCTCGGGACCGGGAGGAGCTGCTGCCGCTCGCTCCGGGGAGGGGAGATGTGCTCTCGGTCACCTATGCACGCTCCAGCGACCTGGTGGCCGGCCGCGCCTTCAACGCGGAGCTGGCCGGAGGACAGGCGCTGGCGGTGGAACGGGTCGACGACCGCACCTCGGCCGCGGAGTGGGACCGGCTCCGCGCGCGCGCACGGGCGGCGGACCGGGTGATCGTCTCCGCCTATGTCGCTCCGGTCGAGTACGACGGCTCGGTCGGCCTCGATTCCGGGGTCGCCCGCTTCGTGAGCGAGCTAGTTGAGGAGGGCGGCGAGGTGATCGCCATCTCCTTCGGCAATCCGTACCTGCTGGACTACTTCCCGGAGGTGTCCAGCTACCTCCTGGCCTGGGGGCGTGGAGAGGAGAGTCAGCGGGCCGCCGCTCGCGCCCTCCGCGGGGAGATTCCGATCACGGGTCGGCTCCCCATCTCCCTTCCCCCACACCACGACCGGGGGACCGGCATCCGCCTGAGCCCGCGATGATTCCGGGACGGAGGCGTCCGGCGCCGGCGGGATCGAGACGGGCTGATCCGCCTGCGGCCGCACACCGCACCCGGGTCCACGCGATCCGGTGACCGGCTCGACACTCGCGCTCGGCGACTGGCTGGTCGTCGGGGCCTACTTCCTGGTCGCGATCGGGATCGGCGTGGCCTTCGCCGGCCGCGCCGGCCGGTCGGTGTCGGACTACTTCGTTTCGGGGCGGGCGCTCCCCTGGTGGCTGGCGGGCACGAGCATGGTAGCCACGACCTTTGCCGCGGACACGCCGCTCGCGGTGACGGGCATGGTGGCGGAGCACGGGGTGGCGGGGAACTGGCTCTGGTGGAACATGGTGATGAGCGGGATCCTCACCGTCTTCTTCTACGCCCGCCTCTGGCGCCGCGCCAAGGTCCTCACCGACGCGGAATTCGCCGAGATCCGCTACGCGGGCGGCCCGGCCACCTTCCTGCGCGGCTTCCGCGCCGTCTACCTGGCGCTCCCCATCAACCTGATCATCATGGGCTGGGTCAACCTGGCCATGGTGAAGATTCTCGGGGTCGTGCTCGGCATCGATCCGTGGACCGCCCTCGGCGTGCTCTTCGTGGTGACGACGATCTACGTGGCCATGTCCGGGCTCTGGGGCGTGGTGGTGACGGACTTCGTGCAGTTCGCGCTCGCCATGGGTGGCTCGATCGTGCTGGCCTGGTTCGCGGTGGATGCGGTGGGCGGGATGAGCGGGATGCGGGTGGGGCTGGCGGAGCACTTCGGCTCGGCCGAGGAGGCGCTCTCCTTCTTCCCGGCGGTCGGGTCGGCGTGGATGCCCGCCCTCACCCTCTTCGTCTTCCTCGGGGTGCAGTGGTGGGCGGCCTGGTATCCGGGGGCGGAGCCGGGCGGCGGCGGGTACGTGGCGCAGCGCATCTTCTCCGCGCGGACCGAGCGGGACGGCGTCCTGGCCACCCTCTGGTTCAACATCGCCATGTACGCGCTCCGCCCCTGGCCGTGGATTCTGGTGGCCCTCGCCTCGCTCATCCTCTATCCCGGGCTGGAGGATCCCGCCACAGGATACGTGATGGCCATGGTGGACCTGCTGCCGACCCCCCTCCGGGGGGTGCTCGTCGCCTCGTTCGCGGCGGCGTACATGTCGACGATGTCGACGCAGCTCAACTGGGGCGCCTCGTATCTGGTCAACGACATCTACCTCCGCTTCATGCGGCCGGAGGCGAGCACCCGGCGCCGGATCGCGGTCTCGCGCGGGGTGACGGTGCT
>SKRI01000109.1 GCA_007118565.1 Gemmatimonadota bacterium | reverse complement strand
ACGCTCTTCCAGGTGAGCTTCTGGGCGGCCCGACCCACTGTTCCCATGGCGATGCGGTCCGCCGTGTCCGTGGGTCGCGCGTAGGAGCGGATCTCGAAGCGGATGGCATCCTCCTCGGAGCGCTCCTCCACCATGAAGCGGATTACCCCGGACAGGAAATGTCCGTCGATGGTCGCGAAGGTGATGGTGTTGTCGGCGATCTCGGCCACCCGGACCTGGATCGTTCCCCGCAGCGGGATGGCCATGGTGAGGGTGGACCCCTCCTCCGGCACCCGCGCGCCCCCAGGCTCGACCCCCACCTCGAGCAGGCCCTCCGGCGGAAGGTCGTAGAACTCCTGGCGCACCATCTCGAAGAGCTCGTCCGCCGACATCGGGGTCCCTCGAATGTCGGCCCAGTAACGGCTCCGGTGCAGCGTCCCCTCGCCCGATCGGGGGGGCTGCTCCGGCAATGTCTCAGCGAGCCGCACCAGCCCTTCCTCGAGCCGAATCGGCTCGATGCCGAAGACGTCGGTGAGGGCGTTCGACTCCTCCGGCATCACGAAATTCTGCTCGAGGAGCATGGTGACCTGGTCCTCCGAGAATGGGAGGTCCAGCCCGAGCGTCTCCGCGGCACGCGCCCCGTGACGGGCGACCCACTCCGGAATGGAGATACGGGCCGGCGAATTGCCCGTGATGTCCTCGAGGATGTCCAGGACCTCGTTCGTCGTGGTGGGCTCGGGCCCGGCCAGGTCCACCGCCGTCTGCGAGGGCTCGTTCGAGGTGACGGCCGCGGCGAGCGCGCGGCCGAGGTCGTCGACCCAGATCGGCTGGAATGGCTGGTTCCCATCTCCCAGCACCGGCACGGCCGGAAGGGTGCGCACCATCTTGAGGTAGCGGGAGATCACTTCGTCCCCCGGGCCGTAGACATTCCCCGGCCGGCAGATCAGCCAGCTTCCGAAATAGCCGCGAAGCACGTCCTCGGCCTCCGCCTTGGAGCGATGGTAGCCGGAGGTTCCTCGCGCCGCTCCAAGCGAGGAGACGTAGACGATGCGCCCGCAGTGGGCCCGGTCGCACGCCGTCACCACGTTTCGCGTCCCGCCCACGTTCACCGCCTCGAAGGTGATCTCGGGAGGATCCTCCCGGGCGATCCCTACGATGTGCAGGACCGCGTCGCACTCCTCCACGGCGCGCCCCAGCGCGTCGGGGTCCGTGATCGAGCCGGGATGGGGCTCGACGTTCCGGGGCCACTCCTTCGCGTCCCGCTCCGCGTTCCGGGAGAACATGCGCACCACGTGGTCGTCCTCGATGAGGAAGCGGATCACGGAGCGCCCGATGAGGCCGCTGCCCCCCGTCACCAGGATTTTCATGTCGGACCCGTCATCAACGGAAGAAGAGAAGCCAGAGAAGGGCGAGCACCACGACTACGACCATCACGACGCCGGAGAACATGGTGCAGCCGAACGCTCCTGCTGCGCTTCGTCCTTTTGCGTCGGCATGCTTGTCCGGGTCGCGCGGAGGGTTCGCTTGGGCGGACATGAATCACTCGCTGCGGGTGAGCTGGTTCGAACGGAATGTTGCGTGCGGATGCAACAGCCGCACCGCAGGGGCCGGCCACCGGAAAATCCTCCGGGAGCCCCCGTGCACTCGCTGCCGCCGCCCACCCCCGGCAGGTCCGTGCGGGGTCCGATAGTTGCTGGCCTGAGCCCTTCTTTCCCCCGAACAGACCGCGCGATGAGCGACAATCAGAATACCCAGGCGAGCGAACAGAAATCCCGCGACGTTGCCGAGGCCGCGCGCGAAACGGAATGGGAGGCACCGAGCTTCGTTCGCGAGCTCTTCCTGGGACGGTTTCACCTGGATCTCCTGGATCCCTTCCCTACCGAATCCCCGGAGGACCGCGCGAAGACCGACGCCTACATGGCCAAGCTCGAGGCCTACCTGCGGGAGAACGTGGACGCCGACGAGATCGACCGCACCGGGGAGCTTTCGGACGAGCTCGTGGACGACCTCCGGAAGCTCGGGGCCTTCGGGATCAAGATCCCGGAGGAGTACGGCGGGGTGGGCCTCTCACAGGTCGGCTACGGCCGGGTCATCCAGATGGTGACGAGCATCGACGGCTCGCTCTCGGCGCTCCTCTCGGCCCACCAGTCGATCGGTGTGCCCCAGCCGATCAAGATGTTCGGCACGGACGAGCAGAAGGAGCGGCTCCTGCCGCGGCTGGCCAAGGGGGCCATCTCCGCCTTCGCGCTCACCGAGTCGGCGGTCGGATCCGATCCGGCTGCCATGACCACCACCGCCGAGAAGAACGAGGACGGGGAGTGGGTGCTCAACGGCGAGAAGCTCTGGTGCACCAACGGGACGGTCGCCGAGCTGCTGGTGGTGATGGCGCGCACCCCGCCCAGGAAGAAGAACGGGAAGGAGATTCCCCAGATCACCGCCTTCGTGGTGGAGATGGACTCCCCCGGCCTCGAGGTGACGCATCGCTGCCACTTCATGGGCCTCAAGGCCATTCAGAATGCGGTGATCAGGCTGGACAACGTCAGGGTCCCGGAGGAGAACGTGATCTGGGGCGAGGGGAAGGGCCTCAAGCTGGCCCTCATCACCCTCAACACGGGCCGGCTGACGCTGCCGATGTCGGCCGCGGCCGGCGCCAAGGTCTGCCTGGAGATCAGCCGCGAGTGGGCGGCCGCCCGTGTGCAGTGGGGCGCGCCGATCGGCAAGCACGACGCGGTCGCGCAGATGATCGGGGACATGGCCGCCAACACCTTCGCCATCGAGGCGGTGGCCATGCTCAGCTCCGGTCTGGCCGACCGTGGGGACACGGACATCCGTCTCGAGGCGGCCATGGCCAAGCTGTGGACCACGGAGATGGGGTGGAAGATCGCCGACGACTGCCTGCAGATCCGGGGCGGCCGCGGCTACGAGACGGCGGATTCGCTGCGCAACCGCGGCGAGCCCGGGATCCCGGTCGAGCGCATCCTCCGCGACCTGCGCATCAACCGGATCTTCGAGGGGTCGACCGAGATCATGAAGCTGTTCATTGCCCGGGAGGCGGTGGACACCCACCTCCAGGTGGCGGGTGACCTCCTCAAGTCCGACCTCTCCCCCAAGGAGAAGGCGGCGGCCTTCGCCAAGGTCGGCGCGCACTACGCCACCTGGTTCCCCAAGCGCTTCGTGGGATGGGGTCGCTGGCCGCGCTACCGCGAGTACGGGGAGCTGGCCGAGCAGGTCCGCTACATCGACCGGACCTCCCGGAAGCTGGCGCGGAGCCTCTTCTACTCCATGGCCGTGCACGGCCCGAAGCTCGAGCGTCGGCAGGCGCTGCTCGGCCGGTTCGTGGACATCGGTGCGGAGCTCTTCGCCATGTCCGCCACCGTGGCGTACGCCCGTTCGCTCCGAGGCGGGGTCAAGGGTAAGGACGCGGAATCGCTGGCATCGCTCTTCTGCGACCGGTCTCGTCTGCGCATCGAGACGCTCTTCAACGCGCTGTACGACAATGCCGACACCGCGACCTACCGGACTGCGCAGGCGGTGGTACGGGGTGATTACGACTGGCTCGGCGAGGGAGTCGTGGGGGTGATGGAACGGGTGAGCGGATCGATGGTGCCGGCGGGGACGCCCGGTGGCGACGAGGCACGCGAAGACCTGTCGGACGAGACGGTGGCGACCCAGGTCGGCGCGAGCGGCTGAGCCGGCACGACCTCCCGTCGCGGGGAGAGGCCCCGGGTGATGATGCCCGGGGCCTCTCTCGTTCCGGACGGTGGACGGCGCGGAAACACCTGTCGTCCGTGGAACGTTTGATGCTCCTGAAGCCGGAACGCAAATCAAGGCTCGCCGCACCGGCGCGCCCCTTTCCAGAGACCCGCCACCGAAGAGAGACGAGATGAAGATCGAATCGCTGCAGGACCTGTTCGCCCACGAGCTGAAGGATCTCTACAGCGCGGAGAAGCAGCTCCTCAAGGGGTTGGAGAAGATGACCTCGAAAGCCTCGCACGAGGCGCTGCGCACCGCCTTCGAGCAGCACAAGAAGGAGACCCAAACGCACGTCGAGCGGATCGAGAAGATCATGTCGGGAATGGAGAACGCGCCGCACGGGGAGCGGTGCGACGCCATGGAAGGGCTGATCGAAGAGGCCGAGGAGGCGCTCGAGAGCACCGAGAACGGTGATGTTCGCGATGCCGCCATGATCGGCGCAGCCCAACGGGTGGAGCACTACGAGATCGCCGCGTACGGCACCGCCCGGACCTACGCCCGCATGCTCGGCAACAGCGAGGCGGAGCGGCTCCTCTCGCAGACGCTGGACGAGGAGAAGGCGACGGATGCCAAGCTCACCGACATCGCGGAGGAGATGGTCAACTGGGACGCCTT
>SKRI01000231.1 GCA_007118565.1 Gemmatimonadota bacterium | reverse complement strand
GACGTCGCCCGACTGGTCCGGTGGGCGGCGGAGCGGCGCGCACCGCTCGTGCCGCGAGGTGCGGGCACCGGAATGCCCGGCGGCAATGTGGGCTCGGGCGTCGTCGTGGATCTGCGCGCCGCCTTCGGCCGGATCGTTTCGATCGACGCAGAAAGCCGTCGCGCGGTGATTGAGCCGGGGGTCACCCTCGCGGAGCTGAACAGGGCGGTCGCGCCCGACGGCCTCCACTTCCCGGTCGATCCGTCGAGTGGGGAGCGGTGCACCTTCGGCGGCATGCTGGCCAACAACTCGGCCGGCGCCCATTCGGTACGGTACGGCGCCACGCGTCCATGGGTGGAGGCGCTCGACCTGGTCACGGCAGATGGCACGCAGTGCCGCATCACCCGGCGAAGCGGAGCGGACGACGAGACACTCCGTAAGAAGCTCGGCATGCTGCGCGATAGATTCACCCCGGAGCGGGAGGAGATCCTGGCCGCCTGGCCGCAGGTGCGGAAGAACTCCTCCGGGTATCCCCTCCGCGAGCTCCTGGAGGGAGACGACCTCGACCTGTTCATCGGCAGCGAGGGGACGCTCGCCCTGATCGTGGCCGCCGAGGTGCGTCTCGCTCCGCTTCCCCGGACGCGCGGGCTGGCGCTCCTCGAGCTCGCGGAGCTGGACGCGGTGGCGGTGGCCGTGGAGCGGCTCCTCCCCCTGGAGCCGGCCACCTGCGAGCTGCTCGACCGGACCTTCCTCGACCTCGTGCGGGATGCGGTGAGCCACCCCCTGCCGGCCGGGCTCGAGGCGGTCCTCCTGGTCGAGGTGGAGGGGGAGTCGCCCGCCGAGGTCGAGCAGGCGCTCGCGTCGATCGAAGAGGCGGTGGGCGACATCTCCCGGCTCACCCTCGCCGCCGATCCGGAGGAGCAGCGCCGGATCTGGGATCTCCGCCACGCGGCGAGCCCGCTGATCGCGGAGCGTGCCGGAACGCGGATCTCCATGCAGTTCATCGAGGACGGCGTGGTCCCCATCGCCCACCTTCCCGACTATATCCGAATGCTCCGCACCATTCTCGCCGAGGAGGCGCTGCCGGCGGTGATCTTCGGCCATGCCGGGGACGGCAACCTGCACGTCAACCCCCTGGTCGACGTGCGCCGAGACGGGTGGCGGGAGCAGCTCGAGCGGATCCTCGTTCGCATCGCAGGGGAGGTGGCGGCGCTCGGCGGCACCCTGGCGGGTGAGCACGGGGACGGCCGGCTGCGGGCGCCCCTCCTCGAGACCGTCTGGGGCCGGGAGATGACGGAGCGCTTCCGCGTGGTGAAGGCGACGCTCGACCCGCTCGGGATCCTCAATCCGGGCGTCATCATCCCGCTCCCGGGGCAGCGGCCCCTCGATGCCATCCGCAGCTATGCCGATCATCCGGATGCCGATTGACCCCGAAAGAGCCCCGCCCAGGGCGCGGGCGTGCGGATCGGGTTCGGTCGCGATACTTTGTTTCACGCTCGCCCCCTCGCCACGATCAAGCCGACACCAGCGATGAACGCCACTGGAACCCCCGTTCGCAGACGTAACGAAGACCGGGCGCACAACACCGGGAACGCCGGCTACGCGCTCGACCCCGACTATACGGTCCGGACCACGGACCATCCGAGGCATCCGGCAACGATCGGTGCCGACAAGTCGGACATCATGAAGCTGGTCGAGGAGCACAGCGTCCGCTTCCTCCGCCTGCAGTTCACGGACATCCTCGGTGTGGTCAAGAACGTCGAGGTGCCGGCGGGCCAGTTCGAGAAGGCGCTCGACGGGGAGATCATGTTCGACGGCTCCTCCATCGAAGGCTTCGTGCGGATCGAGGAGTCGGACATGCTCCTGGCGCCGGACCTCGACACCTTCCGGATCTTTCCCTGGGGTGATCCGGAGAACCGGGTTGCTCGGATCATCTGCGACGTGAACCGGCCCGACGGCTCGCCCTTCGATGGAGACCCGCGCGGCGCGCTGCGGCGAGTGCTCGCCAAGCTGGAGGAGTACGGGTACAGGTCGACGATCGGGATGGAGGCGGAGTTCTTCCTCTTCCATCGCACCCCGGACGGTGAGCCGACCGCCATCACCCACGATCGCGGCGGCTACTTCGACCTGACCCCCGTGGACCGCGGCGAGGTGGCCCGCCGAGACATCGTCAACCTGCTCGAGGCGATGAGCTTCGACGTGGAGGCGGCACACCACGAGGTGGCGGTCGGCCAGCACGAGATCGACTTCCGCTACGAGGACGCCCTCGTCACGGCCGACAACATCGCCACCTTCAAGTTCGTGGTGAGGAACGTGGCGCTGAAGCACGGGCTGCACGCCACCTTCATGCCCAAGCCGCTCTTCGGCCAGAACGGCTCCGGGATGCACACCCACCAGTCCCTCTTCACGCTGAAGGGGGAGAACGCCTTCCACGATCCGGAGGCGCCGGACGAGCTCTCCGAGCGGATGCGCCACTACATCGGAGGGCTGCTCAGGAACGCTCGCGGGTACTGCGCCGTCACCAACCCGCTGGTGAACTCCTTCAAGCGGCTGGTGCCCGGGTACGAGGCACCGGTCAACGTGGCCTGGTCGCTCCACAACCGCTCGCCGATGATCCGGATCCCCTCCCGGCGCGGACATGGCACGCGCGTCGAGCTCCGGATCCCGGATCCGGCCGCCAACCCGTATCTGGCGCTCGCCGTCCAGATTGCCGCGGGGATGGACGGGATGCAGAAGGAGATCGATCCCGGTGATCCGGTAAACCAGAACATCTGGACCATGTCGGAGCGGGAGCGCAAGCGCCGCAAGATCGAGGAGCTGCCACGCGACCTCGGCGAGGCGCTCGAGGAGCTGAAGAAGAACAAGGTGGTGCGGGCCGCACTAGGGGAGCACATCTACGCCCACTTCATGGAGGCCAAGCGGGCCGAGTGGCAGGAGTACATCTCCCGGGTTCACGCGTGGGAGCTGGAGCAGTACCTGAACTACTGACGCTCCCGGAGACGGCGGGTGGGGGAGAAGGGGCGGCCAGTGGCCGCCCCTTCTTCATGGCATCGATTCCCGGCCGGCTTCCGGCAGCTCCCGCACCAGCTCCCGGAGCCGCTCCGCCCGGTTCAGCTCCGGATCCTCGAGCACCCGGTCGAGGAGCGCCCCGAGGATCGTCCGGTAGCGCGGGCCGGGGCGGATCCCGAGCGCCTTCAGATCCTCGCCGCCGATGGCCAGGTCCCCGATCGAGAGCGGGGGCCGCTGACGGAGGATGGCGCGCGCCCGACTCGCCACGGCGGCCGACCGGGCGGGCGTCCTCCCGAGGGCACGGTCCCTGGCGCCCGCGAGGCGGAGGAGGTCGGGGGCATGCTCGGGCCCGACCATGGAGAGCCATCGCCGAATCTCGACCTCGTCCGCGTCGTCCCCGGGAACGGTGGGGAGATGGACCACCAGGTGCGTGACCACGTCCCGCTCGATGTTCGATGATTTGAGGCGGGACAGGATCTGCCGCGCGGCACCCCCGGCCGCGACCGCCGGGCTCCCGGGCTCCGGCATCACTCCTCCCGCCGCCTGCATCAGCGCCGCCATCCGCACCCGCAGCCGGTCGGGCGCGACGACCCGCACCGCATCCAAGAGGAAGTCCCAGAGGATCCCTTCCCCGTACCCGGCCGGGGGCGGAGCATCCCCGCAGGCGGCGAGCTCCGGGTAGAGGACGGCGAGCGCGCCCGACCGGGCATACAGGTCGAGCGAAACGGTGGCGCCCCGCCGGAGGGAGAGGACCTTGACCAGCTCCTCCCGGATCCGCTCGGCCGAGAGCGCCGGAAGCGCCTCGGCGCCCGCGACGGCCGCCTCCCACGTCTCCGCGTCGATCCGCAGATCGAAGCGTCCGGCAAAGCGGAAGGCGCGGAGGATGCGAAGGCGATCCTCGGCGAAGCGCTCCGCCGCGTGTCCGACCGTGCGCAGCCGGCCGTTCCGCAGATCCTCGTACCCGTCGTACGGATCACGCACCTCCTCCCGCAGGGGGTGCCAGGCGATGGCGTTGACCGTGAAGTCGCGCCGGGCCAGGTCCTCGTCGAGCTCCCGCGAGAAGACCACCCGGGCATGGCGCCCATCGGTCTCCACGTCGTGCCGGAAGGTCGTCAGCTCGTACATGCGGCCGTCCCGGCCCAGCACGCCGACGGTGCCGTGCTCGATCCCGATGGGGACGGTGCGGGAGAATAGCCGCCGCACCTGTCCCGGCTTGGCGGCGGTGGCCAGATCCCAATCTCCCGGAGTGATTCCCGCGAGCGCGTCCCGGACCGCCCCACCCACCGCCCACGTCTCGTAACCCGCCTCCTCCAGCGTCCGGGCAATCCAGCGCACGGCTCCGGGAGCCGGCAGGCGAACCGGCGCCGGGGAGTCAGCCGCAGTCGTCATCTCCCGAACCTTAGAGATCCGGGATCGGCGGCGTGCTCCGCTTGTGGGCCGATCCGCGTTCCAGGATACGGATCTCGGTGTCGATCTCGGCCGATCCGGACGATCCCTCGGACAGATACCGGTCGAGCTGCTCGTAGGTGAAGCCCAGCTCGTCCTCGTCCGTCTGGCCCGCCCAGAGCCCGGCGGAAGGCGGCCGCTCGATCACGCGCTCCGGGACGCCCAACACCCGCGCCACCTCGCGCACCTCGTGCTTGAGGAGTCCGCCCAGCGGGAGGATGTCGGAGCCTCCGTCCCCGTGCTTGGTGAAGTACCCGACGGTGAGCTCGGCGCGATTGCCGGTGCCGATCACCAGGGCGTCGAGCATGTTCGCATGGTAGTAGAGGGCGGCCATGCGCAGGCGCGGCTTGAGGTTGGCGAGCGCCAGCGCCTTCGCTCCCTCCCGGTACCGCTGCGCGACCACCGCCGTCGAAGAGCGATCCAGCGCATTCGTCAGGGCGTCGAAGGTCGGGGCGAGCTCAACCTCGAGCGCCTGGATGCCGAAGACGTCCGCGGTCTCCCGTGCCAGCTCGGCGTCCTCGACGATGTTGCCGATCGGCATGATCAGCCCGAGGCAGTGCTCCTCCCCGAGGGCGCGCCGGGCCAGCCCGCACACCACGGCGGAATCGATGCCGCCGGAGAGGCCGAAGACCACACCGCTCATCCCCGCCTCCTCCACCCGCGCCGCGATCCAGTCGCTGATCCCGGCGGCGAGCTCCCGCGGATCCCGCATCCCTTCGACCATTCCTCTCTCTCCTTACGATTCCATGATTTCTCGGCCGGGTGGAACTAAACGTCCACCGGCGGTATTCTACCTTCCGTAACTGTGCGTTTCCTGAGCTCCCGACCCGACATCGTGCCCATCCGCGACTTCCTCGCGCGCGCTCGCGCCACCGAGCCCTTCCGCGACGCCCTCCTCACCTTTCTGAAGGAGGGGCGGCCGAACGATCGGATCCGGTTCAACCGGGGCTCTCCGCCTGTCAAGGTAGAGCGTGTCCTCACCCAGGCGCTCGCGGCGCATTCGGAGCTTGAGATCGATGCGGTGGAGATCGAGGGGCGCAGCGGGTGCGAATACTTCCGCGGCTCGCTCGACATCGAGGCGGTCGGCGAAACCGTGTGCATCGAATTCCACTGGAACTGCAAGTGGAAAGCCGAGCAGGAGGGATGGACGGACGCTTTCGGCATGCCGGACCAGATCCGCGCCGCCCGGACCTTCGGCTACGAGTGCTTCTCCGAGTGGACCGAGATCGATCCTGTCCGCACGGAAACCGCGGCCTGAGCGCGATCAGCCAGGCATCACGCTTCCACCGTTCACGTTGAGGACTTCGCCGGTTACGTGCCGGGCGAGGTCTGAGCAGAGAAAGGCGATCGGTCCCGCCACATCCTCGGGGGTGGCGATCCGTCCGAGCGGGATCTCCCGCTCGGCCCGCTCCCGATTCACCTCGTCGAGAGCGCCCTCCACCATCTCTGTATCGATCCAGCCCGGCGCCACGCAGTTGACCGTAATCCCGCGCGGGGCCATCTCCACCGCCACGCTCTTGGAGAAGGAGATCATCCCTCCCTTGCTGGCGGCATAGTCCGCATGTCCCGCCTCCCCCCGCTGCCCGGCGGTGGAGGAGACGAGCACGATGCGCCCGTTGTCCCGCATGTGGGTGACCGTCGCCCGCACCAGCCGGAACACGGAGGTGAGGTTGATCTCGATCGTCTCGCACCAGCGCTCATCGTCGAGAGCGCCGACCTCGACGTGCTCGGGGGGCCAGACCCCGGCGTTGACGACGAGAATGTCGAGGGCGCCGAAGTTGTCGTTGACCAGGTCGAGGAGGGCATTTATTCGCTCCGGCCGTGCCAGGTCACAGGGGGCCGCCCACGCCCCTCCGGCGAGCTCCCGGCACTCGGCAGCCACCGCTTCCGCCTCGTCGCGGCGCGTCCGGTAGGTGATCGCCACGCGCGCGCCGGCCCCAGCGAGGAGGCGGGCAGTGGCCGCCCCCACGCCGCGGGATCCTCCCGTGATGAGCACCCGCTTCTGGGAAAGGTCGATCAGCGGCGCGCTCATCCGCGCACCGCTCCCGTCCACTTCCCTTCGAGCGCTTCGAAATGGTGCACCTCCACCTCCTCGAGGAGCCGCGCGGGGAGCGTGGGTAGGAGGTCAGCGGACGCCATCTGCGGGATTGCGATCGTGGTCGGGGAGGCGGCCGGCGATCTCGCCGAGCGCGCCCCGGATCCCGTACTGCTCGGCCAGCGCGGCGGTGCCGGCGACGTCGATCTCGGCCTGAGCCTGGAAGGCGTGCGTGAGGAGGGCATCCGCCGCGAGGAGCGGAAGCGCCTGACCGCGGGATCCGTCGCTCGTGGCCACGTCGGCGAGGAGCCGCATCGCCGCCGAAGCGAGCGCCTCCGGGACCGCCACCTCTTCGGCGGGAAGCGCCTCGCGCATGCAATCGAGGAGCCCGGGAGGGGCGCCTTCGAGACGTTCGGCGAGCCAGCGCCCCGCGCTGCTCACGCGGCCGCCCCCGCCGCCAGCTTCCGCACGATATCCGGGACCTGCCTGAGCGCATCCGGGATCCGCTCCGCATCTCCCACCCCCGCCTGCGCCATGTGGGCCTTCCCACCGCCCCGGCCGCCGGCGAGCGCCGCCACCTCGCGTACCAGCGCATCCGCCCGGATGCCCCGGGATATGGCCTCGTCGCTCGCCACGGCGAGAAGGGCTCGCTTCTCTCCGAGATCAGCGGAGAGGACCCCCACCCCGAGCCCCAGCCGCTCCCGGAGCCGATCGCCCATGGCACGCAGCTCCTCCGCGTCCGCTACCTTGACCTCCGCAGCCACCGTCCGCACGCCCTCCTCCTCACCCGCGCTGCCCAGGAGCTCTCCCACCACGTCACGGCTTCCCTCCTCCCGCGCCCGACGGAGGTCGGAAGTGAGCGCCCTCTGCTCCTCGAGGAGTGCCTCCACGCGGGACGGAACGTTCTCCACGCGGGAGCGAAGGAGCTCCGCCGCAGCCCGCAGCCGCTCCTGGTCCTCGCGCATCCGGCGGTACGCCTCGGCCCCGGTCACCGCCTCGATGCGCCGGACCCCGGCCGCCACCCCCGATTCGGAGACGATCCGGAAGAGCGCGATCTGCCCGGTGCTCCGGACGTGCGTTCCGCCACAGAGCTCCATCGAGACGTCGGCCACTTCGATGACGCGGACCTCGTCCCCGTACTTCTCCGAGAAGAGCGCCATGGCGCCGCGGTCGAGCGCCTCCCGATACCCCATCTGCGAGGCGGTGACAGGCGCGTTGTCGCGGATCCAGGCGTTGACCCGGTCCTCGATGGCGGTGATCTCTTCGTCGGTGAGCGGCGCGTTGTGGGCGAAGTCGAAGCGCAACCGGTTGGGCGCCACAAGAGATCCCTGCTGGTGCACGTGGGTGCCCAGCCTCTCCCGGAGGGCGGCGTGCAGGAGATGGGTCGCGGTGTGGTGCCGCTCCGTATCCCGGCGGGCGGGATCGACGCGCGCCATCACCTCACCCGGCTCGAAGCTGCCCGAGACCGGACCCGATACCGCCACCCGATCCCCGACCCTGCGGACCTCCTCCACATCGAGCCGCCATCCGTCTCCCTCGACCACGCCGCGGTCGGAAACCTGACCGCCGCTCTCGGCATAGAACGGGTGGTCGCTCAGGACGAGGGAAAGCCGGTCGTCGCCGCGCTTCACCGCCACGACCTCCGTCTGCACCTCGTCCCTGTCGTAGAAGACGATCCGCTGCTCGTCGTCCGAGAGCTCCTCCCATCCCTCGGTCCAGTCGGCATCTTCCACCAGACCGCTCTCCGCCCGGTCGCGACGTGAGCGCTCCCGCTGTTCCTCCAGCGCCGCCTCGAAGCCTGGCGTGTCTACCTCGTACCCCCGCTCCTCCGCCATCAGCTCGGTGAGGTCGAAAGGGAAGCCGTAGGTATCGTACAGACGGAAGGCATCCTTGCCTGAGACGGTGCCGGAGCCGCCGGCAGGAGCGATCTGGTCGAACCGCTCCATCCCCTCGTCGATCGTTGCCAGGAAGCGCTCCTCCTCTGCCCGGGTAGTCCGGTGGAGGTGGTCCCGCCGAGCCTCGAGCTCCGGATAGTCCGATCCCATGGCGTCCACCACGACGTCCACGAGCGGGGCCAGGGTGGGCTCCCGCCGATCCAGAAGCCAGGCATGCCGCACGCCACGCCGGAGAATGCGGCGGAGCACATACCCGCGCCCCTCGTTCGAGGGGAAGACGCCGTCGGCCAACAGGAAGGCCGTGGCGCGGGCATGATCAGCCAGCACGCGGTAGGAGACCCCCTCGCTCGATTCGTAGGCGTACGGCTTCCCGACCACCTCGACGGCGCGGTCGATCAGCCCGGTGAAGAGGTCGGTCTGGTAGTTCGAGCGAACGCCCTGGATCACCGCGGTCAGCCGCTCGAGGCCGGCGCCGGTGTCGATCGACGGAGCAGGAAGGGGATGCAGCGTTCCATGGGCGTCCCGGTCGAACTGCATGAAGACGAGGTTCCAGACCTCCAGCATCTCCCCGGAGTGTGCGAGCGCCTCGAACTCACCGGCCGAGGTGGGGAGACGGGAGCGGTCCTCCCGCATGTCGTAGTGGATCTCGGAGCTGGGTCCGCACGGCCCGGTGTCCGCCATCTGCCAGAAGTTGTCCGCATCCCCCAGCCGGAAGATGCGCTCGGTGGGCACCCCTGCCCCCTCGAGCCAGAGCTCGGCCGCCTCGTCATCGCCGCGATGGACGGTGATCCAGAGCCGGTCCTTGGGGATGTCGAGCGTCTCGGTGAGGAAATCCCAGGCGTACTCGATGGCTTCCCGCTTGAAGTAGTCGCCGAACGAGAAGTTGCCGAGCATCTCGAAGAAGGTGTGATGCCGCGCCGTGCGACCGACCTCCTCGAGATCGTTGTGCTTGCCACCGGCCCGCACGCACTTCTGCACAGTCGTCACCCGCGGAGCCGCGGGCTCCTCCTGGCCCAGGAAGGCCTGTTTGAAGGGCACCATCCCCGCGTTCACGAAAAGGAGCGTGGGGTCGTCCACCGGCACGAGCGAGGCGGAGGGACGGGCTTCGTGCCCCCGCTCGGCGAAGAAGTCGAGGAACTTCTGGCGGATCTGGTCTGCGGTCATCGGTCGGGACAAGATTGCGCACGGCTCATCCACTCCCGTGGGTTCGACGGGGGAGCGGCGTCGCCTCCTAGTGTAGTGCGGCAGAAGTTGCGTGTCGCACCGAGAGCGTCGAAGCGCCCGGCTGGCAAGGCGCGACGCCGTCCAGACGGGATGCAGCGACGCTCGAATGCAACGTCACTTCTGCCACGCTGCACGAGCTATCGATTCCCATGCACGCCCGCAAGACGCGAGCGAGCTCCGCTACTTCTTCTTCCCGCCGTTCTCCGCGGCCACCGCGTCCTCGGCCCGCTGCATCCCGAGGTGGTCCTCGACCTTGCGCTGAATCTCTTCGGCGATCTCGGGATTCTCCTGCAGGAACTGCTTGGCGTTCTCCCGTCCCTGGCCCAGCCGCACGTCGCCGTACGAGAACCAGGCGCCCGACTTCTCGACCACCCCGGCCTCCACGCCCAGATCGACGAGGATCCCGTAGTGGTCGATCCCCACATTGAACATGATGTCGAACTCCGCCTGCTTGAAGGGCGGCGCCACCTTGTTCTTGACGATCTTGACGCGTGTCTTGTTCCCGACCAGGGTGTCGCGGTCCTTGATGGAGCCCGTGCGGCGGATGTCCAGCCGCAGCGAGGCGTAGAACTTGAGCGCCCGGCCGCCGGTGGTCGTCTCCGGATTCCCGAACATGACCCCGATCTTTTCCCGGATCTGGTTGGTGAAGATGAGGGTGGTGCGGGAGCGGTTGATCGACCCGGTGAGCTTGCGGAGCGCCTGGCTCATCAGGCGCGCCTGCAGGCCGACGTGGCTGTCTCCCATTTCACCCTCGATCTCGGCGCGCGGCACGAGCGCGGCCACCGAGTCGATCACCACCGCGTCCACGGCGCCGGAGCGGACAAGCACCTCGGCGATCTCGAGCGCCTGCTCGCCCGTATCCGGCTGGGAGACGAGGAGATTGTCAACGTCCACGCCGAGCTTCCGCGCGTACTCGATGTCCAGCGCGTGCTCGGCATCGATGAAGGCGGCGACGCCGCCGGCCTTCTGGGCGTTAGCGATGACGTGGAGACAGAGGGTCGTCTTCCCGGAGGACTCGGGACCGTAGATCTCTGTCACCCGCCCCCGGGGGATTCCCCAGACGCCGATGGCCGCGTCCAGGTTGAGCGCGCCGGTGGGAATGGCCGGGATCTGGGCGCGCGGTCCGTCCATCCCCATCCGCATGATCGAGCCCTTCCCGTGCTGCCGCTCGATCTGGGTGATGGCGACGTTGAGCGCCTTCTTGCGGTCCTCGCTGATCTCTGTGGTGGCCATGCGTCCTCGGGGAAAGAAAATGGTCGGCTTCAGGGTCCGAACAAAAGGCGAAAGTTCCTGCCGGATGTCAAGCCCCCCGAGTCCCCGGAAATGGGCGGCCCATCGCATCTTCCAGCGCCTCCGCGGCGCGCCGGATTCCGGCGTCGTCCACGTCCCGGTGGGTCACCGCGCGGAGGCGTCCCGGACCGAACGGTACGGTGCGCACGCCGCGCGCCTCGAGCGCCTCCATGAGCCGCATGGCCGGGGCAATCTGCGGGGAGACGTCGATCATCACGATGTTCGTGGCCGGCACGACCGCGGCCAGCCCGTCGATGGCGTCGGCGGCCGCGGCCAGGTCGCGCGCCCGCCGGTGGTCCTCGGCGAGCGCAGCCAGGTGGTGGTCGAGCGCGTGGAGACCCGCCGCGGCCAGGATCCCGGACTGGCGCATGCCCCCGCCCAGCCGCCGGCGGATCCTCCAGGCCCGTTCCATGGTTCGATCCGAGCCGGCGAGAACCGAGCCCACCGGCGCGCCCAGCCCCTTGGAGAGGGAGACCATGACGGTGTCCACCGGCTCCGACCAGGCGGAGAGCCCTTCGCCGGTCGCGGCGGCGGCATTCCAGAGGCGGGCTCCGTCCAGGTGGACGGCGATGCCGCGCTCCCGCGCCACATCCACGATGCGGCTCAGGTCGGCGGGAGGCAGGACGGCTCCCCCTCCGTGGTTGTGGGTGTTCTCGAGGCAGACCAGGGAGGTCCGGGGGAGGTAGGGTGAGTCCGGGCGGATGTGTGCCGCCACCAGCTCGGCGGTGAGGAGCCCCCCGGAGGAGGGCACGGCTCGGAGCTGCACACCGGCCCATGCCGCCGCGGCCGCCTCCTCGTAGGCCAGGATGTGGCCGTTCGCCTCGATGACCGCCTCGGTCCCGGGGTCTGCCAGCACCAACACGGCGGTCTGATTGGCCATGATCCCGCTCGGGAAGAAGAGTGCCCGCTCCTGTCCGAGCAGCCCCGCCACCCGCTCCTCCAGCCGCGCCACGGTCGGATCGTGGTCGAGCACGTCGTCTCCCACCTCGGCCTCGGCCATGGATCGTCGCATCGCCGTGGTGGGCCGGGTGACGGTATCAGACCGGAGATCGACGACGCTCATGGGTGCGGGATGCGAGTGAGGTGCTGCGGCTCCCTTGCCGACGCACGTTGCAATCGTAACTGTTCGGGAAGCGCACGCAATCCATCTCCCCTTCCCCGCCGAACATGCGCCGCACCACCATTGCAGCCGCAACGCTTGCCCTCGCGCTCCTCGCTCCGGCGGCACCCGCCCAGGAGGACCCCGCCCTCTCGACCTTCAGCATCGTGGCCTGCGACCCGGAGGAGGGGTTTCTCGGGGTGGGGATTCAGTCCCGCGTGGTCGGTGCCGGCGCCATCGTGCCGGCCGCCGAGGCCGGCGTGGGGGCCATCGCCACCCAGGCCGCGGCCAACGTCGCCTTCAAGGAGCGGGGGCTCGAGCTGCTGCGCGAGGGGCTTCCCCCGGCGGAGGTGCGCGATCTCTTCGCGGCGGAGGACCCGGGCATCGAGAACCGTCAGTTCGCGGTGATGGACGCGCAGTGCCGGTCGAGCGCCTTCACCGGCGACAGCACGCTGGCATGGGCGGGACACCGGACCGGTCCCCACTACAGCGTGCAGGGGAACATCCTCACCGGGCCGGAGGTGATCGAGGCGATGGCACGGGCCTTCGAGGAGGCGGAGACCGCCGGACTCCCCTTCGGCGAGCGTATCCTCGCCTCGCTCAAGGCCGGGCAGGAGGCGGGGGGCGACCGGCGGGGGCGCCAGGGCGCGGGGCTCCTCATCGTCCAGGAAGCGGGCGGATACGGAGGGGGAGACGACCGGTACGCAGACCTCCGCGTGGAGGACCACGTCGAGCCGATCCTGGAGCTGGAGCGGGTCTACGGCGTGTGGATGCGCCTCTTCCACCCGGTCGACCACTTCCTGCCGGCCGGATCGGAAGCGGTGGCCGCACCGGCGGGGGCACACGTCTGCCTGCTGCGGGAGATGCTGGCGGCGGCCGGCCATGGCACCGCGCCCGGCGATCAGCGCCCCTGCTGGTTCGACGAGGAGACCATCGCCGCACTGCGCGCCTTCCAGCGAGCCGAAGGGCTCCCGGAGCGCCCAGTGCTCGATTCGCGCACTGCGGAACGCCTTCGGGAGCGGGCCGGAAGCTAGGCAAGCGGGCCGCACCTGCATACCTCTTGCACGCGGTCGGGGGTGACCGGAAGAGACGACCCGAGAGCGATGCGAGGAAACATGGCACGCGATGAAGCCGGCGGCGGCAACACGCCGCAGCACGAATCGAAGCATCCGGAGGAGTGGAGCGAGGACCTGGAGGGGGACCGGCTGGCCGGGCAGAACGTCGGGCCCGAGGCCGGGCGACCGGGGGACGAGGGACTGACCGCCGGCGACATCCCCGAGCTTCGCGAGAAGCTGACCGGGTTTCGCAAGGACGAGCTGGACCGCATCCCGATCGTCCCGGAGGGGCAGACGCTCCGCCAGGGTGCGAGCTACCTCGACCTGGGAGATGCCGGCGGCTCCGAGTTCACCGCGACGGGTGAGATGACCGCCGGGAGCGACCAGCGCCTGGTGGACAAGCAGGCGGTGGATTACGAGATGTGGAACCGGTTGACCGGCCGGTAGCCCGGCGACGGAACGAACCGGGCTCCGCTCCCAAGGAGGACAGCCGCCCGGGTGAGCCGCGGGCGAGCCCGCCGAAGGTCGCCGGCGGTCTGCGCCTCGCCGGAGGCTACTCCTCTCCTGCCTCCTCGGCCGCTCGCCGCGCCGCCTCGTCCCCGGGACGGCTGGCATCGGAGGTTCCGCCCATCCCCCCGCCGACCTCGGGCCCCTCCTGCTCCCGGCGTTTCCGATCCGCCTCCTTCCCGGTGGGGCTCTCGTCCGGCGCGCCGATCCCCTGCTCGATGGAGTCCTTCCTCTCGTCCGGCATCATTCCCTCGCATCTCCCCATTTCGGTCCGCGAGCGCTCCGATCGTTGCACCGGGCGTGCCGGAAGGGCGGCTCGCGTCCACGAAAAGCGCCCCCGCCGGATGACCGGCGGGGGCGCTCCCAGCTTCGAGGCAAACCTCCTGCTCAGCCGCGCGCCTGCTCGAAGCGCTTTTCGACCTCGCGCCAGTTCACCACGTTCCACCATGCGTCCACATAGTCGGGCCGCTTGTTCTGGTACTTGAGGTAGTAGGCGTGCTCCCACACGTCCACACCCAGGATCGGGGTATGCCCCTGCATGAGCGGGCTGTCCTGATTCGGGGTGCTGTGCGCGTGCAGCTTGCCGTTCTCGTCGAGCCCGAGCCATGCCCATCCGCTGCCGAACTGCCCAGTCGCCGCGCTCTTGAACTGGTCGCGGAAATCCGAAAAGCTGCCGAATACGCGGTCGATCTCGTCACCGAGCGCGCCCGACGGCTCTCCGCCCCCGTCCGGGCTCATGATCTGCCAGAAGAGAGAGTGGTTGGCATGCCCGCCGCCGTTGTTGCGAACGGTGGTGCGAATGTCGTCCGGTACCTGGTCGATCCCCCGCAGGAGATCCTCGATCGACTTGTTCTCGTGCTCGGTCCCCTTCACCGCGTCGTTGACCTTGCTCACATAGGCCGCGTGATGCTTCCCGTGATGGATCCGCATCGTCTGCTCGTCGATGTGCGGCTCCAGGGCGTCGAAGGCGTAGGGTAGATCGGGAAGCGAAAAGGCCATAAGGCACCTCCATTCGGATGGGTGGGCATGCTTCCGACCGGTCGTCCGGCCGGCGTTCTCGAAGCCGAAGGAGCGTGCAAGCATCAAGCCGAGGCGACCGCGCCCGGCGGTGCCGGATCAGCGCAGGGACGCCGGAGCCTCCCCCAGCTCCGCCAACTCGCGCTCCACCCGTGCGAAGCGGCGGCCGACGTAGACGACGTACCCGAAGAGGAGGATCCAGGCGAGCGCGAAGGCCACGAACAGGTGCCAGTAGGCGCGCAGGGTGCGGGGCGGAGCGCCCGGCGCCGTCTCCGCGGGTCCCACCGTCTCCGTCAT
>SKRI01000143.1 GCA_007118565.1 Gemmatimonadota bacterium | reverse complement strand
TACCTACCCCCACTTGCGGTGGGGCGCGCAACGGCGCCCACCGTTCGTGGCTCGACCGATGAGGCCGACCGGCGCGGGGTGGTGCACGATCCGAATGCCTTCCGGCTGGGCGGGGTCACCGGACACGCGGGGCTCTTCTCCACCGCCCGGGACCTGGCGACCTTCGCACAGATGATGCTGAACGAGGGGAGCTACGGGGATGTGAGGATCTTCCGCCCGCAGACGGTGCGGACCTTCACCGCCCGCCAGCCCGGCGCCGGGCACCGGGCGCTCGGGTGGGAGACGGCGAACGGAGCTGCCTCCTCCGGCGGCACCATCTCCCCCAGGGCCTTCGGCCATACCGGCTTCACCGGAACCTCGATCTGGATCGATCCGGAGAACGAGCTTTTCGTGATCCTGCTGACCGCACGCACCTACGACGGCTCGTCGTCGGCGCCGGTGCAGCGGCTGCGGCGGGGTCTGAACGACCTGGTGGCGGGCGCCATCGTCGAGGAGGAGGAGGAAGGGGAGATGGAGGAGGTCCGGAAGCTCGGCGCCCCCTGAGGGCCGAGCCGAATGCAGGAGCGCCTGCCCGCCGGGTGGCGGCGGGCAGGCGCAGCAGAACGATGTCCCGGGACGTCGTGAAGGTGCGGCCCGGGAAGCGTCCTCGCCCCCGGGCCGCGGCGTTTCGCCTTCCTACTCGACCGCCCCCTCGGCGATGTCGGTCACATCCTCCACATCCTCCTCGTTCACCACCCGGGCCACGTCCACCACCTCGTCCTTCGGCCCGAGATTGATGAGCCGCACCCCCTGGGTGTTGCGACCGATGACCCGGATCCCGTCGGCGGCCTGACGGTTCACCACGCCCGAGCGGGTGATGATCATCAGCTCGTCGCCTGGATGGATCGGCTTGATGGTGACCACCTTCCCGGTGCGCGGGGTGATGCGGATGTTGATGACGCCCTTCCCGCCGCGCCGCTGCTGACGGTACTCGTCGATCTCGGTCCGCTTGCCCATCCCCTTCTCGGTCACCACCAGCAGCGTGGTGTCCGGCCGGACCACGACCATGCCCACCACCACGTCCTGGTCCTGCAGGCGGATGCCGCGAACGCCCGCAGTGACGCGGCCCATCTCCCGTGCATCCGTCTCCGTGAAGCGGATCGCGAGCCCGTTGCGGGTGGCGAGTACCACGTCGTCGCTCCCGTCGGTCAGCTGTACGTCGATCAGCTCGTCGTCCTCGCCGATATTGATGGCGTTGATCCCCACCGAGCGGACGTTCCCGTACGCCGAGAGCGCGGTCTTCTTCACCGTGCCGTGTCGGGTGGCGAACATCAGGTAGCGATCGGCCGAGAAGTCGCGCACCGGCACCAGCGCGGCCAGCCGCTCGTTCCGGTCGACGTCGAGCAGGTTGACGATCGGCTTGCCCCGGCTCGTCCGCCCTGCCTGCGGGATCTGGTGGACCTTGAGCCAGTAGCACTGTCCCTGGCGGGTGAAGCACATCAGGTAGTCGTGCGTGCGCGCCAGGAAGAGGTGCTCGACCCAGTCCTCCTCCTTGGTCCCCATGCCGCTGATCCCGCGTCCGCCGCGGCCCTGCGCCCGGTAAGTGTCGACCGGCAGCCGCTTGATGTAGCCGGAGTGAGAAACGGTGATCACCATCTCCTCGTCCGGGATCAGGTCCTCGATCGAGAAGGTGCCACCGCTGTCTACGATCTCGGTGCGGCGCTCGTCCCCGTACTTGCGGGACACCTCCTGAAGCTCCTCGGTGATGATCTCCATCCGCCGCTCGCGTGACTCCAGGATCTCCCGGAACTCGGCGATGGCCGCACGGACCTCGGCGAGCTCCGCCTCGAGCTGGTCGATCTCGAGCCCGGTGAGGCGCGCCAGGCGCATGTTGAGGATGGCGTCGGACTGCCGCTCGGAGAGCCCGAAGCGCGCCCGCAGCCGCTCTCCGGCCTCGGCCGTGTCGTCCGAGCCCCGGATGATCCGGATCACCTCGTCGATGTTGTCGACGGCGATCTTGAGCCCTTCGAGGATGTGCTCCCGCTCGAGCGCCTTGTTCAGCTCGTACTCGGTCCTCCGCACGATCACCGTGTGCCGGTGATCCACGAAGTGTTGCAGCATTTCCCGCAGCGACAGGATCTTCGGCACGCCGCCCACCAGGGCGATCATGTTCATGCCGAAGGTGGACTGCATCTGCGAGTGCTTGAAAAGCTGATTGAGGACGATGTACGGAATGGCGTCCCGCTTCAGCTCGATCACGATCCGCATGCCGTCACGGTCGGACTCGTCCCGCATGTCCGCGATGTCGGTGATCTTCTTGTCGCGGACCAGATCGGCGATGTGCTCGATCAGCCGCGACTTGTTGACCATGTACGGGATCTCGTTGACCACGATCCGGTCACGTCCGTCCTCCCGCTCCTCGATCTCTGCGCGAGCGCGCATGACCACCCGGCCGCGGCCCGTCGCGTACGCCTCGTCGATCCCCTCCCGTCCGTGGATGAAGCCGCCCGTCGGGAAGTCGGGACCACGGATGATATCGGTCAGCTCCGAGACGTCGCACTCCGGATTGGCGATCAGGTGAACGCAGGCATCAACCACCTCCCGCAGGTTGTGGGGGGGAATGTTGGTGGCCATGCCGACGGCGATGCCGCTGGAGCCGTTGACCAGGAGGTTGGGAATTCGCGCCGGAAGGACGGTCGGCTCCATGAGCCGGTCGTCGAAGTTGGGCGCGAAGTCGACCGTCTCCTTGTCGATGTCGGCCAGCATCTCCGTGGCAATGGGTGCCAGCTTGGCCTCGGTGTAGCGGTAGGCCGCGGCCGAATCCCCATCCACCGATCCGAAGTTCCCCTGCCCGTCCACCAGCGGGTAGCGGAGGGAGAAGTCCTGGACCATGCGGACCATCGAGTCGTAGACCGCCGAGTCCCCGTGGGGGTGGTAGCGGCCGAGCACGTCGCCGACTACGGTTGCGCTCTTCTTGTACGGGCGGTTCGGGACCAGCCCGCTCTCCTGCATCGCGTAAAGGATGCGCCGGTGCACCGGCTTCAGCCCGTCCCGCACATCGGGGAGCGCGCGCTGCACGATCACGCTCATCGAGTAGTCGATGAACGCCTCGCGCATTTCGTCCTCGATCAGCCGAGGAAGAATCTTCTGTTCGCCCGATGCCTGATCGTCCGTGGGTTCGGCCATGGAGGTGCTCTGGATATCGCGTGGCCCCGGAGCGGGACCCTACCGGAAGGACCGGCCAAGGTCGCCTCGACCGGAGATCTCGAAGGTGAGGAAAATACGGTGCGAAGGCGCGTTCCGCCAGTGATTTTGAGGACGGATCAGCCGGTGTAGACGCTGGTGCGGCCGCGCGGGAAGTCGTGCCCGGTTACCACCTCCACGATGACGTCGGCGATCCGCGCTCCGCCCCGGGACGACGGCTCGATCGGGTTGGCATAATCCTCGGGCGAGTCGCAGATCAGGCGGAGGTCGAGCACCGGCAGACCATGGTCGAAGGCGACCCGGAGGATGGCGTCGTTGAAGACGGTGAGCGCGGTGACCGCAAACCGCTGCAGCAAGGGCTCCGGGAAGGCCGGATAGTAGATGGTACAGAGCGCTGTCGGGAGCTCGGTCTCCAGCACCGAGGCGACGGTTCGGCGGTACGCCCCCTCGAAGGGATCAGCGATGGCGGCGAGCCGGTCGAGCGCCTCCGGGATGGAGCGCGCCGGCTCCTCCAGGATGCCGACGTTGCCGAGGGCGTCATTGCCCCCCACGCTGAGGACGAGGTGGCTGGCCGCCGTCGGGAGGCGCGCGAGCTGTCCCGGAACGTCGCGGATCTCATGACCGTCCACCGCGAGGAGCGTCGCCTCCCACTGTTCCGGCAGGCGCTCGCGGAGCTGGGCGACCACGTCCGGCTCCCCCGGTTCGACATAGGCGGCGTTGTCGAAGATCGAGTCTCCCAGTAGGACGACGTGACTCATATCGGTTCGTCCCGTCAGTTCGTCCCGCGGCGGTACATCCGCTCACGATCAGCGGGATCCATGTAGCGGTCGCGCAGCTGGGTCTGGCGGCTCACCAGCGGGATCTCGTTCCCCCGGATGAATACGTGCGATACCGCCGTCATGATCTCCATCGGATCCCCGTCCCAGACCACCACGTTGGCCACGCTGCCGGGCGCCAGGGTTCCGTACCCCTCCAGCCCCCAGATAACCGCGGGCTCGGTGGTGAGCGCCCGCAGCGCCGCCTCCCAGGGCATGCCGTGGGCAACGGCGTTCCCCGCCTCCTGGCGCAGGTTGCGGGCGTTGTGGGTGTCCCCGCTGGTCAGCGCCACCCGCACGCCCCGTTGGTGGAGCCGCGCCGCGTTCTCGAAGGTGGCGCCAAGCCGCTCGAAGGAGCCGGGGAGGTTCTGCATCACCTTCACCACCACCGG
>SKRI01000030.1 GCA_007118565.1 Gemmatimonadota bacterium | reverse complement strand
GGAAACAGGGGACGGACGACGATGCGCCGTGCGTCCCCCGGGGCCGGATAGAGATCTAAGCGGAGCGGCCTTCAGGGGTTCAGCCAGTAGTTGATCTTGAGGACGAAGATGTTGTCCGGGGAGGCAGCGAAGAGCGCGCGCGCATCCACCGGCAGGTCGAAGGTACCGACCGGCGCGAAGTCGCTGCGCGTTTGCTGCCAGGCCAGAAAGAGGGTGGATCCGGGGCGCCATTCCCACCTCACGACCGCATTCCCGCGCAGCGAGCGGACGTTGAAGTCACGCTGGGGGACCGCGAAGCTCACCGCTCCCTCGCCCTGCCCGGCGGGGTAGATCCTTCCGTCCACGATCTCGCCCCGGTCCTCGCCGTAGACGAGGAACTCGTACGTGCGCGGCGCGGCGAACTCCATGGCGGGGCCGAACGTGCCGCTCGCGATGAAGGGCTGCGCGAAGACCTGGAGCGAGAGGTCCGGGGTGAAGGTATAGTTGAAACGGGTCGAGACGCTCAGCACCGTCTGGTCGAGCGCGGAGAAGACGTAGCGGCGTCCGAAGGTATGCTCTGCGGACGGATCCGCTACCGCGAAGAGATACTGCGCCGGGGTGTGCGACCGGTTGAAAGTCGGCGACAGCGACAGGTCCCAGTTCGGCGCGGGCTTGACCTGGACGCTCATCGAGCCGTTCCTTCCGTATCCTCCTTCACTATCCCGGACGAACGATCCGTTCACGCTCCCAACCACCGGTCTCCGGGAATCGCTCCCCATACCGACGAACCCTCGCAATGCGCCCGGACGGAGCGCCGCGGGCCCGCCGCGGGTGAGGCGGTCGTCTAGCGCTCCAGGAGTGCTCATATTCAGGTTCAGATTAGCGGTCCAGTAATTCAGCAACTGGAAGAACGCGCCGGTGCCGAACATGTCGGAGATCCGCTCGCCCGCCCAGTTGTGCTCGATCCGCCCAGCACCGAAGGTGGAGATCTGCCGGAAGACGTTGCCCGGCCGCGTCTCCGAGAAGTTGACGAACAGGTCCGCGTCGATCCGGTCGCCGCGCCGCTGGAAGCCCAGGTCGTTGACATCGTATCCGGGCGTGATCGCTCCGGTCTGGAGACGGGCGTTCCAGTGGCGGCCCCATCGGCGGGCCAGCGAAGCTTCGCCGGAGAACCCGGTGAGGGAGGTCCGCGCCGGATCGTAGTCGAGGTGATCGGCATCCGGACGCTGCATGTAGACGTACGGCGCACGCTGAGCGGCCGCGATGACCCCTTCGGTCCCGCGGATGTGGGAGCCCGCCAGGAAGCCATCCAGCGTCCAGGTGCGGTCGCGCCACTGGTGAAAGACGTCGACGCCACCGGTATACGCGTCCGAGCGCAGCGCGTCGGCCAGGGGGTCGGTATCCAGCACGCGATTGACCGCGCCGAAGAAGCCGCCGACCGCGGACTGGCCCGTCCGCATCTCCCGCCGCGCACGACTGACGAAGTAGTTCGTCAGCGGCTCGGCGACCGTTTCGCCGAGCGCCCCTGTCTGGTCGTGGAACCGTGCGATCTCGCGGCGGGTGACCGCGTCCATCACGCCGACGGACCAGCCGCCGGCGGTGCGGCCCGACAGCTTGGCTGCGCCCAGGATGCGGGTGGCGTCCGGTACGTCACGGGCAGCGTACGGTGGGGCGAGGCTGGGCTGCCGGCCGATCCTCCGCGAGTAGAAGACTTCGTTCGCGCCGCCGCTTCCGAAACGGAAGATGTCGGCCCCTTCGATGAAGAAGGGGCGGCGCTCCTGGAAGAAGGTCTCGAACGCCGAGAGGTTGATCACTGCGGGATCGACCTCCACCTGTCCGAAATCCGGGTTCACGGTCGCGTCCAGCGTCAGATCCGAGGTCACCCGATACTTGAGATCCACCCCCACGTCGAGATCGTACTCGCTTCCGGTACGGAAGGGGTTGCCACGAGGGTCGACGTACGCCGCGCGCGCCACCGTGTACGGCAGCACCTCCAGCCGCTTCCCGGTCGGGATTCGCTCCAGACCGGTCAGGTGGCCGAAGCGGGGGATGCCGCCCGGCTGGTCCCTCGGCGTGTACGACCAGACGGAGAACTCGCGGTTGCGGGCGATGCTCCGCTCCACCTGGAGGCCCCACGTCTGGATCTCGGCGCCGCTGAAGCGGAGCTGGCTGAACGGGATGCGCATCTCCACGGTCCAACCCTCGTCATCGACGGTGGTCGCCACCTCCCACACGGGATCCCAGGAGCTGTCCTCGCGGTTCCCGGCCCGCGACTGGTCGCGCCGCACGCCCGCCGGATTGATCTCGAACCCGTACGCCGTGCGATGGTCGTGGTAGCTGTCGAAGATCACCGTGAGCCAGTCCGAATCCCCCATCGACATGTCCCGCCGGCCAAGCCGTCCCCCGATCTCCCCGGTGTCGTGCAGGCGCGCACCGACGTAGATCGCCTCGTCGTCGTAGAGGAAGCGGACCTCGGTACGCTGGCTCACCGGCTCCCCCTCGTTCGGGACGACCTGGGTGAATTCCGTCACCGCCGGTGCTTCCTCCCAGACCGCCTCATCGAGGCGGCCGTCGATGGCGATCGGCTCCGAGATGCGCATTGCCGGCGCGGCCGGGGCGTCTCGGTCGTGAACGTACGCCACCCCGCTGGTCTGGGCTTCCACGCTCCCCGCCCATGCGGCCGGGAGGAGCAGCAGGAGGAAAAAGAGCGGCAAAGGGAGATGGGGCCGGGTCACGGTACTCGCAAAGGTCGAGGTGGATCGAGGGATGCACCGGACTGCCGCATCGGATGCCAAATATGGTCTGCCCCCGCACCGCATCCGAGAGGCAGGGGATGAAATTCAGGGTTTACGGGGTGAACCGCCCCTGATCGGTGACCGATTGGATGCGACTTGCGTCCAGAGGGTTGCCGCGAGCCGCCCTCCCCCGCCGCACCCTTGCTGCGTCAGCGCTCCCCCGCGCAGGGCATCCCCGGCCCGCCAATGCTCCCGTCCAGGAAGCGCGCCACCCGCTGGTAGGCGGTGATGCGGTTCTCGAGCCGGGAGACACCGTGCCCCTCGTCCGGGAAGCGGAGGTACTCCACATCGGCGCCGCGGGCGCGCACCGCGCTCACGATCTGATCCGCCTCGGCCACCGGCACCCGCGGGTCGTTGGCGCCGTGGATGACCATCAGGTCGCTGGTGATGGCGTCCGCGAACTCGATGGGGCTGATGGAGCGGAAGAACTCCCGGTCGTCCGGGTCTTCGATGTCGCCGTACTCGATGAGGTCCGAGTTCTTGAGCCCGGGGCTCGCATCCTCCAGCGCGGTGATCCAGTTTGCCACCCCCACGATGTTGACGCCGGCGGCGTAGAGCTCCGGGTACCAGGCCAGCGCGGCGAGCGTCATGAATCCTCCATACGAGCCGCCCATGGCCGCGAGCCGCGACCCGTCCACGTCGGGCCGCTCCCGGAGGTAGTGCGCGGCCGCCTCGAGGTCGCGAATCTGATCGGTGCGCTTCCGCATGTTGTCCGCCTGGGTGAAGGCCTGCCCATACCCGGTGGAGCCCCGGTAGTTGAAGTCGAAGATGGCGTAGCCGCGGGAGAGGAGGTACTGGTTGACGGCGTTGAAGCTCGGGCGTCCCTGGGCGGTGGGGCCGCCGTGCAGCGTCACCACCACCGGCGGCGGCCCGTCCCCCGTCACCCGCGGGAGGTAGAGGAGGCCGTGCAGGGTGAGCCCGTCGAATGCGTCGAAGGAGACGTGCTCCGGGGAGATCCAGTCCGCCGGGTCGAGGCCGGCGGTGCTGCTCCGCGTGGCGCGCGCCGTCTCCCCGGTGGCCGGGTCGTGGATCCAGGCATCACCCGGGGTGTCCGGTCCGCTCACGGAGATCACCAGGCGATTGGCGGCGTCGGCCCAGCTCAGGCCGCGCACCCCCTCCGCCAGCTCCGCAGCCGCGAGGTCCCGGCCGGTGGTGAGGTCGCGCAGATACACCCGCGACCACCCCTCCTCGTTCACGCTCCAAGCCAGGTAACGCCCGTCGTGCGAGAGCGCCACACGCTCCACGTCCCACCCCGGCTCCTCGATCCAGGTGAGGTCCCGGCTCGCCAGATCGTATCGCGCCAGCCCGGCGAAGTTGCGGTAGTGATTGGATGCCAGGTAGAAGGCGTCTCCCGCCGGCGTCCACTGCACGCTGGTGTACGACGACATCTCCTCCGGGAGGAAGAGGGTGTCCAGCGCGCCGGTGGCGAAGTCGAGGAGGAAGAGGTGGTTGTCCGCCTCGCCGCGTCCCTGGGAGAGGACCGCCGCCTCGCCGTCCGGGCGCCAGGCGGAGATGTTGAGGTTGCCGGCGCCCTCCAGCACCATGCGCGGCTCGCCCACCGGCCGCCCCTCGCGGTCCACGTCCAGGATCCAGATGTCGAAGTTGCGGCCGTCCCGCTCGGT
>SKRI01000232.1 GCA_007118565.1 Gemmatimonadota bacterium | reverse complement strand
GGCTCCGTGAAGGCGGCGATCCTCCGCCCCTCCTCCTCGCGCGCCTTGAGCGCGGCCACCCGCATCTGCAGCCCGTAGAGCCGGATGAAGCCGCCGGCGTCGGCCTGGTCGTAGACGTCGTCCTCCTCGAAGGTGACCCACCGCTCGTCGTAGAGCGAGTGCGGCGAGGAGCGCGCCACCACCGTGCTCGTCCCCTTGTAGAGCTTGAGCTTCACCTCCCCGGTGACCCGCTGCTGGGTGCGCTCGACCATGGCGTCCATGGCTTCCCGCTCCTCGGTCCACCAGCGTCCCTCGTAGACCAGGTCGGCGTAGCGGGGGGCGATGAGGTCCTTGAGGGACAGGGTGCGCCGGTCGAGGACCAGCTGCTCCAGCTCCGAGTGGGCCGCGTAGAGCAGGGTGCCGCCCGGCGTCTCGTAGACGCCGCGGGACTTCATCCCCACCAGCCGGTCCTCCACCAGATCGACCCGTCCGACCCCGTGCAGCCCCGCCACCTCGTTGAGTGCCTCCATGAGCGGCACCGGGGACATCGCCTCCCCATCCACCGAGACGGGGTTCCCCGCCTCGAAGCCGATGGTCACGTACTCGGGGCGGTCGGGCGCGTCCTCAGGCGCGCGGGTGAGCTGGAAGACGTCCTCGGTCGGCTCCCAGCCCGGGTCCTCGAGCGGCCCCCCCTCGTGGGAGACGTGCCAGATGTTGCGGTCCCGCGAGAACATCTTCTCCTTGCTGGCCGCGACCGGGACATCGTGCCGCGCGGCGTAGTCGAGCGCGTCGGTACGCGAGCGGATGTCCCATTCCCGCCACGGGGCGATGATGGTCATCTGCGGGGCGAGCGCCAGATAGGTGAGCTCGAACCTCACCTGGTCGTTCCCCTTGCCGGTGCAGCCGTGCGCCAGCGAGCGGGCGCCGAAGCGCCGCGCCACCTCCACCTGCCGCCGCGCGATGATCGGCCGCGCCATGGAGGTCCCCAGCAGGTACTTGCGGTCGTAGACGGCCCCGGCGCGCAGCGTGGGCCAGACGAACTCGGTGAGGAACTCCTCGCGCAGGTCCTCGACCACGCAGTCGCGCGCGCCCGAGGCGAGCGCCTTCTCTTTGAGGCCGTCGAGCTCGCCGCCCTGCCCCACGTCGGCGGCCATGCAGATCACCTCCGCGTGGTAGTGCTCCTTGAGCCAGGGCACGATGATCGAGGTGTCGAGTCCCCCGGAGTAGGCGAGGACGATGGTGTTCTTCTGGATCACGAGGGCTCCCCCGGCGGATGGCGATCTTCCTTCATATGCGAGCTGTTGAATAAATATCCGCAGCCGCGTATTGTCAACCGCCCGCGAGGAACCGGAAACGGCGGAGGGAGATGGAGATCGAGGCGAACGCGGCGCCTCCGCGGCTCACACCCCGGCGAGCTCCCTGATGCGGCGCGTCACCTCGTCCTTCCGGCGGGCGTCCCGCAGGATGAGGAGGATGGTGTCGTCCCCCGCCACGGTGCCCAGCACCTCGGGCCACCCCTCCGCGTCGAGGGCTGCCGCCACCGGCTGGGCTCCGCCCGCAAGCGTCTTGACCACCAGGAGGTTGCCGGTGCCGTCCACGCCGGCGAAGAGGGCCGGGAGGAGGCGGGCCAGGGCGGGAGCGGGCTCCGTGACGGCCGAGGGCGAGGCGTAGGCGAGCGAGTCTTCCGGGGTGCGCGACTTCACCAGCCCCAGCTCGCGGATGTCGCGGGAGAGGGTCGCCTGTGCCACGTCGAAGCCGTGCTCGCGGAGGCGCTCCCCGAGCACCTCCTGGGAGGGGATCTCCTCCTCGCGGATCAGCTGGAGGATGGCGCGGTGCCTCGGGACTTTGCTCATCCGGCTCGCTGGTGCACGACGCGCTGCGGGAAGGGAATCTCCAGTCCCCTCACGTCAAGCGCCTCCTTGAAGGCGCGCCGCGTGTCGCTCGTCACGCCGAGGAAGTCGCCCGGCTCGACCCAGGCGCGCACCACCAGGTTGACGCTGCTGTCGGCGAGGTCGTCGACCACGAAGTGGGGCGCGGGATCGTCCAGGATGCGCGCGTCTCCCCTCAGCACCTCCTGCAGCGTTTCCAGCGCTACGCCGATGTCCGCGTCGTACGAGACCCCCACCGTCCACTCGATGCGCCGCTTGCCCAGCTTGTTGAAGTTGATGATGGAATCGTTCCAGATCCGGCTGTTGGGAACCACGGCCAGCCGCCCGTCCGGCGTGCGCAGCTCGGTGGCGACCACGCTCATGTCGAGGACCGATCCGGTCGTACCTCCCGCCTCCACGAAGTCGCCGATGTCGAACGGCTGGTAGAAGAGGAGGAGGATGCCGGAGGCCATGTTGGAGAGGGAGTCCTTGAAGGCGAAGCCCACGATGAATCCCGCCACCCCGATCCCGGCGATGAAGGGCCAGACGTCGACCCCCACCTGCCCCAGCGCCACGATACCCGCCAGCACGAGGACGGTAATGCGCGCGGTCCGCGCCAGGAAGTTGATCAGCAGCTGCTTGCTGCGGAGATGGGGAAAGCGCTGCATTCCCCGCACGGTGGCGCGGGCGGCCACGCCGGCCAGGACGATCCCGACGACCAGGATCACCGTGGCCACGAAGAGGTTGGCGAAGAGCGCGAGCAGGTTGGTGCGCAGCCAGAGGTCGAGACCGAACAGGGCGTCTTGCACGGATCTCCTTCGTTCGAGGTGGGAGGCGGGCGGGGGTCGAGGGAAGTTGCGCGCAGCTGCTGCGCCTGGCAACCGCGCGGCGCGTGCGTCGCTTGCCGGCGTTCGCCCCCGGGAACAGATTTCGTGGCGTCAGAGCGACGAGCCGGCCCGGCGGAAAGCTTCGGCCGGGAAGGCCTTTCGAGAACGGGATGGGGGAGATGGAGCTGCGGTGGCGGTGGAAGGACTTCGACGATCTCGACACGCGCGAGCTTTACGACATCCTGGCCCTCCGCCAGGAGGTGTTCGTGGTGGAGCAGAGCTGCCCCTATCCGGACATCGACGGCGAGGACGCCGCGGCCTGGCACCTCCTCGGCGGGATGGAGCGGCATGGAGGCCGGCTCGGCGCCTACCTGCGGGTGCTGCCCGCCGGCACCCGCTACGCCGAGACCTCGATCGGGCGGGTCGTGGTGCGGCCGGAGCTGCGGGGGCGGGAGACGGGGCGCGCGCTGATGCGGGAGGGGCTGCGCTACATCGCGGAGCGTGCCGGCGGGGAGGTTCCGGTGCGGGTCGAGGCGCAGGCCCACCTCGAGGCCTTCTACCGCGGGCTGGGATTCGAGACGGTCTCCGATCCGTACGAGGTCGACGGCATTCCCCACGTTCAGATGCTGCGCACCCTTCGCGGCTCCTGAGCGGATCTGGCATACCCCCTGCACCCGGGACTCTCCGACCCCGCCCGGCATCGTCCCCCTGACGGCGCGACCCTATGCCGAAATTCCTTCGCAAGCTCTTCACGCCCTCCCTCCGGGACCAGCTCGAGGTGGGGGTGAAGGAGGCGCTGCGCCGGTATGCGGACCGACGCGTGGCGCCGGATCTCAGGGTCTATGTCACCACGGACCTCGTCCCCGACGGGATCGACCCGGAGCTCTGGGCGCGTGACGAGCGCGATCACCTGCTGGCCTTCGCCCAGCAGTGGGCGCAGGACAACGGCATCGGCCGCGCCGGCCTCGACCTGGAGGTCGTGCTGCTCGACACCAAGCGGGAGTTCGCCTTCGTGAAGCCGATCGGGCTCGAAGCACCGGCGCCGGAGGAGGCGGGGAAGCCCATCTCCCCCGGCCGTCCGGCCCCTCCGCCCCCGCAGCCCGGGGTCACGCTGAGCATCGTGGAGTCCCCCGAGCGTCGGGAGCCGATCGTGGTGCGCGACGAGATGATCCTCGGCCGGCGGGCCGAGCCGGGGGTGACCGCCATGGGAGACCGGTACATGTCCGCGCGGCACGCCCGGCTCCGCGTGCGGGGATCGGGTCTGGAGGTCACCGACCTCGACTCCAAGAACCGGACCTATCTGAACGACGAGCCCCTTCCCCCCAACGAGCCGCGTCCGGCCGGACCCGGCGACCTCCTCCGGATGGGCGGGACCGTCCTCCGCGTGGAGGGCTAGGACGCCCGCCGCACCAGTCAGATCATGGAGATCATCCTCGACTGGATCCTCCGCCTCGTCCTGATCGGGATCGGCGTCTGGGCCGCGACGCGTGTGGTGGCCTGGATCGGTCGGGCCCAGCGCGAGCGCCGGGAGCGCTGGGCCGTCCGCCTCGGGCTCGTCCTGGTGGTCGCGGGGGCGGTGTACGCGGTGGGCCATGCCTGGCTCCTCCTCAACCGCGACAGCATCCAGGAGGGGCGGATGTGGTACGCGCGGTGGGGAGATCCTCGCCTGGCCGAGGAGCGCCGCGCCGAAGTCCGTGGCTGGATCCTCGACTGCACGGGGCGCGAGGAGAATGCGCTGGCGGGGTATGCCCTCCGCGACGGGCGCGTGGAGCGGAGCTACCCGCTCGGAGAGGCCGGCGCCAACCTGATCGGCGGGGGGGAGGATGCGGGCGCGCGCGACTTCACGGTGGAGCGCCTCTTCGCCGGGCGGCTCCGCGAACCGGCCACCATCTGGGAGCGCGGACGCCTCCACCCCGTGGGACGCGACATGCGCCTCACCGTCTGCGCAGACGGGGTGCGCGAGGCCCATCGCCTCCTGACCGGGACCGGACGCCATGGCGCGGTGGTCGTGCAGGAGGTCACCACGGGTGCGGTGCTGGCGTACGCGGCCACCGGCGGCCCCGAGGATCCGCCACTCGGCATGCGGCAATACGCGCCTCCCGGCTCGGTCTTCAAGCTCGCGCTGGCCGGGGTCTGGTGGGACAACGACCTGGGAGACCCGCCCATCCCCTGCCCGCCCTCCATCGAGGTTGGTCCCGGCGCCCACATCGGCAACTACGGCGGCATCGGCCTCGGAACGCTGCGGGGTCCGCTGGACATGCTCGTCTTCTCGTGCAACACCGGGGCGGTCTGGATGGCGCGGGAGGCGCGTGCCCGTCTGGGGGAGGAGGCTTTCGTGGAGGCGTACCGCCGCTACGGCTTCCTGCCGTATCTGGAGGCGCCGCCGGTGGGAATCGACACCGCGTTCTGGTCCACCACCTCGGAGCCGTGGCGCCGGCGGATGAGCCCGGCGCCGGCCCGGATCCGCATCGGCCCCGGATCCTCCGCGCTCGAATGGGCGCAGCTCTCCATCGGCCAGGGCCCCGTGGACGTAACCCCGATGCACATCTCCCGCTTCGTGCAGGCCATCGGCAACGGCGGGGTCATGCGCGATCCGCTGCTCGAGCAGGAGGCGCTGGAGAACCGTGCGCCGGGCTCCCGGGTCATGCGGCACGAGACTGCGGTCCGTCTCGCAGAGTCGATGCGGGACGTGGTCGCGCGCGGCACGGCGCGAAGCGTGGCCGGCCGACCCGCCGGCGAATGGTCGCTCGGGGGGAAGACGGGGACCGCGCAGATCCAGGGTGCGGCCGACGATGGTTGGTTCGCGGGGCTGGTCTTCGACGACCAGGGGGTGGCACGCTACACCGTGGTCGCCTACCTCCGGGGCGGCGGGCCGGGCGGAGCCGCCCCGGCGGCGATCGCCGCGGGAATGGCGGAGTGGCTGGCGAACCGGGAGGAGCCGTGATCGGGCGGAAGCGGGATCCGGTCATGGAGGGGGTCACGGTCCGGGTGCGGAAATCGGGCGAGCAGGCCCGGGGCGCCATCCCCCGGCCCCTCCTCCTCCTGCTCGCGGCCTCGGCGCTCTTCTACATCCTGGCGCACATCTCCATCGTGGTGGGCGTCTGGCCGGTGCACGGGAGCGCACCCGGATCGGAGGCCATGCTCGTGCGGGACGGGCTGGCGCTGGTGGCCTGGCTGGCCCTCCCCTGGGCGCTTCGCCGGGCCGGGTACGCGGGGAGCTGGGCCATCATCATCCTCCCCATCGCCATCTTCCTGCTCACCCGCCCGAGCCTCTTCCACACCTTCACCGACCCGGTGTACCAGGCCACCGCGGACGTCCGCGGCCTGGCCAATACGGCCAAGGCGGAGCGCGCGCGGCTCTCCACCATCGAGCGGGCGTACTCCGAGGAGC
The DNA here is from genome assembly GCA_007118565.1 of Gemmatimonadota bacterium. GTDB lineage: Bacteria > Gemmatimonadota > Gemmatimonadetes > Longimicrobiales > Longimicrobiaceae > SKRI01. The sequence continues at coordinate 9,078 of SKRI01000232.1, read as the reverse complement.
GGCAGGTGCTCGTCTTCGGCGACGAGGAGCCGGCGCTCCCCGCCGTGGAGGAGCTCTCCCGCCTGGCGGCCGAGCGGGAGCGGGGCCCGCTGGTCGTGCAGATGGCCTCGTACGGTGCGGTCTTCCTGGCGCCGGCCGGGATCCTGATCGGCTTCCTGCTGGGACGGAGGCGGCCGATTCTGCGCGCCTTCCGCCAACACCGGCGATGGCCCTTCCTCCTCACGGTGGGGCTCTTCCTCCTCCTTTCCCTCTTCTTCGTGGAGCGGGGGCGGGTGCTGGGGACGACGCCGTGGGAGCTCTTCCTCCCCATCTTCATCGGGGTGTGGGCGGCCGTCCTGGCGGACGACGCCTACAACCTGGCCCGTCCCGGAGCCGCCTTCAAGCCGCGGCGGATCCTCAACATGCTGGTGTACGGGGCGGTACCGCTGATCCCCTTCCTCCTCATCCGCGAGCTCGGGCTGTCGGTGGTGCTGGCCGCCACCCTCGCGGTGATGCTGCTGGTGGGGACCCGCCGGGGCTGGTGGGCCGGTCTCATGATTGCGGTGTGGGCGGTCCTGGTGATCGCGGCCTTCCAGCTCGATTACCGGTCGGCCACGCGGCTGGCGCTGGCGTACGATCCGTACCATGATCCGGCGGAGATGAGCGAGGTGGAGGCGGAGCAGTGGGCCATCCGCCTCCACCAGTTCAAGCTCTTCGACGCCAACGTCCTGGCCGGCGGCATGCTTGGCGAGGGGTCGGGACGGGGCCACCCCGAAACGGCACCCAACGCCGCGGACGACGGCTTCATCACCCTCTTCGCGGCCCAGTACGGTCTGGCCGGTGCCTGGGCATTCGTCCTCCTCTACACACTCTTTCTCCTGGCGATGATGTCCGTGGCCATCCGCGAGCGCGGGGCGTTCGAGCGAAGTCTGGTGACCGGCCTGGCGCTCCTGATCGCCATCCCCTTCTGGATGGCGGTGCTGGGCGGGATCCGCGTGATCCCGCTGACCGGCGTGGTCTCTGCCTTCGCCGCCCACGGCGGCACCAAGCTTCTGGCCTCGGCGCTCTCCGTGGGGATCATCGCGGGGATCAGCCACCTGCGCGCCACCGCCCCGGCTGGAACGGGCGTGGAGATCGACGAAGAGGGATTCTCCGCCGAGGGCACACCCGGAGTACGCATCCGATGACCGCGGCCACCATCGACGTGCATGGCTTCTCCGAGCAGGGTCCCCGGCCGGAGAACCAGGACGCCTTCGACGTGGAGGCATTCTCCAGCCACGGGCTGCTCATGGTGGCCGACGGGATGGGCGGGCTCCGCGGCGGACGCGCCGCCGCGGAAACGGCGATCGCGGCCGTGCGGGAGGCCGCGCCGCTGGCCAACCATGTCGAGGCGCGCCGCGCGCTGGCCGAGGCGGACCGCGCCATCCGGGAGCGCGCCGAGCGCGAGCCGGACGAGCTGAGCGGGATGGGGTGCGCCATGGGCATCCTGTCCCGGGTCCGGAAGCGCGGGGAGCCGGAGGGTTGGATCGTGGCCCATGTGGGCGACGTGCGGGTCGTCTCCCGCAGCCCGGACGGGGTGGTCCGGCTGGAGACCCGAGACCACACGCCGGCCTTCACCCTCTGGGAGGAGGGGCGGATCGGAGTCGACGAGATCCCCGAGGCCGAGGGCGCGAACCGCCTCTACCGGGCCGCCGGGCACGGAGGCGAGGGTGAGGCCTCCTGGATTCCCCTTGCGCCCGGGTGGCGCTATGCCATCCTTTCCGACGGGGTCACCAAGGCGATGCGCCTCGACGAGCTCGGGCGGGCGCTCGCCGAGCCGAGTGCCCGCGCCGCCTGCGAGGCCATCCGCGAGAAGGTGCGGGCGCGCGGTCCCGACGACAACTTCACCGCCGTGGTGGCGGCGGTTCCGGGAGGCGGCGCCACCGCGCCCCCGCCACCTTCCCCCGACCCGGACGAGACCATGATCCCTCCTCCTTCGCGATCCGAAGCACCGAGCGCGGCTCCCCGGCAACGGTCCGTGGTGGGACCGTGGCTGGTGGCGCTCCTCGCCCTGCTGGTGGCCGGACTGGCGGGGTGGATGGCGTGGGAGGCACGGGACGCGGCCGCGGAGGCCGGGCAGCTCCGCGCCGAGGTCGCCGAGCTGCGCGGCACCGTGGATTCGCTGCGTCTCGAGCTCCGGGAGGCGGTCGACCCCTTCGGACCCGAGACCTCGCCGCCCCCCACCCCGGAGGAGCCATGAAGGATACGCGAGAGACCGGCGGGGCAAAGCGGGACCCACTCCTCGAGAAGTTCCTGCGCGACCTGCTCCCCGAGATCAAGCTGGCGCTCGGGGCGCTGATCGACCGGGAAAACCGCCGCAAGGTTCCGGACCGGTACGCCCGCAGCCTCCCCGACACCCTCCTCGCGGTGACGCTCCGCCCCGAGATGGCCGACGCCGTTGCCCCGGTGGCCACCGAGGTGGAGCGCGACCTCACCGACTCCTGCTCGCGCCACGGATCGCTCTACGACCGGAGCTACCGGGTGGAGCTGCGCCGCGCCGAGGGCGGGACGGGGCCGATGTACCGGGTGTCGGCCCACGCCGGGCATCCGCCGCCCGCCGAGGCCCCCATGGCGCCGGCGGGCGAAGGGGAGGGAGATGAGCCGCAGCGCGAGATCCCCACCTCCGACCCGGACGAGACGCGCATGGAGGGGGCGGGCGGCGCCGGGTGGGAGCCCGGGCGGTTCCTGCTGGTGGTGGAGGACGACGCCGGGGAAAGCGAGGCCCGCGAGGTCTTTCGCCTGACCGAGCCGCTCACGACCATCGGCCGCAGGTCCGAGGACCCCGGCCTCCACACCACCGTCTCCCTCGCCGACGTCCCGCACGTGAGCCGGCGCCAGCTGGCCATCGTCTGGGATATCCGCAATGGGAGGCCCGGCTTCTGGCTCTTCAACATCGGGCTGAACGCGGTCCACGTCGGGGACCGCGAGGTCCCCGGGCATCGGGCCGAGCCCGGCGCCCTTCACCTCGAGCGCGTTCCGGACGCCTCGAGCCTCTGGGTGACCGCGGGATCGCGGATCCGGCTGGGTGAAAAGGGCCCGACCCTCCGGATCGAGGAAGTGGCGGACGAGCCGGCGGCGGAGGCGGTGGGGATCGATCCGGACGCCACGAGGCTGGAATGAGAGCGGCTCGCTGCTCGCGGCTCGCGGCTCGCGACCTTCCGAAGTCGAGCAGTGAGCTCGCCCAGCTAGAGGTGGGAACCTGCCGATCGGCTCCCGCCGTGCGAGCCGCGAGCCACGAGCCACGAGCCGCAGAGGTCCATGTCCGGGCTTGAAGGGCTTTTGGCCGGTCGCACCCTGGCCGGGCGCTACCAGATCCGCGAGGTCATCGGCCGCGGGGGAATGGGAGCGGTCTACCGCGCCACGGACGAGCGTCTCGGCCGGCAGGTGGCGGTCAAGGTCATCACGGCGGCCGCGGCCGACCCGGAGAGCCGGGACCGGATCCGCGCCCGCTTCCGGCACGAGGCCGCGGCCGCGGCGCGACTTCCCCATCACCCCAACGTCGTTCCCGTCTACGACTACGGGACCGACGAGACGCTCGAGCTCGACTTCCTGGTCATGGAGCTCCTGCGCGGCGAGCCACTCTCCGGTCCGCTCGGCCGCGGGGAGCGGCTCTCCCTCCCCGCCTCGCTCGCGGTGCTCCGGGACGCCGCCCGCGGTGTGGCGGTGGGGCACCGCGCCGGGGTGATCCACCGGGACATCAAGCCGGGCAACATCTTCCTGGTCCGCGACGAGGCCACGGGAGAGGTGCAGGTGCGGGTGCTCGACTTCGGGATCGCCAAGGTGCTGGACGAGGAGGACACCTTCACCCAGCTCACCCGGCACGGCCAGGCACCGCTCTCCCCCGGGTACGCCTCGCCTGAGCAGCTCCGCAGCCACCCGCGGGTGACCGCCTCTTCGGACGTCTTCAGTCTCGGCGTGGTGGGCTTCCAGATGCTGACCGGACAGCGCCCCTTCTCCGAGGAGGAGCGGAACCGGCTGGCCGCCGGGGAATCGGTGCCGGCGCCCTCCGTCCGGACCCGTGCGCCAGAAGTGCCGGCGGAGGTGGACGAGATCATCCAGCGTGCCCTGGCAGCCGACGTCGCGGCGCGCTACGAGAACGCGTCGGAGCTGAGCGCCGCGGTGGGGAGGGAGCTGCGCGGGATCGACGAGCACGCGGCCGACCCGGCCGCCCCGATCCCGGCGGACGTCCTCCCCGCCTCGGTGGCGGCCGACCGAACGCTTCCGGAGCCGCCGGCGGACGCGACGGTCCCCATCCCGCCGGAGGAGGAGGACGAGGGGACGCTTCCCGCCGCCCCCCCGGTGCCGGGAGGGGAGGGCGCGGCGGCGCCCCCCTTACAGCAACGACCTCCGCTGTCGCCGCGCCGCCGGCCTCCGGAGAGGCAGCGCACACATCCCGTCCAGTGGCTCACCATCTTCCTTCTCCTCGCCACCCTCGGCTTCGGCGCGTGGTACGCATTCCTGCGGGAGGAGGAGCCCGGGATCACGATCCTCCCCCCGGAGGAGGTCGAGGTCGAGGAGCCGGATATCGAGGAGCCGGACGAGCCTGACGAGCTGACGGCCTTCTTCCAGAACCAGGAGGGGGCGCGGCTCCTCAACCTCGGATTCGAGGAGGAGGCGCTCGAGCACTTCACCCGGGCGGTGGAGATTTCCCCGAACAATGCCGAGTTCCGGCAGAACCGCGGCAACGCCCTCCTCCGCCTGGGGCGGACCGAGGAGGCGGTGGCGGAGCTCGATCGCGCCGTGCGCCTCGAGCCGGGCCGGGCCAACGCCTACGCCCTCCTGGGCCGGGGACGGCTCGCCATGGGGGACACCGTGGTGGCGCTGGAGGCCTTCCGCCAGTTCCTCGACCGCTCGGACGATCCGAGACGCCGCGCCGAGATCGAGGAGCAGGTGGAGCGGATCATGGAGGCGCGGGAGGCGCCGCCGCCCGAGCCTCCGGAGGAGGATCCCCCTCCGCTCGAGCCAACCACTCCGCCGGACACGCTGCGCCGTTGACGCTGCATCGCATGGAGGTCACCGGCCGCGGTCGGGTCTCTGTATACGCGCACGGGGCTGCCGACGCCGAGCACCGCGTCGAGCGGGAGATCGTCGCCGCCTGGCCCCGGGCCACCGTGATCGTCACCCGGATCGAGCGATCCGGGGAGCAGGACCGGCTGGTGGACGAGTTCCAGGTCGGCTATACCGTTCGGGGGGTAATCGACGTGCACGGCGAGGCCGGGGAGGCGCGCCGCGCCGCCTTTCGAGAGGCAAGGGAGCGGCTGGCCGACTCCCGCCATCGCAGGGTGGAGTGGGTGCGGGCGGTACCCCGCGACGACGACTGACGGGTGAAGCCATGTTGCCGCCGCATCCGCCCGGAGCCCCGTCCCCCGCGAACGGAGCGACCCGCGTCGCTCCCCTCTCGCCGCTGCACGCCGCGGCCGCCATGTGTGAACGCTCTCAGCGAACCGATATAGATCGTGTCGAACGCCTCTCATCCGAAGGGTCGCCCCATCCTGGGAACGGCCAAGGACGTCGTCGTCTTCCTCCTCTGGAATCTGGTGGTCGGCCTGGCGATCATCTTCCTCCCCGCTCCCCTCGGAGCGGGTGTGGCGGTGGCCATCACGCTGCTGATCGTCCATTTCTATCTCCTGCAGGCCCGCCGTCCCGATCCCTCCGGCCGCTGGGAGGCGCTCCGGCTCAGGACCATGGCGCCGCACCTGCGCCTTCTTCCGGTGGTGGCCGCGGGATTCGTGGTCATGGTGTGGGGTCTCTCCGAGCTGTACATGAGCTACGTGCCGGTGCCGGAGGGACAGCTCAATCCCTTCGACTGGCTGACCGGGACGCGCGGGGGAAGGTTCACCCTGGTCATCCTGGCCGTGGGGCTGGCGCCGGTGGTGGAGGAGTTCTTCTTCCGCGGGCTGATCCAGTCCCGCCTTTCCCGCCGCTTCGGACCGGTGATCGGGATCCTGGTGGCGGCCGCGCTCTTCGCGGCGGTCCACCTCCTGGTCTGGGTCTTTCCGATCCACTTCCTGCTGGGCGCCGCCTTCGGGCTGGTCGTCTGGGTGACGCGCTCGATCTGGGCGGGCGTCTTCCTGCACACCATCAACAACCTGCTGGCGCTGCTCGGCATCGGAATGGGTGACGCCGCCGGTCCGTCGCAGCCCGGGACCGGTCCGGGGGACATGCTCGCCTGGTACCTCGCCGGCCTCGTCCTGGGCGGCGCGGTCTTCCTCTGGGCGTGCCGCGAGATCTACCGGCGCGAGCGGGCAGAGACCCCCGCGGTCCGGGAGACCACCGTCTCCGCGGAGGCGTGAGGCGGCGTTTCTCTTGCAGGTCCGTCAGCACCTCGACATCACAGCCACCCTCCCCGACAGGAGCTTCCCATGGGATCGACGCTCGACAGCCTTCTCAAGGAAGATCGCCACTTCGAGCCTCCGGCGGATTTCGTGGAAAACGCCCTCGTCACCGACCCGGAGGTGTATCGGCGCGCCGACGCGGATCCGCAGGCGTTCTGGGCGGGGTGGGCCCGCGAGCTCGAGTGGTTCGAGGATTGGAAGGAGGTCCTGCGGTGGAATCCCCCGCACGCCGAGTGGTTCGTGGGCGGCAAGCTGAACGCCGCCCACAACTGCCTGGACCGCCACCTGTCCGGGAGCCGCCGCACCAAGACGGCGCTCATCTGGGAGGGTGAGCCGGGGGAGCAGCGGCGCTACACCTACGAGGAGCTGCACCGGGAGGTCTCCCGCGCGGCCAACGCCCTCAAGGCGCTCGGGGTCGGCAAGGGGGACAGGGTGGCCATCTATCTCCCCATGATCCCGGAAGCGGCCATCGCCATGCTCGCCTGCGCACGGATCGGCGCCCCGCACTCGGTCGTCTTCGGTGGCTTCAGCGCGGACTCGCTCCGCAACCGGATCCGGGACGCCGAGGCCAGGGTCCTGATCACCGCCGACGGCGGCTACCGCCGGGGCAAGGTCGTTCCGCTCAAGACGGCCGCGGACGAGGCCATCACCGAGGGCGGCGGATGCGCGAGCATCGACCACGTCCTGGTGGTGCGGCGCCACGGCGAGAGCGGGGAGAGCATCGCGGACGAGACCATGCGGGAGGGGCGGGACGTCTGGTGGCACGAGGCGGTGGGTAGCGCCAGCGCCGACTGCCCGGCCGAGCCGATGGACGCGGAGGACCTCCTCTACATCCTCTACACCTCCGGCACCACCGGGAAGCCGAAGGGAATCATGCACACCACCGGCGGCTACATGACGCAGGCGCTGGCCACGACCCGGTGGGTCTTCGACCTCCAGGAGGACGACGTCTACTGGTGCACCGCAGACGTCGGCTGGGTCACCGGCCACACCTACATCGTCTACGGCCCGCTGGCCAACGGCGCCACCGTGCTGATGTACGAGGGAGCCCCGGACCACCCCGATCGGGCGCGCTTCTGGGAGCTGGTCGAGAAGCACAAGGTCACCAAGTTCTACACCGCCCCGACCGCGATCCGCGCCTTCATGAAGTGGGGGGTGGAGCACACCGAGCGGCACGACCTCTCCTCGCTCCGGCTCCTCGGAACGGTGGGGGAGCCGATCAATCCCGAGGCATGGATGTGGTACCAGGGGAATATCGGCAGGGAGGAGTGCCCGGTCGTGGACACCTGGTGGCAGACCGAGACGGGGGCAATCATGATCACCCCGCTCCCGGGGATCACCAGCACGGTCCCGGGCTCCGCGACCCAGGCCTTCCCCGGCATCCGCGCCGACATCCTCGATCCCGAGGGGAAGCCCATCGAGGTGGGCGCCGGCTTCCTCGCCATCCGTCGGCCCTGGCCCTCGATGCTGCGGGGAATCTGGGGAGATGAGGAGCGCTACCGGCGGACCTACTGGAGCAAGTGGAGCGGGGAGACGGTGGGCACGGGAAGCGACACCCAGCCGGGGGAGAGCGTCTACTTCCCGGGAGACGGCGCCCGTCGCGACGAGGAAGGCAACTTCTGGATCATCGGCCGGATCGACGACGTGCTCAACGTGGCCGGACACCGCATCGGTACCATGGAGGTGGAGTCGGCGCTGGTCGACCACCCCGCGGTGGCCGAGGCCGCGGTGGTCGGGAAGGCGGACGAGGTGAAGGGGGAGGTCGTGGCCGCCTTCGTCACCCTCCGCGAGAGCGCGCAACCCTCGGACGCGCTGGCCGCGGAGATCGCCGAGCACGTGGTCCGAAAGATCGGGGCGCTGGCGCGGCCGGACGCGGTCCTCTTCGCGGCCGACCTGCCGAAGACGCGCTCCGGCAAGATCATGCGGCGGCTCCTCCGGGACATCGCGGAGGGCCGGGCCGTGGGCGATACCACCACCCTCGCCGACCCGGCTGTCGTGCACACGCTCGAGCAGGAGTACGCCGGGCGGGAGCGCTAGAGCGAAGCGCGCGATGAGCGACAACCAGGAGCTGCGTCGGGAGCTCGGCTTCTGGGACGCGCTGACGATCGGTGTCGGCACCATGATCGGTGCCGGCATCTTCCTGCTGGCGGGCGTCGCTCTCGAGCTCACCGGTCCGGCCGCGATCTTCGCGTATCTCTTCGCCGGGGTGGTGTGCATGATCACGGCGATGTGCACCGCCGAGCTCGCCACCGGGATGTCCACTTCGGGGGGCGACTACTACTTCGTCTCCCGCTCCATGGGCCCCGCCTTCGGTGCCATCTCAGGCATCGGGATCTGGCTGAGCCTCACCTTCGCGATCTCCTTCTACCTCTTCGGGCTGGGAGAGTACCTCTCCCGCATGCTCCCGATCACGCCGTTCCTCGGCGCGGTGCTTGGCGGCGTGCTGATCACCGTGCTCAACGTGATCGGGGCCAAGGTGTCCGGACGCTCACAGGTGGTGGTCGTCCTGGTCCTGATGCTCATCCTCGTCGGGTTCGCGGTGTCGGGGCTCTTCTTCATCGATACAGCCAACTACGTCCCGTTCTTCCCCTTCGGCACGGCTCCGATCCTCTCCACGACGGGGCTGGTCTTCGTCTCCTTCCTCGGATTCGTCAAGATCGCGGCGGTCGCCGAGGAGATCAAAGACCCTGGAAAGAACCTCCCGCGGACGCTGATCGGGTCGGTC
>SKRI01000198.1 GCA_007118565.1 Gemmatimonadota bacterium | reverse complement strand
GTCGCGGGTGCAGCGAAAGCTGGACGGGACCCCCGGCGTGCGCAGCGCCTCGGTCAACCTGATGACCGAGCAGGCCACCATATCCTACGATCCGGCGGAAACCTCCCTTGACCGGCTGGTCGAGTCGATCCGGGAGACGGGATACGGGGCGGAGCTCCCCGCCGACGCTACCGACGCCGTGGGCGAGCAGGAGGGACAGGACGAGGCGCGCGAGGCCGCCTACCGCGACGTCCGATGGCGGGCGCTGGTCGGGCTCGCGGCCAGCGTCGTCGGCATGGTGCTGACGATGCCGGTGATGAGCGCCCACGCCGCCCACGGGCCGGGGGCGGACCCGGTGATGCGCTGGGTACACGGCTGGCTCGACCCCGCCCTCGCGGCGGTGCTCCCCTGGCTCTACGCCATCGACCCCGACCTCCTCACCTGGATCCTGCTGGCGCTCACCGTGGGCGTCATGTGGATCGGCCGCCGCTTCTACACCCGGGCGTGGGCCGCCTTCCGCCACCGCGCCGCTGACATGAACACGCTGGTGGCTGTGGGCACGGGCGCGGCTTTCCTCTACTCGCTCGCCGCCACGCTGGCCCCGGACTTCTTCCTGGCGCGGGGCGTCCCAGCTGACGTCTACTACGAGGTGGTGATCATCGTCATCGCCCTCGTGCTCGTCGGCAACACCCTCGAGGCGCGCGCCAAGCGGCAGACCTCCGCCGCGGTGCGCGCCCTCATGGACCTCAGGCCGGAGGTGGCGAGGGTCGAGCGGGGCGGGGAGACGGTGGAGATCCCTGTCGACGAGGTGCGGCAGGGAGACGTGGTGCTAATCCGGCCGGGGGAGCGGGTCCCCGTGGACGGGGAGGTCGTCTCCGGGGCCAGCGCGGTGGACGAGTCAATGCTCACCGGCGAGTCGCTCCCGGTGGAGAAAACCGCCGGGGACGCGGTGATCGGCGGCACGGTCAACCGCACCGGCGCCTTCCGCTACCGGGCGACCACTCTCGGTCGGGAGAGCGTGCTGAACCGCATCGTCCAGCTCATGCGGGACGCCCAGGGCACCCGCGCCCCCATCCAGAACCTTGTCGACCGCGTTACCGCCGTCTTCGTGCCGGTGGTCATGCAGATCGCGGTCGTCGCCTTCGTCGCCTGGTTCATCCTGGGCGGCGCGCATGCCTTCCTCCCTGCGCTGGTCGCGGCGGTCACCGTGCTGATCATCGCCTGCCCCTGCGCCATGGGCCTGGCCGTGCCGACCGCGGTCATGGTGGCCACCGGGAAGGGCGCGGAGCACGGCATCCTCATCAAGGGCGGCGAGGCGCTCCAGTCGCTCCGCGACGTGGACACCGTCGTGCTCGACAAGACGGGCACCGTGACCGAGGGGCGCCCCGCGGTGACCGACGTGCGGCTGGCGGTGCCGGCGGGCCACGGCGGAGCGGGGGAGGACGACGAGATCCTGCGCCTCATCGCCTCGCTCGAAGCCTCCTCCGAGCATCCGCTCGCCGAGGCGGTCGTTCGGCACGCCCGCGAGCAGGGGATCGACCCATCTCCCGCCGAGTCGTTCGAGTCGCGGACCGGTCACGGGGTGAGCGGCACGGTGGAGGGGCGCCGCGTGGCCGTGGGGAGCGCCGCCATGATGCGGGAGGTCGGTGTGGACGTCTCCCCCTTCGCCGACGAGGCCGAGGTCCTGGCCACGCGTGGCCGCACGCCGATCTTCGCCGCCGTGGACGGCTCGCTCGCCGGTCTCCTCGCCGTGGCCGACCCGGTGCGCGAGACCTCGCGCGCCGCCGTCTCCCATCTCCGGGAGGCCGGCCTCACCGTGGTCATGCTCTCCGGGGACCGCCGCGCCACGGCCGAGGCCATCGCCCGCGAGGTGGGGATCGACCGCGTCGTCGCCGAGGTACTGCCCGAGGGGAAGGTCGCCGAGATCGAGCGTCTCCAGGCGGAGGGACGCACCGTGGCCATGGTGGGAGACGGGATCAACGACGCGCCGGCGCTCGCCCGTGCTAATGTGGGCGTGGCCATCGGCACCGGGACCGACATCGCCATGGAGGCCGGCGACGTGACGCTGATGCGCGGCGACCTCCAGGGACTGGTCACCGCCGTCCGCCTCTCGCGGCGGACCATGCGCACCATGCACGAGAACCTCTTCTGGGCCTTCGTCTACAACACCGTCCTCATCCCGGTGGCGGCGGGCGTGCTCTATCCGGTGGCCGGGATCCTTCTTAGCCCAATCCTGGCCAGCGCGGCCATGGCATTCAGCTCCTTCAGCGTGGTGGGGAACAGCCTGCGGCTGCGCGCCTTCCGGGCGTGAGGGCGCGAGTTGGCGGGGCCGCTCCGGAGCCGGCTGCGCCGTCTCCTGCGCGGGTCGGGAAGCCGGCGAGCCGTCTTCCCTCCGGCTGCGGGAGCCCCTGTGGGTCTCCCTCCGCGAGGTTTCTTGTGAGAGGGATCGAGGCGCGTGGCTGGGAGCGCCCTCGGGGGCAGCCACACGACATGAGCAGATCCGAGCGATGACCGAGCCGACCGCATCTCCGACCAACCGTCACGCCGCAGGCGTCGACGCCCACATCAGGGACCGCAACCTCAAGCGGCTCCGCCGCATCGAGGGGCAGGTGCGCGGCATCCAGCGCATGGTGGAGGAGGACCGCTACTGCGCCGATGTCATGATGCAGATCTCATCGGTCCACGAGGCGCTCCGCAGCGTGGCCCGCGAGCTCATGCGCAATCACCTGAAGCACTGCGCCACCGCCGCCGTGCGCGAGGGGGACGAAGCCGCCGAGCGGATGTACGACGAGCTGGTGGACCTGATGCACAAGCACATGCGGTGATCCGACGTTCGGCTCGACGCTTGGGGCGCGCTGGAGCAAGGACTTCGCCTCGCATGCTGAAGCACATCGAAGAGTCGAGGCAGGCCTATCCGGCGAGGTCGCCGGATTCCGCTCCTTCCCTTGCGATGACCCGCAGCTCCCCAGCTGCGAGGTATGAAGGATGCGGTCCGCGCGATCGAGCGCCGCCGGCTCGCTCCCGGCTCCCCTGACTCCATCTCCCAAACGCTCTTTGCGATGCGTGGAATTCCGCGTCAGGTGGCGGTGGTCGCGGCCGCCCTCTTCAATGTAGGCATCAACGCGCTCGCCGGTGCCGGCCTCCTCTTCGGAACCACCACCGGCGCTATCTCCGACCTGGTGGAGACGGGCGTGACGCCCGCGGGCTGGGCCTTCTCCATCTGGAGCGTGATCTTCGTCGGAGTGCTGATCTTCGCCGGGTATCAGGCCCTCCCTCGCGCCCGAGGCCCCCGCTACGACGTCCTCGCCGTTCCCTTCATCGTGGCGAACCTGCTCAACGGCCTCTGGCAGATCCCGTGGCTCAACGCCAGGTTCGGGATCGCGGCCGTGGTGATCGTGGGGATCCTGGGGAGCCTGATCTGGCTTTACGTTCGGCTCGACGCCCTCCGGATGACGACCGTCGAGCGGTGGGTGCTGGGTGTGCCGATCTCGCTCTTCCTGGCCTGGCTTAGCGTTGCGACGGCGCTCAACATCACGATTGCCCTCGCTGCCGCGGGCTGGGAGGGGACGGCGATCTGGCCACCGCTACTGGTCCTGGCAATCGTCGGCATCGGGGCGACGCTACTCTCCCGCACCGGTGACGTGGCATTCGCCGCCGTCCTGGTCTGGGCCTTCGCAGCCATCTACGCGGCCAACGTCCCCTCGCCCGGTGAGGCGCCCGCGCTCACCGCGGCTCTCGGGGTGGGGGTTCTCGCCTTCGCCCTCGCAGTCGCCTGGGCACTCAGGCGGGGGCGCTCACCCCTTCCGGTGACGGCGTAGCCCGCCCCTGTGCCACCAGAAGCCGGCGCGGCCGCATCGGCCTGCGCCTATTACATCCGCTGGTGACATCACCCGAGGAACCAATACCATGAGCGAACCATTCGTCGGTGCCGTGCTGAGCGCCGACATCGCCGTTCCCGAGCACGAGCGGGAGGTACGCTTCTATTCGCGGGTGCTGAGCACCGGAACAGATCCGCTCTGGCGCGAGGACCTGATGAACAACCTGGGGATGCCCGTCATCGGGCTGGGTGAGCGCACGGCGGAGTATGCGCACCTGCCGCTCCAGTGGATGCCGCACATCCAGGTCGCCGACGTGGCGGGAAGCGTGCGGCGAGCGCTCGAGCTGGGCGGGAGCGAGCTGATGCACGCACGTGGCGACGACGGCGATAGCCAGTGGGCGGTGCTGCGCGACCCGAGCGCAGCGGCGTTTGGGATCATCCCCGTCGTTCCGGCGGATTCGAACCCCGAGGGCGACGAAGCTCCATCATCAGACGCGGCCGGGGCTGCGGGGCGCATCTCCTGGCTCGACCTGACTGTCTCCGACACCTCGTCGACCCGGGACTTCTATCGGCAGGTCATCGGCTGGTCGGTGCAGGACGTCGAGATGAAGGAAGCGGGCGAACGATACGCCGACTACGAAATGCTGGCCGAAGACGGGACCGCTGTG
>SKRI01000301.1 GCA_007118565.1 Gemmatimonadota bacterium | reverse complement strand
GGTGATCTCCACCCGCGCCTCCCGGTCGGAGGCGTTCAGGATGCAGGCGGTCTCATGGCTGGCCATCTCCGGCTCGGGGCCGGTGCTCTCTCCGGGGATGTACCCTTCCGGGATGGCCCAGCGGCGGTGTCCGATCGGCTCCATGTCGTCTCCTGTTGCGCAGATGTCGAAGAACGTCGTCGGTCGCCCCGACGGAAGATCTAGGGGCGATACCGGGCGCGCCGCGCCCGGTATCGCCCGGCACGCTCACCTCCGGATCCGCAGCACCTCGTGCGCGTTGCCGAAGTGGAACGCGGGCTGGGGGCCGCCGGAGATCACATGGATCGCATTCCCCACCACCGCCGCGCCGAGCCCGTGCCGGGCGGTGGGCATTGGCGGGAGGATGTCCCACTGACCGGTGCGCGGGTCGAATCGCTCGGCGTCGTCGAAGGTGCGGGCGTTTTCTCCGAATGTCTCCCCGCCGAAGGCGTAGATCTGCCCGCCGTGGGAGACGACCGCCACCCCGCTCCGCCCGGTCGGGACGTCCGGGCCGGTGGTCCAGCTGTCCGTGGCCGGATCGTAGATCTCGTGAACGGTCATCTCCATGTCACCGTCCGCGCGCCCCAGCACAGCGTGGATGCGACCGTCGACCGCAGCCGCGCCGAGGTGGTTGCGGGCGGTGGGCATCGGTGCCAGCCGAACCCAGCTGTCGGTGGCCGGATCGTACGCCTCGTGGGTGCCTACCGAGTTGTCGTCCGCCACATCGCCGTGCTCGGGGCCGTGGACGTGCTCCTCGGCATTCCCACCGATCACATGGATGCGGCCGTCGAGGACGGTGAAGCCGGCCGCTCCGCGCGGCGTGGGCATGCGCGCTCCCTCCGTCCACTCCCCGGTCTCCAGGTTGTAGATGCGCACGTTGGGCACCGGATCGAAGCCCGTCTCGCGGAAGCCGCCCAGGATGTAGAGCCGGCCCCCATGATAGGCGAACGCGGTGTGGTGGACCCCCTCGGGGATCTCGCCCAGCTGCTCCCACCCCTCACCCACGGTGTCGTACGCCCAGAGGGCGCGGGGCGCGGTGGCGCGTTCCTCTCCCACGGGGGGGCCGAACCCGCCCGCGAGGTAGACGCGGTCGCCGTCGGTAGCGGCGCTCACCTCGGTGCGGCGCTCGGGGAGCGGTGCCGCGGTGGTCCACTCCGCCGCGGCTTCCCTCGCCTCCACGGCGGGCGCCGGTCGCGCATCCTTGGTCACGGCCTCCTGGGCCTCCGCGTGCGGAGCGGGCACGAGCAGAGCGGCGATGGATAGAGCGATGACGGCGGACGGCAGCACGATGTTCCTGGATGTCATGCGAAAACCTCCGGCAGAAGAAGGGGACGGAATCCGGCCATGCTGCAACTTCCGTACGGACCGGGACTTCCTATCCGCTCTCCTCCTCGAGATCCACGTCACGGTCGTCACGCTCACCCTCGAAGCGGGTGGGAATGGCCTCCGCCTCATACCCCTGGTCGCGGAGCCAGCGAACCATTGCGGTGGTGGGGCCGTGCGTCACCAGGACCCGCTCGGCGCCGGACTCCCGGATCGCGCGGTTGAGCCCTGCCCAGTCGGCATGGTCGGAGAGGACGAAGCCGCGGTCGACCCCCCGCCGGCGGCGAGCGCCCCGGATCCGCATCCACCCGGAGGCGAACCCGGCGGAGAGCTCCCCGAAGCGACGGATCCAGGTGCTCCCGAAGGCCGAGGGCGGGGCGATGATCATCGCCCCGGCCCAGTCCTGCGCCTTCTCCGCATCTCCCACGTACGTCGTCTCGGGCAGGGCGATCCCCGCCTCCCGGTACTCCTCCGTCAGACGCTGCACCGCGCCGTGCGCGAAGATCGGCCCGATCCCGGGATCCAGTCCGGCCAGCAGCCGCTGCGCCTTGCCCAGCGCGTAGCCGAGAAGGAGGGACGCCCGTCCCGCCGCGGCATTCTCCCGCCACCAGCGGTTGACCTCCTCGAAGACCTCGGTCTGCGCCGGCCAGCGGTAGACCGGAAGCCCGAAGGTCGATTCGGTGATGAAGGTGTGGCAGGGGACCGGCTCGAAGGGGGCGCAGGTCGGGTCCGGCTCGGTCTTGTAGTCCCCGGAGACGACCCAAACCTCGCCGCGATGCTCGATGCGCGCCTGGGCGGAGCCCAGGATGTGCCCGGCGGGGTGCAGGGAGATGCGGACCCCGTCAATCTCCACCACCTCTCCGTAATCGACCGGGCGGATGGCGGCCCCCTCCTCCATCCGCGCTCGCAGGACGCCCAACCCCTCACGGGAGGCGAGGTAGCGCGCCGAGCCCCGGCGAGCATGGTCGGCGTGGGCGTGCGTGACCACGGCGCGCTCCACCGGCCGCCAGGGATCGACGTGGAAGCCCCCCGCCGGGCAGTAGAGCCCCGCCTCGGTGAGGGTGAGGAGCCCGTCCGCCCTCAAGGGCCGGCGGAGCGGAGCGCTCGGGCCACGGCGTCGCACCCCCCCTGGCCGTGGAGGGGCACCATGCGGAACCCGCTCCGCCGGGGCTCCGCCTGGAGCCGCGGGGTGCGGGCGAACATCTCCGGGTCGGCGCCGAGGGTGCGCTGCTCGAGGAGGGGAATGTCGATGCCGCCTCGCCAGCCACCCGCCCCGTCGCTCTCGCCCGACAGCACCAGCCGCGAGCGCTGGGCAATGTGCAGACGAATGTCGGAGATGCCCGGCACGTCCATCAGGACGGTGGCGCCGGGCGCGCCGTCCCCGTCGGCGTCGATCACGCCCGCCGCCCCGGCATCGGCCGGAAGTCGTCCCCCGGTCACGGCCGGGTCGAAGCCGATGGCCTCGAGCCCCATGTCGGCCCGGTACCGGGGCGCCCCATCTCCCGACTCCAGTTGGACCGGATAGCCGCGGGTCGGCATCGCCCGGACGAAGGCATCGGGGATGGTCATCCGCACGAGCGAGCCACCCTCGATCCGCGCCTCGCACACCCGGTGGCGCTGTCGCCACCTCCCCGGCGCGCCGTCCACCTCCACCAGGAGGAGGCTCACCGTGGTCGAGCGGACGGAGGGAAGAAGCGGAAAACCGGAGCGTGAGGTCACCCGGACCTCTGCCGCGTAATGCCCGGTCAGATCGATCACCTCCGGCTCCGCGGGTGATGAGCCCGGGAGGGCGGGAAGCGCAGCCAGGAAAATGCTCGCGAGCAGGAGCGCCGTCATCGCCGGGCCGCGCCTGCCGCGAGAGGGAGGTGGAGGTCTTCCAAGACCGCCTCGGCCGCCGCGACCCCCGAGAGGGCGCAGAGGGGGATGCCTCCGCCCGGGTGAGCGCTCCCCGAGGCCAGGTAGGCACCGGCCGGCGAGGAGAGCCGGTTGGGGGGACGGCGGAAGGCGGCGGTCCGCGAGTTCGAGGCGAGTCCATACAGGCTTCCCCGGCTGCCGGGGAACTCGCGCGCCAGCCCGGCCGCGGTCCGCTCGAAGACGACCTGGTCACCCGGCTCGCACAGCCCCGCGCTCCTGACGCGCCCGAGAACGCGCTCGCGGAGCTCCTCCCACACCGTATCCGGACGCGCTCCGTCCGCCGGCTCCGGGGGAACGTTGGCCATGACGAAGACGGGCTCGTCCTCCTCCCACCCGGTTCGCTCGTGGGCAACCTCCTGGGCGCAGAGGTAGACCGAGGGGTCCCGCGGCGCGTGATCCCGGTCGAAGAGGTCGGCGAACTCCTCCATGTAGTTCTCAGGGAAAAGCACGGTGTGCGCGGCGCGCCTCTCCCCGCCCGCGCGCCGCCGGCTTCGCAGCACCCCCACCCATCCGGAGGTGGAGGGAGATGGGTCGGGGCTCCTCCCGCCGGCCGGGAGGAGGGTACCGAAGACCTGACCGGCGTCGGCGTTGAAGACCACGGTCGAGGCGCTCAGCCGCTGCCCGTCCGAAGCCTCGATCCCCTCGACGCGGCCCTGGTGCACCCGGACGCGTGCAACCCGCACGCCCGTATCCATCTCCACCCCCTGGCGCTCTGCCGTGCGTACGAGGGCGCGCACGATCTCGTACATGCCGCCGCGCACGCCGTACCCGCCCAGACCGAGCTCGACGTGGGCAATGCAGTTGAGGGTGGCGGGCGCCTGTCGCGGATCCGACCCGTTGTAGGTGGCGAAGCGGGCGAAGACCGCCCGCAGCTCGGGCGTCTTCACGCGCCGGTCGATGGTCCGCTTCATGGTGCGAAACGGGTCGATCCGCAGGATCGATAGGAGGGCGGGGAGCCCGCCCCGCCGGAGGGAGCGCCGGCTGGGCGCCGGTCCGTGCACGAAAGCAGGGGCGGCCGCCTCCCAGATGCGGCGGGCATAGGAGAGGAAGGCCTCGAACTCGCGACCGGCGTCGTTCCCCAGCGCCTCTCGGACCGACTCCACGCTCGCCTCCACATCCGGTCGGAGATCGAGGATCGAGCCGTCCGGAAACCGGTATCGGAAGGCGGGGTCCGGACGCACCAGCTCGAGCTCGTCGTAGAGCGAGCTGCCACCCTCACGGAAGACGCGGTCGAGCGCATCCGGGAGCGTCAGGAGGCTGGGACCCGTATCGAGCTCCACCCCGTCGTGCTCGGCGATCCCGATCTTCCCTCCCGGGCGCTCCGCCATCTCGATCACGCGAACGGGGACTCCCCGCGCCGCGAGGATGATCGCGGCCGAGAGGCCGCCGACCCCTGCGCCCACCACCACCGCCTGCCCCATCAGTGGACTCCCCGAATGCGGGCAGCGCTAGGTGCGGGTCCCGGTATCGGTATGGCCACGGAGGTCGGGTCGGCTATCATCTCTCTATCTCCTCAGCAAGCGGTCGAGCAGTCGGGCCCCGGCACCCCGATCCGGGCGCCTGAGCCGGGAGGGGACGATCGGCACGAACCCTGGTTCGGTGCCTTCGAGCTCCCGATCGATCCGAGCCAGCTCGCGCTCCACCGCGCCTTCCAGCCGCCGGACGCCGTCGGCTTGCGCCACCTCCCGGGGGTCGATCCCCGCTCCCATGGACACCAGAGCGGCCGGGTAGTGCCCCTCCCGGAACGCGTAGTGGATCCCGACCGGCACCACGAGGGCGTCCGACGGCGCGAGCCGCGCGAGAATCGACACCCCCCGACGGAAGCCGAGCGGGCGCAGGTGGGGCGGCCGCTCGTGCCCCTGCGGAAAGATCCAGAGCGCGCGGCGGGGGCGGTCGAGGAGCCCGGCGGCGAGCCTCAGCCCGGCCCGCGGCCGCTCCCGGTCGAGCGGCACCCCGCCGAGCCGGGTGAAGATCGGGAAGCGGCCGAGGTTTTCCCGGTCCATGAGGGCGTACCCTTCCGCGCCGAGCACCTCGTCCAGCGCGACCAGGAGGAGCGGGTCCCACCAGGCCACATGGTTCGCGGCGAGGATCACCGGGCGCGTGGCGAGCAGCTCGCGCGTCTCCTCGATCCCGGCCGCGTACAGTCCGTCCAGCGCCCGGCCGAGCTGCCGCCGCACGTACGGCCGCGCCAGCCGGAAGAAGAGCGGCGAGCGTTGGGGAGAACGATCCATCACCGGCCGGCCGTCCCGGCCCCCACCGGATAGCTGCGCCCGCGCCAAACTACCGCGCCGGCGCGGTGCCACCGGTACGAGTTGAGGGCAATGGCAATGGCGAGCGCCGCGCCGAGCGGGTGCAGCAGCACCCCTACGGGTGGGTGCCCGTACCGGACGGCGAGAACGGCACGCATGAGCCCGTTCGCGCCGATCCCGAGCATCGCCGCTCCGGCCACGGCCGGCGCCCCCGCCGCGATCGCGAGGGGAAGGGCGATCCACGGTGCGAGGAAGGCGAGGAAGCTGCCCGTCACCGCAACCACCAGGAGCGCCGGACGCGCACCGAGCCCGGCGAAGACGTTCTTGGAGAACCCGTTCCACACCTCCCCCAGCCCGCGGTACATCCGGCACGACGCCATGCGAGACCCGTCCGCAAAGACGACGCGTCCGCCGCTCTCCTTGACTCGACGTGCCAGCGCCAGGTCGTCGACCACGGCCCCCCGCACGGCGGCCCATCCCCCCGCCCGGTGGAGCGCCTCGCGACGCACGGCGAGGAGCTGGCCGTTGGCCACCAGGAAGCGCGGGTCGCGGGAGCGCCAGACCAGGGGGAGGGGGAGCCAGGCGAGGTAGGTGAGGAGGAGGAAGGGGAGGAGCAGCCGCTCCCCGGCGCTCCGCATTTCCTGACGGGGGGCCACCGAGACCAGATCCGCCTCGCAGGCCTCCATGACCGAGAGCAGGCGAGCGAGTCCGTCCCCGGTGATCCGCACGTCCGCGTCCAGGTAGCAGAGCACGTCTCCCCGCGCCTCCGCGGCGAGGCGGTGGCAGGCGTGCACCTTCCCCACCCACCCCGCCGGGAGGGGCCCTCCCCTGATCAGGCGGACCCGCGGCTCCTCTGCCGCGACCCGCTCCACCTCCCGGTCGGTACCGTCGCCGCTCCCGTCGTCGTAGACCAGCACCTCGAGGAAACGCGCCGAGCCCGAGATGACCGACCTGAGCGCTGCCGCGATGTTGACCTCCTCGTCCCTGGCGGGGATGAGGACCGAGAGCGCCGCATTCGAGCCCTCTGCGCCCTCCGGCCGTCCCCGAGGCCAGACGGCGAGGTTGAGGAGCACCATGGCCAGCACCCCGAGCGGTGGCAGCGCGACGAGCAGGGCAATGACCGTGCTCACGCGGTACCGGTCAGGTTTGCGACGAATCGGCGCACTCGACCCTTGCGCGGCCCGGTGAAAAGGGGGAGCCAGATCGAATTCCGCCCCCGGGTCCGGTGGACGCGCATGCGGACCAGCGGCCGGTGCCGGGCCAGATCCACGCGCTCCGGCCGGCACCATTCGGCCCACCCGAGCCCCCGCTCCCCGGAGGCGCAGCGGGCGTCCGTCATCATGCGGAGGTAGAAGGGACCCCACTCCGCCGGCCGGCGATAGGCAATCTCGAGCCACGGGCGGCCCTCGCTCCGCATCGAGAGCGACTCCGGAAACCGAAGGCCGCCCGGCGTCCGGCGTGGCCGCCCGGCCTCCACGGTGACCTCCGGCACCGCCTCCACCGCGCCATCCGATCGGAAGACGTATCCGAGGCACTCGGGAGCCTCGCCTCCCTCCGGCCAGAGGAGGTAGTAGACCATCTCCCGGTCGGAGAGCGGCACCCGGCCCCAGCTCCAGCGATCGATCCCCAGCGAATCGAGCGGAAGCGTGGAGGCGTTGCAGTCGTGGTACCCACGACCCCGCAGCCTCGCGACGGTGCGCGCTCCCAGCGTCAGCTCCGCCTCCGCCTCCGCCGGTGCGGAGAGCGGCGACCAGAGGTGGGCGGAGGGCATGTCGTTCCCGGCGTCCATGCGGATGGCGGGACCGGAGAGCCGGACCGTGCCGCGCAGGCGCTCCCGCGTGCCCGGGATGCCCGTGTCGATGCGGACCTCCACCGACCGCTCGCCGTTCCGGTTCCCCGTCCGGAGCGAGCTCCCCCCCATCATCAGCGGTCCCGTCCCGGGAGCCGCCGGCTCCTCCGGAAGCTCCTGCAGGAGGTATAGATCCGGGCGTCCCCGCCGGTAAGTCGCCAGGTTGAGGGAGGGACGCGCCAGTGGGCGCTCCCCCCGGCCCCGGCGGGAAGCCGCGGCATACCCCGGCAGGAAGGGGAGGCCGTAGGCCCAGATGAGGACGAGCCCATCGCCGTCCGGAGTGAGGATGTCGAGGTAGTACCAGGCGAAGCCGCCGGGCGCGGTCAGATGCTCCGCTCCTGGCTCGCGACTCCCGGCACGGATCAGCGAGCTGACCGCATCATTGCCAAGCATCTGCCCGCTCATGTATCGTCCAATTCGGATTGGTTGCCGCTCATCCCCCTCCTCTCCCGTCATGTCGAGCTCCGGCCGCGCGGACGTGCTGGTCCTGGGATCCGGTCCCGCCGCGCTGGCGGCCGCCGCGCACCTCGGGGAGGAGGGCATCTCGGTCCGTCTCCTGGCGCCCGATCCCGAAGCACCCTGGCCGGCGGAATACGCCGCCTGGCAGGGGGAGCTGCCGCCTTTCGGCGATGGCGGCCCCTTCTCCCACAGCTGGCCGTCCGTGCTCGTCGGCCTCGGCGGGAGCGAGGAGGTCGTTCTGGACCGGGGGTACGGCCGCATCGACAAGGCCGCGCTCGCCGAGCACCTCCGGGCCCGCTGCGCCCGCTCCGGTGTCACCCTCACTGCCGCCGTCGCCTCCGGCGTCCGCCACCATCCCGCGAGCAGCACCCTCTCCACCTCCGCAGGAGAAATGTCCGCCGCGCTGGTGGTGGATGCAACCGGGCACGATCCGGTCCTCGTCCGCCGCCCACCCCATCCCCCCCGCGCCGCGCAGACGGCGTTCGGCCTCACCCTCGAGCTCGACGGCCCCTCTCCCTTCGCTCCGGACCGCGCCGTCCTCATGGACTGGGACGACGCGCACCTCGGCCCGGACGCGGACCATCTCCCTCCCTCGTTCCTCTACGCCCAGCCGCTCGGCGAGGGGCGCCTCTTCGTGGAGGAGACGTCGCTGGTGGCCCGCCCCCCGCTCCCGCTCCCCGAGCTCGAGCGCCGCCTCCGCCTTCGTCTCCAGGCCCTCGGGGTCCGCGGTCGGGAGATGGCCGTCGAGCGGTGTGTGATCCCGATGGGGGGCGCCCTCCCGGATCCCGGCCAGCGCGTCGTCGGCTTCGGGGGGGCGGCGGGGATGGTGCACCCGGCCACCGGTTACCTGTTGCCGCGCGTCCTCGCGGGTGCCCCCTCCCTGGCCCGGGCGGTGGCGGGCGTCCTCGGCGCGGATGACTCGCTTCCGTCCGAGGCCGCCCGTGCGGGGTGGCAGGCGCTCTGGCCCGCCGACCGGCGGCGCCGCTACGCCCTGTTCCGCTACGGGATGGAGGCGATGCTCACCATGGACGCACCCGGCACGCGCGCCTTCTTCCGGGCCTTCTTCTCCCTCCCCGAGAGCGAGTGGAGCGCCTACCTGGGAGACGGGGGATCCACCCCGCGGCTGCTCCGCACCATGCTCTCGGCCTACCGCTCCGCTGCGCCGGGGGTCCGCGGCGCCCTTCGTGCACCGCTGACAGCGGGAGAGGGCGCACAAATCGCCCGGTCCTTCCTTCCCGGAGGTAGATAGCATATCATTTGCGTAGGGTTTGCATAAGGCGCCGTCTCCTCACACCACCAAACCGCCATGGCCCTCCTCACACGAACCTCCCCCGCCCCCGCGCGCCGGACCCGCACCGCATTGCGTCCACCCGACGTGGAAGCCGACCTGGCACGGGTCGAGCAGACGATGCGATCAGTGGTCGGGATCGCTGCGGAAGCGCCCGCCGGGGCGCTCGCCAGGGAGCACCTCGCCTCCGGCGGGAAGCGCCTCCGCGCCCGGCTGGCGCTCTCGGTGGGCGGAGCGCTCGGCGCGCCTCCGGAGCGGGCGGTTCCCTGGGCAGCGGCGTGTGAGCTCCTCCACAACGCGACCCTTGTCCACGATGACATCCAGGACGGGGACCGCACGCGCCGCGGACACCGTACCGTCTGGGCGGAGCACGGCGTTGCCCAGGCCATCAATGCCGGCGACCTCCTCCTCATTGCCCCCTACCTCGCGCTCGACCGGATTCCGGCCGGTGACGGCCTGCGCTGGAGACTGGCCCGGATCGTGGCGGCGCGCTCGGCGGAGGTCGCGGCCGGGCAGTCCGGCGAGCTTGCGCTCGGAGGTGCCGTACGGGTCACCATGGAGGAGTACCGCGCGGCGGTGGGCGGGAAGACGGGCGCGCTCTTCCAGCTCCCGGTGGAGGGGGCCGCGATCCTCGCCGGCCGGCCCGAGGCGGAGGCCGCCTCTCTGGGTGGGGCATTCCGGGAGATCGGCTTCCTCTACCAGATGCAGGACGATGTCCTCGACCTCTACGGGGACAAGGGGAGGGGCGCCACGGGCTCCGACATCCGCGAGGGAAAGATCAGCGCGTTGGTGGTCGAGCACCTCACGCTCCACCCGGCGGACCGGACATGGCTCGGCAGGCTCCTGGCGCTCCCCCGCGAGGAGACCCCGGATGCCGACGTGCAGCGGGCCATGCTCCGCTTCCGGGTGGAAGGGGCGCTCGACAACGTCCTCGCCCGCATCCGGGCGACGAACGACCGCATCCTGGCCGACCCGGTGCTTGCGATCCATCCCGGGATCCACGCCCTGGCCGCCGAGCTGGCCGGCCGGGTGCTGCGGCCGATCGAGCACCTGCTCCCGGCGGCGGCCGCTGCCGCCGGCAACGGCCGGACCGCCGGCGTCGGGACCCGCACGGGGACCGCCGGATGAGCGGCCGGGCCGTGGTGATCGGCGCCGGGCTCGGCGGCCTGGCAGCGGCCGTGCGTCTCCGGGCCCGCGGGTACGAGGTGACCGTCCTCGAAGCCACGGACCAGCCGGGCGGTCGCGCCTCCGTCTTCCGGCGGGACGGCTTCACCTTCGACGCCGGCCCCACCGTGATCACCGCGCCGTACCTCATCGACGAGCTCTTCGAGCTCGCCGGCCGGAACCCGCGCGACTATTTCGAGCTCGTCCCGATCGATCCCTTCTATCGGGTCGAGTTCGACGACGGCAGCCACTTCGACTATGTGGGGGACGAGGCGCGGCTCCTCGCCCAGATCGAGCGCTTCAACCCGGCGGACGTGGACGGGTACCGGAAGCTCGCCGCGCACGCGGAGCGCATCTTCGAGATCGGGTACACCCGGCTCGCCGACGCGCCTTTCGGCAGTGCGTGGGACATGCTGCGGATCGTCCCGGAGATGATCCGCCTCGGCAATCACCGCTCGGTTTACGCGACCGTGGCGCGCTTCATCGAGGACGAGCGCCTCCGGCAGGTCTTCACCTTCCAGCCGCTGCTGGTGGGCGGCAACCCCTTCCGCGTCACCTCGATCTACCTCCTCATCCACTGGCTGGAGCGGAAGTGGGGCGTCCACTACGCCATGGGCGGGACTACCTCCATCGTGACCGGGCTCACCCGCCTGCTGGGGGAGATGGGGGCCGAGGTACGCTACCGGACGCCCGCCGAGCAGGTCGTCACCGCGAATGGCCGGGTCACCGGGGTGGCCACCCACGCCGGCACCCTCCCCGCAGACGTGGTGGTTGCCAATGCCGACCCGCTGCACCTCTACCGCGACCTGCTCGCGAAGGCGGACCGCCCCCGCAACTCCGATCGGGCGCTCCGGCGGCGGAAGCTCTCGATGGGTCTCTTCGTCGCGTACTTCGGCACGAGCCGCACCTACCCGGACCTTGCCCACCATACCATCCTGCTCGGCCCGCGCTACCGGGAGCTGCTGCGGGACATCTTCGATCGGAAGGTGCTGGCGGACGACTTCTCCCTCTACCTTCACGCGCCGACCCGGACCGATCCGTCGCTGGCACCCCCGGGGCACGAGGGCTTCTACGTCCTGTCCCCGGTGCCGAACAACGAGAGCGGGATCGACTGGTCGCGCGAGGGGCCCGCGTACATGGAGCGCATCCTCGACCACCTGGATGCAACCTACCTCCCCGGGCTGCGCGAGCACCTGGTGACCGCCTTCCACCTGACGCCTGACTACTTCGAGCAGAACCTCCGCTCGGTGAGCGGGGCGGGCTTCGGGATCGAGCCGCGGCTCAGCCAGTCCGCGTACTTCCGCTTCCATAACCGCTCCCCGGACGTGGAGGGGCTCTACCTGGTCGGCGCGGGCACGCATCCGGGCGCGGGCGTGCCGGGCGTTCTCTCCTCCGCGCGGGTGCTGGAGCGCGTGCTTCCTCCCGCACACGCCGGTTCCCCGCCCCTGGTGTCGGCATGAGGGCGGCCCCGATCAGCCGCGCGGTCCGGGAAGAAAGCCACGCCTCCCTGGCCCACCACGCGCGCACCTTCCACCTCGCGGGACGGCTCCTCCCCGCGGATGTGCGGGACGATGCGGCGCTCCTCTACGCCTTCTGCCGCATGGTGGACGATGCGGCGGACGAATCGGCGAGCGTGGCGGAGGCGCGGGCCGAGCTCGACCGGATCGAGGCCGAATGGCAGGGCAGCATGGCCCGACGTCCCCTGATCGCCGCCTTCCGGGAGATGGCGACCCGGCGCGATGTATCCTCCGCGGCGGTCACCGAGCTCCTGCGAGGGGTCCGCTCCGACCTGGGTCCGGTCGGGATGGCGGACGATGCCGATCTCCTGCGCTACTGCTACCGCGTCGCCTCCACGGTCGGGCTGATGATGTGCTCGGTCCTGCGGGTGGAGAGCGAGGCCGCGAGGGCACACGCAGTGGACCTAGGGATCGCGATGCAGCTCACCAACATCTGCCGCGACGTGGCCGAGGACGCAGCGGGCGGCCGCGTGTACCTCCCGGAGGCACGCCTCGTCGCGGCAGGGAGCTGCAGCCAGGCGTTGCTGGACGGGCCGGCGTCGCGCGAATCCGTTTCCCGGGTGGTCCGCGAGCTCCTCGAAATGGCCGACGGCTACTACCGCAGCGCGGATCGTGGCATGAGATACATCCCCTGGCGCGCCCGCGGCGGCATCATGGTGGCGAGCCGGGTATACCGCGCCATCGGAGTCCGGCTGCGGCGGCGGGGGTGTGACCCTCTGCGCGGCCGAACCGTCGTTCCCCGCTGGGAGAAGGCGGCGTGGGGGGCACGCGCGCTCTGGATGGGGATGGCGTCGAGCTTGCGCGGTCGGCGGGTCGAGATCGCCCACGATGCCCCGCTGCACCGGCATCTCCGCGGGCTTCCGGGGGTGCGCGCATGACGACTCACCCGATCCTTACACCCGAGGCTATGACGGAATGAGCTATCGGATCAGCAGCGTCTCGAGCCTTACGGGGATCAAGACCTCCACCCTCCGGGCGTGGGAGCGCCGCTACGGCGTGACCCAGCCACAACGGACCGAAGGGGGCTACCGACTCTACTCGGAGAAGGACGTGGCACGTCTCGTCCGCATCAAGCACCTCCTGGAGAAGGGGTTCAAGGTCAGCGAGGCGGCCGAGCTGGTCCGGAAGGACATTCCCGAGCTGGAGGCGCAGGGGGAGTCGGACGCCGACCTCCGGGAGGTCCGGGAGCCGCTTCTCGAGGCGCTGCTGCAGATGGATCGCGCGGAAGCCATGCGCCAGGCCGCGGGTCTGGCCACCGTCCCCGTGAGCAGGCAGGTGGAGGGAATCTTTCTACCGATCATGCGCGAGGTCGGGAACCTCTGGGAGTGTGGCGAGGCGACGATCTGCGAGGAGCACTTCGTCTCGAACTTCGTGCGGGAGCGGCTTGGGGAGATGCTCGGAGGACTGAAAGCGGGGGCGAAGGATTCGCCGGACGCGCTCCTCGCGGGCCCCCCCGGCGAGCGGCACGAGCTCGGGCTCCTGGGCATCGCCGCCTGCCTGGGAGAGCGTGCCTGGCACGTCACCTACCTCGGTCCCGACGTTCCCGTCGACTCCCTCGCGGCGCTGGTTCGCGAGCGTCCCCCGACCCTCCTCTGCACCTCCATGGTGCGGCCGAACGGGGAGATGGACTGGAGGCGCTTCGTCTCCGAGCTCGGCGCCATCTCCCGGAGCGGTCCGCCGGTCCTGATCGGCGGGGCCGCGGCCGAGCAGCAGTCGGAGCTGATCGCGGAGCACGAGAATCTCTTCCGCGCCGCGAGCTTCAGCGAGGCCCTCCCCCTGATCGAGCGACTGGAGAAGGCCGCCGCCTGACCGCAGCCGATCCTACGACAGAGGCCCCGGCGCGCCATGCGCACCGGGGCCCTGCTGTGTCAGCGACTGGCAGTGCTGCTACTTCTTCTCCGAGCTCGCTTCCACCTCTTTCGCGCCCTGGTCGCCGCCCACCTCGATCCGGCGGCGGCGCGCCTGCTCGCTCTTCGGAATGTGGACGTTCAGCACGCCGTTCTCGAAGCTCGCGCTGATGTCGTCCGGCTCCACGTCCCGCGGGAGCACGAACGACCGGGAGAAGGTGCCGTAGCGGCGCTCCGAGAGGTGGTACTTGCCCTCCTCTCCCTCCTCGCGCTCCTCCCGCTTTTCTCCACGGATGGTGAGCAGGTTGTTCTCCACGTCGACCTCGATGTCCTCCTGCCGGAGCCCGGGCATTTCCACCATGACCCGGATGTCCCGCTCGTTCTCCACCACGTCGGTCTCCGGAGCGCGCATGAGGCTCGACCCACGCGGCATGTTCCCGCCCCGTGCCATGAGCGTGTCGAAGAGAGAGTCGAAGGGATCCGAGGTGCGGTACGGAGTGATTGCCATGATCTTCCTCCTTGGTTACGGGTCGATACTCTTACCTCCAAAACCCGCTGCAATATCCGGCAAGAGGTGAACCACAATCTCGCGGCAAATGAGCGCCATTCTGGCAGCGAGTGGATGCCGGAATGGCGAGCCTCCCGCTAGCCCTGACAGATGAACGTCAGAGTCGGCTCACCGGCAGGTCTCGCTCACCACGACCCCGTCGATCAGCACCCCGCATACCCGGGTCGTGTACTCGAATGGATCTCCGTCGAAGAGCACGAGATCCGCGTCCTTGCCCACGGAAATGGACCCCACCCGGTCGTCGATCCCCAGGATCCGTGCGGGAGAGAGGGTGATGGCTCGCAGCGCGTCCTCCGGGCCGAGCCCGTGCGCCGCGGCGACCGCCGCCTCGAAGAGGATGACGCGCGTCTTGGGAACGTACGCCTCGTATCCGCTCTGGATGGCGAAGGGAATCCCGGCGTCCCGGAGCGCGGCCGCCGTCTCGAAGGTTGCGTGCTGGGCCTCCCCCCCCGGGCGGATCATGGTGGGGTGCAGAAGGACGGGAACGCCAGCCGCACGAATCTCGTCGGCCACGAGGTACGCCTCGGAGGCGCCGTCCAGCAATAGCCGGAACCCGAACTCCTCGGCCAGACGCAGCGCGGCCAGGATCTCGGTAGTCCCGTGCGCTGTGATGATGGCGGGAACGTCTCCCCGAAGCACACGCGCGAGCGCCTCCCTCCCCAGATCCCGGCTCGCCGGATCGTCCTCGTACGCCTGGGCTCCCACGAACGCCTCGCGGAGCATGGCGATCCCCTTGGAGCGGGTGCCGGGGGTCGTGAAGTTGCTCGCAACGCTCGGCCCGAGGGTGAAGGTCATCGCCGCGTCCGGGCGGACCATCGCCTCTTCGACCGTGCTCCCGCGCGTCTTGACGATCACGCTCTGTCCGCTGACGAGCGCGCCCGGGGCGTGCCCGGTGTTGACGGTGGTGACGCCGAGGTCGCGCACCCACTCCACCAGCTCCTCGCGGGCGTTGTAGGCGTCCAGCGCGCGGAGCTCCGGCTGGATGGCGCTCGAGGTCTC
>SKRI01000279.1 GCA_007118565.1 Gemmatimonadota bacterium | reverse complement strand
TTGCCGACGGGGACGACATCGCCGTGTTCGGCGGGCTGGATTTCGTCTCCCCGCTCATGAGGGCTTCACCCGCGTTTCCGCTCGACCTCTCCTGGTTCGCCGGGGTGGGTGCCGGGTACGATGAGTGGGCGGTGATCAGCGTTCCGTTCGGGCTCACGATCGGCCGGACCTTCGGCGCGCCCGACGTCCAGTTTACCCCCTACCTGGCGCCGAAGCTGATCGCCGATGCTCACCTCGACCGCGGGCCGGGCGATGACAACGAGCTCGAGCTCAACTTCGACGTGGACCTCGGATTCGACGTCCGCTTCCAGCCGGGATGGAGACTTCGCCTCGGAGCAGGGCTCGGCAGCCGGAGCGGCCTGGCGTTCGGCATCGTCTTCTGAGGGGGGGAGCGAGCCGCGACGTGCGCCGCCCGTAACGGGTGCTGGAGATGATTTGCAGGAGTCGTGTAAATTCATGCAAGGCAGATACTTATCCGGCATCGCTCTTGCAGCCGACAGGTCGAGTGTAAGATAGGTTGAGCCGATGCTGCTCAGAGCAAACCCGGCGAAAGCCGGGGACGCAGAGCTACGGGGCTGAAGCGACGTGGGTCGCCATGCCCGCCGGGCCGCCAGCATCTCGATTGATCGCGGAATCGGATCGAGTCGAGGGTTGGCGGCCCGTTTCCGTGACGACGGAGGAGAACGAGGCACGCGGCACAGATAGCACTCCGAGGACTTTGCGGGAGGATGAGCCATGAGCATGAATGCATCGACCGGCACGCGGGGCGCGGATACGGCTACGGCTCCTGAGGCGGGCTCTCCGCCCAGACGCATCCTGGTCGTCGACGATCAGGCGGACAACCGCATCATTCTGGAGATGGCGCTCGAGCACGCGGGGCATACCGTGCTCACGGCGACCAATGGGGTCGAGGCGGTTGCCCGGGCTCGGGAGCACAAGCCGGATATCATCCTCATGGATCTGAGGATGCCGGAGATGAACGGCTGGGAGGCGACCTGCCTTCTGAAGGCGGATCCGGCCACACGATCCATCCCCATCGCGGCGCTTACGGCGAGCGCCGTGGGAGGTACGGGTAAGCTCTGCGACGCGGGCTTTTGCGCCCTGCTCCACAAGCCGGTGACGCTGGGCCAGGTGCGGAGCGCGGTGGAAGAGTGCGTGCGCGGCGCGGCCGAAGGAAGGTCCTGGACCGAGCTGTAGGCCGGGGTCAGAACTGAAATCTCGCGACCGAGCCCTGGTCCCGGGCCGCTCCGGAGCCGGGTGACCCCGCAGCCGGCGGGGCCCTCGAAGATCCCCAGCGATAGCACCGACCACGCTCGAGTGGTAGGGGAGCACCCTCAGGCTGCGCCTCCCACCTGACCTTGCCTGGGGATGCGTCACGGCCGATCCCCTCACTGCTCTCGATCCTGCCGGTTCGGGATCGTATATTCCCAACCCGCTCGATCCGACGGACGCGGGGGGTACCGCGTCCGGTGCCCCCGAAACCTCCGCGGGTCGACGCCACGCGACTTCACTCCTGTACGAGCTCTATGCCGATCCCCCGTCATTTCCACACCTCGTCCGCCGCGTTTCCGGCGCTGATCCTCATTGCCGGCTTCGTCCTGATCGCGTGTGACGACCGTGACCTTCCGGACGGGACAGAACCGCCCGAACGGGTGACGGCGGAGGGGCTCAGCCCGGAGCAGGAGGTCTTCTGGGAAAACCTGGAGGAGCTCTGCGGTCAGGCGTTCCGCGGCGAGGCGCGGGAGGCGCCCGAGGACTCGAACTGGTGGGAGGCCGAGCTGGTGATGCACGTGCGCGTGTGCGGCGATGACGAGATCCGCATTCCCCTCCATGTGGACGACGATCGCTCGCGCACCTGGGTGGTCACCCGGACGGATGCCGGGCTCCGGCTGAAGCACGACCATCGCCTCGAGGATGGGACGCCGGATCCTACCAACACCGACTACGGCGGCGATACCACGGAGCCGGGATCGGAGACGCGGCAGGAGTTCCCCGCGGACGCATACAGCATCGATGCGGTCCCCGGCCGGGCCACGCAGCACTGGTTCCTGGAGGTCCACCCGGAAGAGATCTTCGCATACGGACTGGTGCGGGAGGAGAACGGACTTCGCTACCGTGTGGAGTTCGACCTCAATGAGCCGGTTGAGACGCCGCCCGCGCCCTGGGGCGCCGACGCCGGAGACGGCGGCTCCGAGTAGACCCCTTCCTTCCGGAGATGCCCGGGTAGCCGGGACGATCTCCCCTTTTGGCGATTCAGTCGGTGCCGGTCGCTACATTGGGAGCCGACCGGGCGCACCGCACTCCGTGCGCCACGCCGCAACGCGATAACGCAGGCAGATCGACGTTTCCATGGTGAAATTTCTCCACACGAGCGACTGGCACCTCGGCATTCGCCGACACTTCCTCGACGAGGAGGCGGAGCCGCGCTATAGACAGGACCGCCTGGAAGCGGTACGGCGGATCGGGGAGCTCGCCCGCCAGGAGGAATGCGAATTCGTGGTAGCCGCGGGGGATCTGCTCGATTCGAATCAGGTCGATCCCCGGACGGTGGCCCGTGCGGTCGAGGCGCTGCGCTCCATTCCGGTCCCGGTGTATCTCCTTCCCGGCAACCACGACGCTGCCGACGCCTCTTCCATGCTCTCGGGGGACGCTTTCTCCCGCATCCGCCCCGCCCATGTGCACGTCCTGGATTCCGGCGGCGTCACCGAGGTGGCCCCGGGGGTGGAGATCGTGGCCGCACCCTGGCGCACCCGGCGTCCGCTCTCCGATCTGGTCCGGGAGGCGTGCGAAGCGCTCGAGCCGGGGCCTCTCCGCATCGTTCTGGGTCACGGCGCAGTGGACCGACTCTCCCCCGACGCCGACGACCCCGCGCTGATCGAGGTGGCGCGAGCGGAGGCGGCCATTGCCTCCGGCTGCGTGCACTACGTTGCGCTGGGAGATCGGCACTCCACCACCGAGGTGGGCGCCTCCGGGCGGATCTGGTACTCCGGCACTCCCGAGCCGACCGGCTTCGACGAGGAGGTCCCCGGAGAGGTGCTGGTCGTCACCCTCGACCGCGAGAGCATCGACGTCCAGCGGCATAGGGTAGGGAGGTGGACCTTCCGCCGGCTGCGCGCCGCGTTCTCGGGAGACGACGAGCTGGCGGCCTTCTCCGAGGAGCTGGATCGCATCCCGGCAAAGGAGAGGACCGTGGTTCGGCTGACGCTCCAGGGGACGCTGACCCTCCAGGGAAAGGCGCGGCTGGACGCGATCATCGAGGAGGCGAGTCATGTCTTCGCCGGGGTCGACGTCTCCGAAGGGCGAAGCGAGCTGGCGGTGATCCCGGAAGACGCGGATTTCGCCGACCTGGAGCTCGTCGGCTTCGCCCGGGAGGCGGTCGACGAGCTGCGCGCGAGCGCCGAGGGCGCGGGGAGTGATGCGGAAACCGCGCGGGACGCGCTCGGACTGCTCGTCCGCCTGGCCGGAAGGGGTGCATGAGGTTCCTCCGCCTTTCCCTCCGCCACTTCCGCGGTGTGGAGCACGCCGAGGTCGCCTTCGAGCCTGCCGGCGTGACGGTGATCGCGGGCCCGAACGAGATCGGCAAGTCGAGTCTGGCCGAGGCGGTAGACCTCCTCTTCGACTACCTCGACAGCTCGGGTGCCCAGGCGGTGCGCGCGGTTCAGCCGGTGCACCGGGACGAGGGGAGCGAGGTCCAGCTCGAGTTCCGCGCCGGACCCTACCACGCCACCTACCTCAAGAGCTTCAACCGGACGAAGCGCACGGAGCTCACCGTCCACGCCCCCCGGCCGGAGAGCCTGACTGGGCGTGAGGCCCACGACCGGGTGAATGCGATCCTGAACGAGACGGTCGATTTCGGCCTGTGGAAGGCGCTCCGCATCCAGCAGGACACACCCCTCGATTACCCGGCCCTCGAAGGGCATCGCTCGCTTGCGGCCGCGCTCGACCGGGCGGCGGGGAAGGCACGCGCCGGGGAGGCCGAAATCTCTCTGCTGGAGGCGGCGCGGCAAGAGTACGAGATCTACCATACGCCGGGCGGGCAGCCGCGCGCCCCGCTCCGGGAGGCCGCCGCCGCAGTGGAGCGCGCCGAGGCCGAGGTCGCCGAGCTGAAGCGAGCGCTGACCGCGGTGGAGCAGGACGTGGCGGCGAGCGACCGACTCGACCGGGAGATCAGCGACGGCGAGGCGCAGATCGCACCGCTGCGCGAGGCCGCGGAGGCCCGGGAGGCGGACCTTGCCCGGCTGGAGAAGCGGGAGCGGGAGGTGGAAACGCTGGAAGCAGGCCTGGAGGGGGCGCGGAGCGCCCATCGCGAGGCCGAGCTGAGGGTGAAGGCGAGGCGGGAGCTGTCGGGTCGGGTGGAGGCCGGACGAAAGGCACGGGGGGAGATGGAGGAGGTGCTGGCATCCCGCGCCCCGGAGGCCGAGCGGCGGCAGGAGGCGGAGGCGCGGGGGGGCGCTGCCGTCGAGTCGGCGCGCGAGGCGTCACGCGCG
>SKRI01000226.1 GCA_007118565.1 Gemmatimonadota bacterium | reverse complement strand
GGCTCGGGGCGGGATGGATGGATGCGGAGGAGGCGAGCTGGAACATGGAGCTCCTGGCCAATCGCCCGCGCCCCGAGGGCTTCTACAATCCGGCCGATCCGGGCGACGGCCACTTCTCCAATACGGACCTCGGCTTCCGGGGCAATTATGCGGTCGTTGGCAGTTACCACGGCTTCCAGATCCACGACATCTCCGATCCGGCCAACCCAACGCTCCGCACCGCGGTCGTCTGTCCGGGCGGACAGGGGGACGTCTCCATCCACGGGAACCTGGTCTTCATGTCCGCGCAGGAGGTGCGAGGCCGCATCGACTGCGGGGACCAGGGCACCTCCGGCGAGGTGGACCCCGAGCGTTTCCGGGGCGTCCGCATTTTCGACGTCAGCGACCTCGACAACCCCAGGCAGGTCGCCGCGGTGCAGACCTGCCGGGGCTCGCACACCCACACCCTGGTGAGCGACCCGAACGACGACACCGTCATCTACGTCTACAACTCCGGCACGAGCCCGGTGCGCCCCGCCGAGGAGATGGCCGGCTGCTCCGGCCTGCCGCCCGAGGAGGACCCCGAAACCTCGCTCTTCCAGATCGAGGTGATCCGAGTGCCGCTCGCCGCCCCCCAGGAGGCGCGGATCGTCAGCGAGCCGCGCATCTTCGCCGACCACGAGACCGGGGAGATCGCCGGCCTCTGGCCGGGCGGCGACCACGGCCCCGGCACCCAGCCCTCCCGGGAGACCAACCGCTGCCATGACATCACCTCTTATCCCGCCATCGGGATGGCCGCCGGCGCCTGCTCCGGCAACGGGCTGCTCCTCGACATCACCCAGCCGGACCGACCGGTGCGGATCGATGAGGTGAGTGACCCCAACTTCGTCTTTTGGCACTCGGCCACCTTCAACAACGACGGCACCTCGGTCATCTTCACCGACGAGTGGGGCGGGGGCACGCAGCCGCGCTGCCGGATCACCGATCCGAGGGACTGGGGGGCCAACGCCATCTTCACCGTGGAGAACGGGGAGATGAGTCACGAAAGCTACTACAAGCTGCCGGCGCCGCAGACCGAGCTGGAGACGTGCGTGGCGCACAACGGCGGCCTGGTGCCGGTGCCGGGGCGCGACATCAAGGTCCAGGCGTGGTACCAGGGCGGCATCTCCGTCTTCGACTTCACCGACCCGGCCAACCCGTACGAGATCGCCTTCTTCGACCGCGGTCCCATGGATGCGAACGAGCTGGTGCGGGGCGGCTACTGGTCGGCATACTGGTACAACGGGTACATCTACGGCTCCGAGATCTCCCGCGGCTTCGACGTGCTCGCGCTGACGCCGAGCGAGCACCTGTCGCAGAACGAGATCGACGCCGCGCGCCTGGTTCAGCTGGACGAGTTCAACCCGCAGCACCAGCCGCGGATCGAGTGGCCGGCCGAGGTGGTGGTGGCACGCGCCTACCTCGACCAGCTCGTCCGCAACGACGCCGTTACCGCGGAGGAAGCGGAGCGGATGGTGACCGAGCTGGACCGGGTGGAGGCGCTCGGTGAGGGGGAGATGAAGCTGGCCGCGATCGAGTCGCTCACCACCGAGCTCGCGGGGCAGGTAAACCGCATGGCTGCGGGCGAGCGCCCGGGCGATGCGGAGGGGCTGCGCGGACTGGCTCCGGCGCTCGGCGCCCCCGCCCCGGCGAGGCGCTGAGCCGGAGTCCGATGCGCGGATGAAGGGTGGGGCTCCACCTGATGGGTGGGGCCCCGCTTCTCATTCTATTGCTCGCCTTTGCGGCCGCGGGAGCGGTGCGCATGCCAGAGCGCGGCGAGGAAGGCGATGATGCCGAGCCCGATCAGGGGTGCGGCCAGCCATCCGATCGAGGTGACACCCCGCGCCCCGAGCCAGGAGTAGAGCAGGACGGAGGGAAGGGCTCCGACGCCGACGCTCAGGAGGAAGATCCGCCAGCGCATGACGGTTAGCCCCGCCGCATAGCTGATCACGTCCGGGTTGATGAAGGGGATCAGCCGGCCGATCACCACCGCCCAGGCGCCGCGCCGCTCGAAGAACTGGTCCGTGGTGTTGAGAGCCGCGGCCGAGACGAAGCGCTCCACCAGCGGCCGCCCGAAGGCGCGCGCCAGTCCGAAGCAGACCGCGGCGGCCAGGAGCGAGGTCGTGTAGGTGAGCACCGCTCCCCACAAGAAGCCGTAGAGGAGCGCGTTGGCGAGCGCCAGGACGAAGGAGGGAAGGGGGGCGATGATCGAGGTGATGAGCTGCAGCACTCCCGAAGCGATCGGCGCCCAGACGCCGAAGCCGAGGAGGTAGTCCCGGAGCGGAGCCAGGTCCGCGCGTGCCGCCAGCATCACGGCGGCGTTGATCTCGGTGCGGACGCCGGGGAAGATGAGGTATGCGACGAGCACCGCACCGAGCCCGATCCCGGTCACGATCAGGGGCGTCCGGGTGTCCGGGTGTCGGATGTCCTCGCGGTTGTCGTCGTTGCTGCGGCGCATCGGCTCGTTCGATTTCCGGCGTGCCCGGTCGCATCTGCACCGGGGCGCAGCAAGCTCGCCGCGCGAGGCCCCGCAGGCAAGCTGCGCCTGTTCCCCTCGGCGCAGCTCCGAGGTACAGCTCCGGCCTTGTCGCTACTGCCGCCTTCTCCGTACCTTGGGTCCTCGCGAGCCCGCCGGTCTGCCGTTGCCCTCATCTCCCCGACGGATGCACGTCCTTCTCCTCTTCGAGCATGAGAAAAACCGCCGGCTGGTGGCCGACAGCCTTGCGGAGGAGTTCACCGTCGTGGAGGGGGGCGAAGGCGATCCCCCGGACGAGGCGTTCGATCTCTGCGTCTTCGGCCCCCGGATGCTCCAGCGCCACGGCGAGTGGATCCGGGAACGGCGCGCGCGCGAGCAGCCAGTCCTGCTCCCCTGCCTCCTGGTGGCCCCCCGGGGACGTCTCAGCCTCGCCTCCACCGAGCTCTGGGAGGTGGCGGACGACGTGGTGATGACGCCGGTCGAGAAGGTCGAGCTCCAGGCGCGCATCCGCTCCCTGCTCCGCGCCCGGACTCTCTCCCTCTCCCTCCGGAGCCGCAACGACGAGCTCGAGATGGCCCGGACCGAGCTCATGGAGCAGAACGAGCGGCTCGAGCAGCTGAACGAACAGAAGAACCAGCTCCTGGGGATGGCCGCCCACGACCTCCGCAATCCGCTCGGCGTCATCTCGGCGTACACGGACTTCCTCCTGGAGGAGTTGGACCCGAGTCTCACCGAGACGCAGCGGGACTTCATGAGCCGAATCCGCTCCTCGAGCCGGTTCATGCTCGGCATGATCAACGACCTCCTCGACCTCACCGCCATCGAGTCGGGGAGGCTCCGCCTCGACCGGGTTCCAATGTCGCCCGGGGCGCTGCTGCGCACGAACGTGGATACGAACGCCACGCTCGCCGGCCAGAAGGAGATCGCGCTCGAGCTGGAGATGGGGGAGGACGTCCCTCGCCTCTGGCTCGATCCCGAGAAGATGGAGCAGGTGCTCAACAACCTGATCAGCAACGCGGTCAAGTTCTCGCACCCCGGGACCACGGTGCGGGTCGGGCTCCATTCCACGGAGGACGGCGCCCGCATTACGGTGGAGGACCAGGGGCAGGGGATTCCCTCGGAGGAGATCGATCGCCTCTTCCGCCCCTTCGGCAAGGCGAGC
Organism: Gemmatimonadota bacterium; assembly: GCA_007118565.1. GTDB lineage: Bacteria > Gemmatimonadota > Gemmatimonadetes > Longimicrobiales > Longimicrobiaceae > SKRI01. The sequence continues at coordinate 849 of SKRI01000226.1, read as the reverse complement.
GTGCGCGGCACTGCCGGGGAAAAGAGCACCGGGCTCGGGCTCGCCATCGTCAAGCGGATCGTGAACGGCCACGGCGGGGACATCCGGGTCGAGAGCGAGGTCGGCAGGGGATCGACCTTCTTCGTCGATCTCCCGGCGGGCCCACCAAGCGATCCCGAGGATCTGGCGTCCGACGCTCCATGAGCCCGCTGCGGCATCCCCCCCGCTCCAGGAAAGGCGGTTTACGCGGAGCGATGCGCCTGCCCCGGCCCGAGCGCACCCTGAATTCGCTCTATGCGGGGCGGGCCGCGCTCGCGCTGGTGGCTTTCGCGGCCATGGTCTGGGTCTGGCCGGACCTCGCGCCCGCGGAAACGCTCGCCATCTCCCTGATCGTGCTCGTCGCGTGGGTGATGTCGGCCCTCTCCTACGCCTACACCGGGATCCTCGACCGTCCGGCGAGCGAGGGCTTCCGCTACGGGCAGATGGTCTTCGACTGCGCCTTCGTCACCTCCATCGTCATCCTGACGGGGGGGGCCGGGAGCCCGTTCTCTCCCGTCTACGTGCTGGTGATCGGCGCGGCCGCCATCCTCCTGCCGCTGCGCGGCGGCTTCCTGATCGCCGTCCTCGCGATCGTGCTCTACCTCGCCGCGAGCGTCTGGGGAACGGAGGGGACGACGGAGCCCGCCGTCTATCTCCACGTCGCGCTCTTCACCGCGGTGGCGCTCGCCACCGGCTATCTCGGGGATCGTCTCCGACAGGCCGGGGCGGAGCTCGGCCAGGTGGAGTCCGAGCTGCACAAGCTCCGGCTCGACACCGACGAGATCCTGAACACCATCGGGACCGGCATCCTGACGATCGATGCGGAGGAGC
>SKRI01000300.1 GCA_007118565.1 Gemmatimonadota bacterium | reverse complement strand
GTGGCCATCAACGGCCGCGGCGCGCTGATGCGTGGCTTCCGCGTCGAGTGAGAGTGGGGGAGTGGCGTCCTGACAGGCCACCAGGGCTGCCGGAACGAGGAGCAGGGCCAGCAAGCGATTTCTCATCCTGCGCTTCTCCTTGGAAAGAGAGAGGGGAAACCCGGTGTCTGGAGCCGGGGGAAAGAGAACGCCCCAATCTTTTTCGAACGGACGTTCGGACTGCTTTGCACGGTGGGAAAGCGATGGGCCCTTGTCAAGTATCTCCCGACAGACCTGGATCGATTTCCCTACAGAGGGTCCCGAAGGGCGGAGGCCGCTTTTTACCGTCCTGGCTGCCTGCCGACTCGATCACTCGCGCTCGAGCAGAACGATTTGTGGGGAGCTTGGGGGATTCTCCGCCGGCAGGCGCGTTGAGTGCCTCCGCCTCGCATGCAAAATCCGTGTCAGGTAACTCACTACAGTCTGTAGGGGATCGCTTCGAAAGCCGTTTTCGGTTTTGAAAACCCACCGGCGCGCCGCCCCCTGTACTTCGGCCCGGCACATGCTATCATCCCTCCCTTCGTAACCATCGGAACGCTGAGGAAGAGCTGGTGAAAGCAATCGAGAGGGTGGAGGATGTCCGGGGGCGCGCGCGAGAGATCGCCACTTCGGTCGTGGCCGAGGATTCCGCGAAAGAGGATCGCGAGGGCGCCTGGCCGGAGCGCTCCCTGCGCGCGCTCACCGACGCCGGCCTCACCGCGCTGCACGTGCCGCGGGAGCTGGGGGGACACGGTCTCGGGCTCGAGGCGCTCGTCGTGGCGTGCGAGGAGATCGGTAGGGAAAGCCCCTCCGCCGCCATCTGCTTCGGGATGCACTGCGTGGCGACCGCCGTGATTGCCGCCAAGGCCACCGACCACCAGCGCGAGCGCTACCTCGAGCCGATCGCGGCCGGCGAGCACCTGACCACCCTGGCCCTGAGTGAGCCTGGCACCGGATCCCACTTCTGGATTCCGGAGACGCAGATCGAGCCCGACGGGGACGAGCACATCCTGCGCGGAACCAAGAGCTTCATCACCAACGGCGGCCACGCCGACTCGTACGTCCTGTCCGTGGCCGGGGTGGAAGCCGGCGGCGGCGAGGGCACCTTCAGCTGCGTGGTGGTGGATGCCGGATCCGAGGGGATGGAGTGGCAGGAGGAATGGGTGGGCTTCGGCATGCGCGGGAACAGCTCCCGCGCGGTGGAGCTGCGCGACGTCCGTCTCCCGCGCGAGAACCTGCTCGGCGAGCCCGGCGACCAGCTCTGGTACACATTCGAGGTGGTGACACCCTTCTTCCTCTCCGCCATGGCCGGCACCTACCTCGGTGTGGCCGTCGAGGCCGTCGAGGTTGCGCGCGACCACGTGGGCGGTCGCCGGCATTCGCACACCGGGGAGCTGATCGGCTCCGACCCGGTGGTGGGGCTGCGCCTGGGGGAAATGTGGTTGGAGATGGAGCGCACCCGCCAGCTGATCTACAAGGGGGCGCGGGCCGGGGACGTTCAGGAGGGCGATGCCCTCCTCGCCATCCTCGGGGCCAAGGCCGCCGCCGCGGACAGCTCCGTCCTCCTCGCGAACGAGGCGATGACCCTTTCCGGCGGTCGCGGCTATGCGGAGCAGGGCAAGCTGACCCGCCTGCTGCGGGATGCACGCGCGAGCCACGTCATGGCTCCCACCACGGACCAGCTCAAGCAGTGGATCGGCCGCGCGCTCCTCGGGCTGCCCCTGGTCTGATGGAGCCGCCGACCGGGATCCGCATCAGCCGGAGCGATCCGGGGGGAGACGACTGGCTGTCTCCGACGGCGCTGGCCAGCGCTGGCCCGGAGGCGCTCGCGAACGCCGACTACGTGGTCGTGGAGTCGGAGGACGGCAACCTGCGCGAGATTCTCGGGCGGATCCAGAAGCTCGATCCGGGCGTCCAGAAGATCGTCCTGCCTCCACCGGAGGGAAAGTCGGAGGTTGAGAGGACCCTCCTCTTCACCCCCGGCGTGGGGGAGGTATGGGTGGTGGAGGCGGAGGACCTGAACCCCGCGCTCCTCCGACAGGCCGCCGACGTGTCGAAACAGCGGAGGCGGTACCGCCGTACACGCGAGCGGGTGCAGCTCGACCTGGCGAAGCTGGAGTCCACCAGCGTGGAGCGCGCCCGGGTTTCGGACGCCTTCCTCGCCGCCCTTCTCGGGGTGGTTCCGGACCCGATCCTCTCCCTCGACGTGGAGGGAAGGATCGTGAGCGCCAACGAGGCCGCCTCCCGCCTCATCGGTCGAGACGCGGCCGACCTCGAGGGCAGGCCGCTCCCCGAGGTCATGGCGGTCCCCGATCGACCCGCTCTGGAGCTTCTTCTGAAGGAGGGAGCCAAAGGTGAGGTTACGGCCGAGCTGGTCTTCGTGCGTGCCGACGGAGCATCGGGGGTGGCCGAGGTCACCGTGGCACCCGTCCGGGCCGCGCCCCACGAGGTGCTCTGCGTGGTCATGCACGACGTCACGGACGAGCGCCGGATCCGTAGCGAGCTCGAGCAGCAGACCGAGATCCTGGAGGAGCAGGCGGCCGAGCTGGAGGAGCAGGCGGTCGAGTACGAGGCGGTCAACGAGGAGCTGCGGGAGCGGACCGACGAGCTCCAGCGGGCCATGGAGACGCGCAGCCGTTTCTACGCCGCCATGAGCCACGAGCTGCGCACGCCGCTCAATGCCATCATCGGCTACAACGGCCTCCTCCTGGACGGCATCTACGGAGAGCTACCCGCCGAGTTCATCCCTTCGCTCGAGCGATCACAGCGAGCCGCCCATCACCTCCTCGACCTCGTCAACGACGTCCTCGACCTCGCCAAGATCGAGGCGGGACACATCGAGCTTCAGCCCGAGGAGATCCGCCTGCCGGAGCTGCTCGACGAGCTCGCTGACACCGTCCGCCCCATGGCCACCAAGCATGGGGTCCCGCTGGAGGTCCACGGCTCCGGCCAGCACACCTTCACCTCCGATCCGCGCAGGGTGAGGCAGATCCTGCTCAACCTCCTCTCCAACGCCATCAACTACGGGGAAGGCAATCCGGTGCGGGTCGAATGGCGCGTGGTGGGAGACGAGTGGGTGGAGGTGGCCATCATCGATCGTGGGAGGGGAATCTCCGCGGAGCACCTCCAGAAGATTTTCGAGGAGTTCGTGCAGGTGGAGGAGGAAAGCGCCGGCACCGGGCTCGGGCTGACGATTTCCCAGAGGCTGGCGGCGGCACTGGGAGGGGCGCTGGAAGCCGAATCGGTGGTGGGAGAGGGGAGCACCTTCCGCCTCCTCCTCCCGCCCCGCTCCCCCGGCGCCCCCACCGACTGAGGCCGAATCGCCGGGTGGAACGGGCCGCTCACCGACCCTCCCCTTCCGCGGCTCAGCCAGCGGCTGCCGCAATCGGTCCGTCGTCCTCCTCTCCCCGCCCGATCAGGTGCAGCGTGTCGCGCGCCGGCCCGCCGAGCTCCATCACCCGATCCACTCCCGCAGCGGTGATGGCAAGCATCCCGTTCTCCATCCGCTCGATCCAGCGGTTCTCCTTCAGGTACCAGAGGTGGAAGCGCATGTGCTCCTCCGGGCATCCGAGCAGCCGTTCCAGCTCGACGGTCCCCACGCCCGGGCGGTCGGAGTCGGTGCGGCGGGCCGTGTACAGAAGGGAGAGGATCGCGTTACGGACGCGGCGGTCCGTCGCCATGTCCGTCCCGTCCGCCCCCTTTTCATAGAGGCGCCACTTCTCCTCCCGCGCTTCCTCGTACCGAGCGTCGTATTGCGCCCGCGCCTCGGGATCGGAGAGCACCCGGAACGCCTCCATCAGCTCGGTGAAGCGGGTCACGTCGCCGCTCTCCCCGTTATCGGGGTGGAATCGCTTGGCCAGGAGCCGGAACACCCGCTCGACGGTGTGCCCGTCGGCGCGGGAGGAAAGCTGAAGCGTTTCGTAGTAGTCCGGCAGGGCAGCGGAATTCATCGGGTCAGGGGCTGTGTGTGGATGGGTGGTGGAAGAATTACTTGTTCCACCCGCAGGGATGGATGGTGGCGAATTCCGCATTGAGGAGACCCTACTCTGCCGTCGAAGTGGCGGCAGAACGCTCGGGAATGATCGGGAAGCTCTTGGAAGAATCGGACCCCAGTGCCGGGAGATGCACTGAACCTCCTATCTAGCTGCGAGACCTGGGTTTGGACGGATCGCAACCAGGAAGCGCCGCACCAGACCTTGCGCAAAGTGTATCGAAACGATGCACCGGCTGTCCCGAATCGGGAGGGGGAACCGGACATGGGGTTCGGCCTCCTACCCCGCAAACAAGGCCGCCCGGCTCGATCCGGTCGAGGCGCTCCGTCACGAGCAGGCCCGGAGTCGAGCCGCGGCGGTTCAAAAGGAAACGGGGATCGTGAAGTGGAAGGCGGCCCCCCGTCCCTCCTCGCTCTCGACCCAGACCTGCCCTCCGTGAGCCTCCACGATTCCCCGGGTGATCGCGAGCCCCAGGCCCGCCCCCTGGCGCGTGGCGCTCT
>SKRI01000253.1 GCA_007118565.1 Gemmatimonadota bacterium | reverse complement strand
GGGATCCGCAACGAGGCCGGCAACGTCCTCGGGATGATGCCGCACCCGGAGCGGGCGGCGGATCCGATCCTCGGATCGGAGGACGGCGCCGGCCTCTTCCGGTCGCTCGTCGAGGCGCTCGCGCCGCGGTGAGCGGCACGTCGCACACCCGGAGCTCCTGCCGAGCGGGAGGCGCGGATTTGCATCCGGGCCACCGCTGTTCGAGACTACCCCTGGTTTACCATCACCCGCACCCGAGCGCCACGACGTGACCGCTGCAGACGCAACCGGAACGAAGCCCATCTCCCGTCCCGGCGATCCGGAGATCACCCCCGAGCTCGTTGCGGAGCACAAGCTCTCCGAGGACGAGTACGCGCAGATCCGGGAGATCCTCGGCCGGACACCGACCTACACCGAGTTGGGCGTCTTCAGCGCCATGTGGTCGGAGCACTGCGGCTACAAGAACTCCCGACCGCTGCTGAAGACCCTGCCGACCGAGGCGGAGTGGGTCCTACAGGGACCGGGGGAGAACGCGGGGGTGATCTCGGTGGGTGACGGGCTCGCCATCGCCTTCAAGATCGAGTCGCACAACCACCCCACCGCGGTCGAGCCCTACCAGGGCGCGGCCACCGGGGTGGGCGGCATCCTGCGCGACGTCTTCACCATGGGCGCGCGACCCATCGCCCTCCTCAACTCCCTCCGCTTCGGCGACCTCGACGGGCCGCAGGGAAACCGGGTGCGCTACCTCTTCGCCGGCGCGGTCCGGGGGATCGGCGACTACGGTAACTGCGTGGGGATCCCCACGGTGGGCGGGGAGGTGGTCTTCGACGCCTCGTACGAGGGGAATCCGCTGGTCAACGCCATGTGCGTGGGCGTCCTCAAGGAGGAGGAGCTGATCCTGGGCGTGGCCGAGGGGGTGGGCAACCCGATCATGGCGGTGGGCGCCCGAACCGGACGGGACGGGATCCACGGCGCCACCTTCGCCTCCGCCGAGCTCGAGGAGGAGGCCGGTGCGCAGCGTCCCATGGTGCAGGTGGGCGACCCGTTCACCGAGAAGCTGCTGCTGGAGGCCTCGCTCGAGCTGATCCGCTCCGGGCACATCGTCGGCATCCAGGACATGGGCGCGGCGGGACTGGTCTCCTCCTCCACGGAGATGGCCGCCCGCGGCGGCACCGGCGTGGACATCGAGATCACCCATGTGCCGGTGCGCGAGCGGGGAATGACGCCGTACGAGATCCTCCTTTCGGAGACGCAGGAGCGCATGCTCGTGGTCGCGAAGGAGGGACGCGAGGAGGAGGTGCGGGAGATTCTCGGCAAGTGGGAGCTGGAGGCGGAGACCATCGGCCGGGTCACCGATACCGGACGCTACGTGATTCGAGAGAACGGCGAGGTGGTGGTCTCCATTCCCGGCGAGCCGCTGGTCGAGGACTGTCCCACCTACACCCGGGAGGGACGGGAGTCGGAGGAGATCCGCGCGCTGCGGGAGTGGGATCCGGGGGATCTGGAACCGCGGCCGGAGGAGGCCGACCCCGCCTGGACGCTGAAGGCGCTGCTCGACGCGCCGTCGATCGCCTCGAAGCGCTGGGTGTACGACCAGTACGACAGCACCGTCCGCACCTCGACGGTGATCGGGCCGGGCTCGGACGCGGCGGTCATCCGGCTGCGGCACAGCGAACGGGCCATCGCCTGCACGGTGGACGGCAATGGCCGCTACGTCTACCTTGAGCCCCGTGAGGGGGCGCGCCTCGCCGTGGCCGAGGCCGCGCGCAACCTGGCCTGCTCCGGTGCCACCCCGCGCGCGGTCACCAACAACCTCAACTTCGGCAACCCTCTCAAGCCCGAGGTGTACCATCAGCTGTCAGAGGCCGTGGCCGGGATCGGCGAGGCCTGCCGCGCGCTGGAGACGCCGGTGACGGGCGGGAACGTCTCGCTCTACAACGAGAACCCGCGCGGAGCCATCTACCCCACCCCGACCATCGGCATGATCGGGGTGCTGGAATCCCCGGCCCATGCCACCGCGATGGGGTTCCGAGGGGAGGGAGATGCCATCATCCTGCTCGGGGAGAGCACGGCCGAGCTGGGCGCCAGCGAGTACCTGAAGACGGTGCACGGGCGGGTGGCAGGCGCCCCGCCGCGGGTGGATCTCGACGCGGAGCGCCGCCTGCAGCAGGTCCTGCTCGAGGAGATCCGGGCGGGGCGCCTGCGCTCGGCGCACGACTGCTCCGACGGCGGGCTCGCCGTGGCGCTCGCCGAGTGCGCAATCGCCAGCGAGGCGCGCCCGCTCGGAATCGAGGTCGAGCTCGGGGGAATGGTGCCCCGCACCGCGCACCTCTTCGGGGAGGCGCAGGGGCGCGCCGTGGTCAGCTGCCGACCGGAGGACGCGGAAACGGTCATCGCGACCGCGCACCGGCACGGCGTCCCGGTGGAGCGGATCGGCACCGTGGGGGAGGAGCGCGGAACGTTCCGTATCCGCGTGGGTGATACCGAGCTCGCCGCACCGTCCGCGGAGCTCGCCGGCATCTACTACGCCGCCATTCCCCGGCGCATGGAGGGGGAGGCGGGCGTCGTGGAGGCCGCCCTGGAATCCGCGGTCTCGCGACCCTGAACGGGCGCGCGCGCAACTCGAACCGGAAGCTGCCAACGTGTGTGGAATCGTAGCGGTATCGGGAGTCCCCGATGCCGCACGTCTGACTTTCCTGGCCCTCTACTCGCTCCAGCACCGGGGGCAGGAGGCGGCCGGCATCGTCGCGGTGAACGGCCCGGAGGAGGGGGAAACGCGGATGCACCGCGCCACCGGGCTGGTGGCCGACACCTTCGACGAGGAGGTGCTTTCCGGGCTGCCGGGGGATTCCACCCTCGGGCACATCCGCTACTCGACCGCGGGCGGCGCCGGGCTGCACAATGCCCAGCCGATCCATGTCCGCTACAGCGAGGGAGACCTCTCCGTCGTCCACAACGGCAACCTCACCAATGCGCGCGACCTCCGCTCAAAGCTGGTGGGCGAGGGCGCGCTCTTCCAGTCCTCGATCGATTCCGAGGTCATCGTCCACCTGATCGCCCGTTCGCGGCGGGAGGGCGTGGACGCGCAGATCGACGACGCCCTCTCCCAGCTCGAGGGCGCCTTCTCGGTGCTGATCACGGTGGGAGACACCCTCTACGCGGCACGTGATCCGTTCGGCTTCCGACCCCTCGTGATGGGGCGGCTCGACGGGGGGATCGTCTTCGCCTCGGAGAGCTGCGCGCTCGACATCGTGGGCGCGGACTTCCTGCGCGATGTGGAGCCGGGCGAGGTCCTAAAGATCGAGAAGGGGGAGATCACCGCGCTCCGGCCGCTCCCGCCGCAGGGTATGCCGCGCCCCTGCATCTTCGAGCTCGTCTACTTTGCGCGTCCGGACTCCAGCCTCTGGGGGATCTCCGTGGACCGGGCTCGCCGCGCCTTCGGGCGGCAGCTCGCGAGGGAGCATCCGGTCGAGGCCGACTGCGTGATCTCGGTCCCCGACTCCGCGAACTCCTCCGCCCTGGGCTACGCCGAGGAGTCCGGCGTCCCGTTCGAGCTCGGCCTGATCCGCAACCACTACGTCGGCCGCACCTTCATCGACCCCACGCAGGCGGGGCGCGACTTCAAGGTCCGCCTCAAGTACAGCGCGGTCGACGAGGTGCTCGCCGGTCAGCGCGTGGTCGTGGTCGACGACTCGCTGGTGCGTGGTACCACCTCGCGCGGGCTCGTTTCCCTCCTCCGCGAGGCGGGGGCCCGGGAGGTCCACTTCCGGCTGGCCTCGCCGCCCGTGCGGAACCCCTGCTACTACGGGATCGACATGCCCACGCGCGCGGAGCTGATCGCCGCCGAGCGTACTCCGGACGAGATCGCCGAGCACCTGGGCGTGGACTCCCTCGGCTACATCTCGCTCGAGGGCATGCAGAACGCCGCCGGAAGGGACCGCACCTTCTGCAGCGCCTGCTTCTCCGGAGAGTATCCCACACCGCTCGTCGACCTGGAGCGCGGCTACGAGATGGTCGGGAGCTGCGGGTGACATCGGTCCTCGCGCGGGCTCGTTGAACTACCGAGCAAACGGAGGGCAGGAGAACGGCACGGCATCGAACCGCGGAGGGCGCAAAGATCGCGGAGGAACAGTGGGAATCTGTTGATTCACTTCCCTCTTCGCCGCGCTTCCAAGGGGAGAGAACGAAGGATGAAGAGGGAGATGGGTCTTAGTCCAGCCCTCGTGCCCCTCGTTCCGCATTTCCTCCCTTGTGTTGGTTCGAGGAAGATGAACGGGGACAGGGGGGTTCGGGGGAAATCCTCCGCGTGCTTTGCGTTCTCCGCGGTTCCCCGCGGTTCCCCGCCGTTTCCGGCGGGTGCGAGATCCGCTTCAGCGCGCTATGATCCCACGTATCGTTCGTAATTTTGAACCCGGCAGCGAGTCATGAGATACAGAACCTATCCCGGCACCGACATCTCCGTCTCCGAGGTCGGCTTCGGCACCTGGACCGTCTCCGCCGGCTGGTGGGGTGACTTCACCGACGAGGAGGCCATC
>SKRI01000190.1 GCA_007118565.1 Gemmatimonadota bacterium | reverse complement strand
GACCTGCGCGACCGGTTTCCCTACGCGGAGACCGTGGCCGAGCTGGAGGAGAATCCGGAGCGGTTCCACCGGAGCTGGCTCTGCTCCGGGGTCACCTCGGTCTTCGACGTGGGCGGCTTCCCATGGACGCAGCGGCTCCGGGCGGCCACGGAGGCGGCGACCGACGCACCCCGCGTGGCCGCCTCCGGCCCGCTCCTCTCCACGCGCGACCACTGGCTCAACCTGCCGGACGCCAGGCAGTTCGTGCACATGGCGGACGAGGCCGCGACCCGCGAGGGCGCGCGGGCCATCGTGGCGCGCGGTACGGACGCGATCAAGGTCTGGTACCTGGTCTCCGAGACGGCGCCGGACACCGCCGCCTGGAAGTCGCGGCTCCGCGCAGCGGCCTCCGAGGCGCGCGAGGCCGGCGTCCCGCTGATCGTCCACGCCACCAACCTCTGGGCGGCCAAGGATGCCCTCCGCGCCGGCGCCGGTCTGCTCGTGCACTCGGTCGACGACCGGGCCGTCGACCATGAGTTCCTCGATCTGGCCCGCGCGGCCGGCGCCTTCTACTCCCCCACCCTCACCGTCCGCGAAGGGTATGTGGAGCTGCTGAGTCGGAGCTTCGACCCGGAGCGGGTGCCGCTCGACTGCGTGGATCCGGTGACGCGGGAGAAGGCCTTCCTCACCGACGAGCTACCGCCGGCCGAGGGGCTGGACGCCGCGGCCTACCGCGCCGGCGTGGAAGCGGGCTACCGCCGCATGCTGGAGAACCTGAAGCGGGTGCACGACGCCGGCATCCCGGTGGCGACCGGCACCGACGCCGGCAACCCCCTCACCCTGCACGGCCCCTCCATCTACCGGGAGATGGAGGCGATGGCCGAGGCGGGGCTCACTCCGATGGAGGTCCTGGTGGCATCGACCCGGAATGGCGCCCGGGCCATGCGGCGAGACGATTTCGGGACGATCGAGTCGGGGATGGGCGCGGACCTCGTCGTGCTGGACGCGGATCCGCTGGACGATGTGCGCAACCTGCGCGAGGTGCGGCTGGTGATCCGGAACGGGGAGGTCTGGACGCGGGACGAGCTGGTCTACCCGCGGTGATTGCGCGTGGGGTGATTTCCTAGATCGCGGTGACCCAGTGGTAAACCGCCGCACCCAGCGCCACGGCGAGAAGGAGGGTGGCCCGATGCACCCGCCGTGAGGTCGTCACGTTCAGCGCGCGCCGCCGCATCCGGTTGGCCGTCATGATTCCCCAGCAGGAGAGTCCGATCAGCGCCGGATAGACGCCCCAGTGCGGCTCGATCCCGCCCCCCCGCAGCGCCGGCGGCCCGCCCACCGACACGAATGCGACCACCACCGCCCCGAGGAAGAGGAAGAGGGCGTTGCGACGCTCGCGCGCACGCCGCTCGCGGCTGCGGACGTGCTCGGAGGCCGACCGGGCGCGGGATCGGGACCGGGGAAACAGGGTGCGTCGCCGGGGAGAGGTCTCGGAATCCGGCCGCCGCGCGACTACTGCACCGAGATCTGGGTGTCCTCGACGATCCCGTCCTCACGCTCCGGATCCCCCTGGTGCTCCACGGTCACGCGTAGCTGTCCCGGCTGAACCGGCAGGAGCCGGAAGAAGTAGCGCACATCACCTTCCGGCTCCGTGCACGCCTCACCCTCCCCGGGGGAGGTGACGATCACCGTCAGCGAGACCTCATTGGAAGTCTGCTGGTAGGTGTGCTCGAAGCGGTCCTCGGCACAGATCACCGCGATGTCCCCGGAGATGTCCAGAATCCGCTGCGTGACCGAGACGTCGATCAGACCGGTCGGATCGGACTGATCGAATGGCACGATATCCGTCATGAACTGGACGCTGCGCGGCCCGGCGGCCTCGCAGGCGGCCGCGCCGAGGAATGCCACGGTCAGGGCGGAAAGGAGAAGTCTGCTTTTCATGACTGGATCTGAAGCTCGATTCCTGGCGACGACGCCCGTGACGTCGTCGGTACATGGGCGTGAACATCTGCTTCACGAATGATACCGGAAGGTCACTGCCAGCGAAACCAGCGGAGGGCCAGGAGGAAGCAGACGGCGGTCCAGGCGACGACGATGAGAAGCTCGCCGCCCGCCGCGAGGAGGGGAAGGCCGTCGTTGTAGACGGTCCGGAGCGCATCGTTCACCGCGGTGAGCGGGAGGATGCGGATGAGCGGCTGCACCGCGTCCGGAAAGCGGCTGGCGGAGAAGAAGACGCCGGAGAGCACCAGCATCGGCATCATGATCACGTTGATGATGCCGCTCACCCCCTCGGTGGTGCGGGCGCGCGTGGCGGCCAGCAGCCCCAGCCCGGAGAAGCAGGTGGCGCCGAGCACGGTGATCAGGCCGACCGCGGCCAGGCTCCCCTCCACCCGGACGTCGAAGACGAGCCAGGCGAAGGCCACGATGAGCGGGACCTCGAGGAGGAGGAAGGCGAGCCGCGCCAGGATCTGGGAAAGGAGGAAGTCGCTCCGCCGCATGGGCGTGGCCACCAGCCGCTTGAGCTGGCGGTTCTGCCGCATCTGGACGATGTAGAAGCCGATGGCCCAGAGTCCGGTGCTCAGCAGGTTGAAGCCGATGAGTCCCGGGATCAACCAGTCGATGTAGCGATCACCCCGCTGCCGGACCTCGTCCACACGGACGTCGACCGGGCGCGGAGCGCCGGCAGCCTCCTGGAGCGCCGCGTCCACCACCGCCCGGGCCGTACGCCCCTCCGGGCGGGTGGGGTCGTAGCGGAGGAGCACCGGATCACCGCCGTCCAGCACGAGCGCCACCTCACCCCGCCGCAGCGCGTCCATGGCGGCGTCCGCTGCCATCCCCGTGGTCGAGACCTCCGCCGATGCCTCCAGCCGGGCCACGTATGCCTCTGCGCCCGTCTCCGCCACCACCGCCACCCGCACCGGCTCCGGCGGCGCGTCGCGGAAGGCGATGCCGAGCCCGAGGGCCAGGAGGACCGGGAAGGCGAAGACCCAGAAGATCACCTCGGGCTCGCGCAGCATGACCCGCAGCCGGGTGAGCGTCAGCTCGCGGATGGCGGCCCTCCTACTCATCCCGGAGCTGCCGGCCGGTCTGCGCCAGGAAGACGTCGTCCAGGGTGGCGCGGTGCGTGGTGAGGGCGGAGAGGCCGCCTCCCTTGCCTCCGAGCAGATCGATCAGCGCGGGGAGCGGCCGGTGCAGCTCGTCCGCGGTGAGGAGCCAGTCTCCCGAGCCGGTCTGGTCGACGCGCCGGACCCCGGGGAGGGCGGCCAGCTCTCCATCCCCCACCGGCACCGTCGGGGTGAGCTCGATCACGTACGCTCCGCCGAGGGTGTCGATCAGCTCGCGGGGGGAGCCCTGCACCAGGATCTCCCCGTGATCCATGATGGCCACCCGGTCCGTAAGCTTCTCCGCCTCGTCCATGAAGTGGGTGGTCAGGAGGATGGTCCCCCCCTCCGCCCGGAACTCCTCGCACACCTGCCAGAGCGCCCGGCGGGACTGGGGGTCGAGGCCGGTGGTCGGCTCGTCCAGGAAGAGGATGTCGGGCTGCCCGGCCAGCGCGCACGCCACCGAGAGCCGCTGTCGCTGCCCGCCGGAGAGGTCCTTCACGTACGTGCGGCGCTTCTCCCCGAGCTGCACCCGGGAAATGAGCTCGTCCACCGTCGGGCCGGACGGGTAGAAGGAGCGGAAGAGGCGCACCGCCTCCTCCACCCGCTGCCGCTCGGTGAGCCGCGTCTCCTGGAGCTGGATCCCGAGGCGCGGGCGGATCTCGCGCTCCGCCTCCTCCCAGCGCATGCCGAGGATCTCGACCTCCCCGGCGTCCGGCGCGGTCAGCCCCTCGAGGATCTCCACCGTGGTCGTCTTCCCCGCCCCGTTCGGTCCGAGCAGGCCGAAGCATTCGCCCCGCTGGATCTCGAGGTCGAGGTGCTTCACCGCGACCGTCTCCCCGTACGTCTTCCGGAGCCCGCGGCAGATGACGGCGGGCGCGCTCACGGGTCGGAGCAGTCCCGCTTGTAGCCGCAGTTGGGGCAGACGATCTTGCAGCTGTGCTCGTACATCCGTGCGCCGCAGAGGTCGCAGCGGTGCGCGGGTCGACTGTCGCCGGTGGGGAGATGGAGGTCGCCGGACATCAGAGGTGGAAGGGGCGCGGGGAAGCGAGGCAAGCGGGAAAGCTGGCCGTCCCCCGGCCGCGGCGCCAGTCCGTTCAGCGTCTCAGCGCTCCGCGAAGCGCGCCCCCGGGACCGGATTCCCGTTCACGTGCACGGCCTCGATGGCCCGCAGGTGGCGGACGTCGGCGAGCGGGTCCTCCCGCACCACCACGAAGTCGGCCCTCGCGCCGGGCTCCAGCACGCCCACGCCGTCCAGGCGCATGCACGCCGCCGCGTCCCGCGTGGCGGAGAGGAGGACGTCGCGCGGCGGCATCCCCGCATCCTGCATCATCTCCATCTCCAGATGCTCGAAGTACCCCTGGAAGCGCGCCGGCGGCCCGCTGTCCGTGCCGAAGGCGATGCGCACCCCGGCCTCGTGCAGCGCCACCATGTTCCGCTCGGCGGTGG
>SKRI01000008.1 GCA_007118565.1 Gemmatimonadota bacterium | reverse complement strand
CTGGTCACCACGCCGGAGTCCATCTCCCTCATCCTCTCCTGGAAGCATGGCGAGCGACTCCTGCGCCGGCTCCGCGCGGTGGTGGTGGACGAGTGGCACGAGCTGATGGGGAGCAAGCGTGGAGTGCAGACCGAGCTGGTCCTCTCCCACCTCAGGGGCTTGCGGCCGGAGCTGCGCACGTGGGGGCTCTCAGCCACCCTCGGCAACATCGAGACGGCGCGCGACGCCCTGCTGGGTGTGGGCCGCTCCGGTCGCCTGGTGCGCGGGCTGGTGCCGAAGGAGCACCGGATCGAGGCGCTCGTACCCGAGCGGGTGGATCGCTTTCCCTGGGCCGGGCATTTGAACACGATCCTGCTGCCGCGTGTGGTGGAGACAGTCGAGGCGGCGAGGACCACGCTCCTCTTCACCAACACCCGCTCCCAGGCGGAGATCTGGTACCGAGCGCTCCTGGACGCGCGGCCCGACTGGGCGGGCATCCTGGCGCTCCACCACGGATCGCTCGACCGGAAGACCCGCGACTGGGTGGAGGAGGGGCTGCGGGCCGGCCGGCTGAAGTGCGTGGTAGCCACCTCGTCGCTCGACCTGGGGGTGGACTTCACCCCGGTCGACCAGGTGCTGCAGGTGGGGAGCCCAAAGGGGGTGGCCCGCCTCCTCCAGCGGGCCGGCCGGAGCGGCCACCAGCCGGGCCGCGAGAGCCGGGTGGTGTGCGTGCCGACGCACGCGCTGGAGCTGATCGAGGTAGCGGCGGCGCGGGAGGCCGTGGCGCGCGGCGCCATCGAGGCGAGGCTGCCGGTGGAGCGGCCGCTCGACCTCCTCTCCCAGCACCTGGTGACGCTGGCGGTGGGCCCCGGTTTCGTGCCGGAGGAGGCGCTCGCCGAGGCGCGGGAGACGCACGCCTACCGGGAGCTGCCGGATGACGAGTGGGCCTGGGTGCTGGACTTCGTGACCCGGGGTGGGCCGGCGCTCCGCGCCTACCCGGAGTACGCGCGGGTGGTGGAGCGGGAGGGGAGATGGGTGGTCGAGGATCCCAAGATCGCCCGGCGGCACCGCATGTCGGCGGGGACCATCGTGAGCGACGCCGAGATCGTGGTGAAGTACCAGGGCGGTGGCCGCATCGGCACGGTCGAGGAGAGCTTCGTTGCGCGGCTGAAGCCCGGCGATACCTTCGTCTTCGGCGGACGGGCGCTCGAGTTCATCCGTGTGCGGGAGATGACCTGCTGGGTCCGCCGGGCCCGGTCCATGAGGGGCGCCATACCCCGCTGGATGGGGGCGCGCATGCCGCTCTCCTCCGAGCTGGCGGAGGCGGTGCGCCGAACCCTGGACGAGGCGCGGCAGGGGCGCTTTCCGGGGCGGGAGATGGAGGCCGTGCGCGGACTCCTCGAGCTGCAGGCGGAGTGGTCGCGGATCCCCGCGCTGGACGAGCTCCTGATCGAGCGAGTGAAGACGCGCGAGGGGCACCACCTCTTCTTCTATCCGCTGGAAGGGCGTCTGGTGCACGAGGGGCTGGCCGCGCTCCTGGCCTGGCGGATCTCTCGCCTCCGCCCCATCTCCTTCACCCTGGCCGCCAACGACTACGGCTTCGAGCTGCTGGCGCCGGATCCCACGCCGCTCGAGGAGGCGCTCGCCGCGGGACTCCTTTCCCCGAAAGAACTGGCGCACGACATTCCGGCGTCGCTCAACGCCACCGAGATGGCGCGCCGCCAGTTCCGGGAGATCGCCCGGGTGGCCGGGCTGGTCTTCCAGGGCTACCCGGGGCAGGGGAAGACGGCGCGGCAGCTCCAGTCCTCGAGCGGCCTCTTCTACGATGTGCTCACGCGGCACGACCCCGGCAACCGGCTGGTGGAGCAGGCGCACCGAGAGGTGCTGGAGCGCCAGCTCGAGCGCACCCGCATGGGTCGGACGCTGGAGCGCATCTTCCGGAGCCGGGTCGTGATCGAGGATCCGCCACGCCCAACGCCACTCGCCTTTCCCCTCCTGGTCGATCGGACACGGGAGAAGGTGAGCTCCGAGAAGCTCGCCGACCGCATCCGCAGGATGCAGCTGCGGCTGGAGAAGGCGGCGGGGTAAGGTTCCCTGCCCGCTTCCCGGTGATCGCAGAACGGGGCGGCCCGCCCCACGTCAACTGTTTGCCGGCTCGTCCCTTGCGGGGCACGCCCGTCGCCCGTCGCCCGGAATTCGGCGGCGTAGGCGTACCCGGACCCGGCTTGCCTCGTGCGACTGCTTTACATCTCCCACTCCTTTCCGCTCCCCGGGCAGCCGCTCTCCAATGTGGGCGGGATGCAGCGGGTGGCGGTCGGGCTGCACGATGCCCTTCGGGCGCACCCGGAGGTGGAGCTCACCTCGCACGTCCTGGAGACGTCGTGGGAGAGGACTCCTGCCCGGATGGTGCCGTTCATGACGCGGCTCCTGGCGGAAATCCCGCGCACGGTGCGGCGCGAGCGGATCGACGTGGTCCTCTTCTCCTCCATGGTCACGGCAACGCACGCCGTGGCATTGCGGGCCACGCTGAATGGGTCGGATACCCGACTCGCCGCGATCCCGGTGGGCCGGGACGTAACCCTGCCGACCCGTCCCTATCAGTGGCTCCTCCCGAGGGTCTTTTCCGCGCTCGACCGGGCCTTCCCCATCAGCCGGGCCACGGGGCGCGAGTGTCTGGCCCGGGGGCTGGCGGCCGAGAAGATGGAGGTCGTGCCGTGCGGCGTGGACCCGCGCCTCTTTTCCGCGCCGGCCGATCGGGAGGCCGCGCGGGCGGAGCTCCTCCGTATGGTGGGGGAAAGGGGGGGCGGCGTCGGCGAGAACGCGCTCCTCGTCGCCAGCGTGGGGCGCCTGCAGCGGCGGAAGGGCTTCCACTGGTTCGTGGATGCGGTGGTGTCGCGTCTCCCGGACGACGTCCACTACCTGCTGGCGGGGAAGGGGGCGATGGAGGGAGAGATCCGCGCCGCCATCTCCCGCCACGATCTGGGGGACCGGGTACACCTCCTCGGCCGCGTGTCGGAGGAGGAGCTGCGAAGCCTCTACCGGGGCTCGGACCTCTTCGCCATGCCGAACATCCCGGTGGAAGGGGACATCGAGGGCTTCGGCGTGGTCATGCTGGAGGCGGCGCTCAGCGGGCTGCCGGTGCTGGCCGCCGACATCGAGGGAATCCGCGACGTGGTGCTCGAGGGGGAGAATGGCCACCTCCTGCCGAGCGGCGACGCCGAGGCGTTCGTCTCCCGGATCCTGGACTACCACCCCGATCGTGAGCGCCTGGTGGAGGCCTCCGAACGGGCCGCCCGCCATACCGCTGATTCGTTCTCCTGGAGCGCGATCGCGGACCGGTTCGTGGAGGCCCTCGCGCCCGCTGCGGGCGCAGGCATCGCCCAACCCCGGGAAGCGGCCTGAGGGGGCGGGCCGGGGCGGCTGCGCCCTGGCCGAGACCCCTCTTCAGCGGTATCCTCTCCCCATGCAATCCGTGAAGACCTACGTCGCTTTCCCCCTCACCATTGCGGGGGAAAAGCTCCTGCTCCTCCCGGAAGGGGCCGCCTGGTGGCCCTCCCGGGAGACGTTGCTCGTTGCCGACGTCCACTGGGGTAAGGGAGCCAGCTTCCGGGCGTTGGGGGTGGCAGTGCCGCGGGGAACGACGGCGGAGGGTCTTGGCCGGCTGAGTCGCGCGGTCGAGAGTACCGGCGCGCGCCGGATCGTCTTCCTGGGCGATCTCTGGCACGATCGGCGGGGGCGGGCGCCCAAAACGATCGCGGCGATCGCGGCCTGGCGCGCTACGTACCCCTCGCTGGAGCTGCTACTCATTCGCGGAAATCACGACCGACACGCGGGGGATCCGCCGGCGGCGCTCGATATCGCCTGCGTGGATGCGCCGCACGCGGACGGCCCCTTCGAGTACCAACACCACCCCGATGTCTCGAGTGAAGGCCGCTACGTCCTCGCCGGGCACATCCATCCGGCGGTCAGGCTCCGGGGCGCGGGTAGGCAGCGCGCCCGGATGCCCTGCTTCTGGTTCGGAGAGCGGATCGGGGTCCTCCCCTCCTTCGGCGACTTCACCGGCTCGGCGCGAGTGGACCCGGCTCCGGAAGACCGGGTGTTCGTGGTGGCCGATGGCGAGGTGATCGAGGTGGGGTAGGGGGCGCGGCTCGCGGCTCGCTGTTCGCATCTCGCGGGATGAGGCGACCTTCGTGGCTGCCGGCTTCAGACCTTTAGACGCCCGAAAGAATGTGAATGACGGGCGTCCGTAGACCGGGCGCCGTTGCGAGCCGCTAGCGGCTAGCGGCTAGCAGCGAGCTTCCTCACGATCTCGAACTCCTCCCGGGTGACCGGCTGCACCGAGAGGCGGCTCCGCTTGGTGACCACCATCTCCTCCAGCCCCGGCGTCTCCTTCAGCGTCCGCAGCGGGACCACGTCGTCGAACTTCTCCACGAACTCGACGTCCACCAGGAACCAACGCGGGTCCTCCTCGGTGGCCTTCGGATCGTGGTAGCTGCTCTCCGGGTCGAGGGCGGTGTGGTCGGGGTGGCTCTCCCGGCTTACCTGGGCGAT
>SKRI01000015.1 GCA_007118565.1 Gemmatimonadota bacterium | reverse complement strand
CGGGGAGCAGGAGGAGACCTGCCGCCATCCCGCCGAGGCCGATCCGCCAGATGCGCTTCGAGTTGCCGCGCACGAGGCCGATCACCAGCCCTCCGACCAGGAGCGCCACGAAAGAGCTCCGCGAGACGGTGAGCGCGAGCGCGAGGCCGAGCAGGGCGATCTTCCAAACCGCCACGCGGGCGCCGAACGCGACCTGCGCCATGAGGACGAGCAATGCCGTGACGATGAACATCCCGGCATAGTTCGGGTCGAGGAAGGTCGAGACGAGCCGCCAACCTTGGGCGTCCCAGTCCACGCCGACCACCGCGTCCGGGTAGACGATCTGGGCAAAGCCGGGAAGGAAGATCGACTGGAGGATCCCGAATCCCGCGAAGACGAGGATCACCGTCTCGAGTGCGCGCCAGACCGCCGGGATGTCGGCACGCCGGAGGAAGTTGACCACGAACAGGTAGAGCACGAAGTAGGCGAGCCAGCGTCCCAGGTACGCGAGGCTGACCGTGAGCTGGGCGAGGGTGAGGTCGAACCGCACCAGCGAGACCATCGCCGAGAAACCCCCAATCGCGCCGAAGGCGAGGGCCCATCCGGCCACCGCATCCAGGCGCAGCCGGCGGAGTCGGAGCGCGAGGACAAGGCCGATCCCGACGAGGCCGAGCACGATCAGGTCGTTGAGGAGGAGCGGAGCCTCCTTTCCGACGCCAGTGTCGAGTAGCGGCACCCGCCCGAGGTTCGCGACGAGGAGCGCGAAGATCGACCCGATCAGGAGGTGAGCCGCGCGCACGCGGAAGGCTGCCGCCTGCGCGTGCGGTGGCGCTACCGCGACGTCAGGCAGACGAACGACCGTCTGCATCCTCGTCGGCGGGGGTGATGGCGACCGCGGCAGGGTCGAGACCCGCCTCGCGAAGGCTCTCCACCGTGTCGCGCAGAACGACGCGCGAGGTGCGGCCGTGGCGCGCGACGACGATCACCGGCAGGCTCTCTCCGAGGAGCGCCGTGGTGACGGAGTTGCCGAGGGGCGGAAGGACGACGATCACCCGCTCGTAACGGTCGCCGAGGCGGCCGACCGCCTCGCGGATCGCTCCGATCGAGGCCCCGTTCCCTCCCCAGCGGTAGAGGGAGTACCCCGTCGCCACCTGCGCGCCGTCGTCGCCGTAGGGAATGAGAGCCGTGCTCGCGCTCTCGCCCGGCTCACCGGTCGGCGTCGCCGCAGCGTCCCCCGCGGAGAGCATGGCCCGCACATCCGCCGGTGTGGCCGCCCCCTCGAGATCGACGACTGCGACCGCCCGCCCCTGCAGGCTGGACGTCTCGGCGATCTTCCGGCCGGTGTGTCCGGCTCCGACCTCGGCCTCCGCCGGGACGACGAGGAGATATCCCTCCTTCCGCCACCCCGCCACCAGGACCGGCCGTCCCGCGGCGGTCAGGAAGGCGGGCAATCCGGTGTCGAGCGTGGCCGTCTCCGGGTCGTCCACCGACCGCGCCAGGTAACGCCGGCCGAGCGCCAATACGATACCGACGAGCAGCCCGCCGGTGAGCCCGATGGGGAGGAAGAAGACGGCCCGGGGAAAGGCGCGGCGCTCCGGGATCTCCGCGACGTCGATCTGCCGCACGTCGCCTCCCTCCGCGATGGCCGCGATCCGCGCCTGGACCAGCCCCGTCTGCAGCGCGAGGAGCGTCTCGGAGAGGCGCTCCACGTCACGCCTGCGACGAAAGCTCTCTTCGGCCTGCGCGGGAAGGGCGTCGAGCGTGGAGCGATGACCCCGAAGGCTTCCGGCGATCTCCTCCCGCTGCCGGCGGAGGCCGTCGCGGTAGGAGCGCGACAGCCCGACCAGCTGACGCTCGACGTCCGCGATCGAGCGATCGAGCGCCACCACGTCCGGGTCGCTCTCGGTCCGCCGCTCCAGGAGGTTGGTCCGCTCCGTCTCCAGCCCGAAGAGACGGGAAAGGAGGTTGTTGATCGCGGGGTTGCTCATGAGGGTGGGATACCCTCCCAGCTCCCTCGAGGAGAACTCACCTTCGGGAACGCCCCTCAGGATCTCGTCGAGGGCGTGCAGGTCCATCTCGACGTTCTCGAGCCGCGCCCGGAGCGTCAGCGCCTGTTCCATCTCCGCCTCCCCCTGATATTCCGGATCGAGGATCCCACTCCTCTCCTGGTGCTCCCGAAGGCGCCCTTCGGCGATGGCCAGCTCGGTGGCAACGCTGTCCGCGTGCCTGCTGAGGAACTCGTATCGCCGCTGGTTCAGCCCCCGGTCCGTGGTCGTCCGCCGGCTCAGGTACTCCGCCACCATGGCGTTTGGGACGGCCGCAGCGGTCCGCGGGTCCGCCCCCCGGAACTCGAGCTCAGCGATGTCCCCGGCGGCCTGGTCCGCGTCGACGATCCGTCGGATCCGGCGCACCACGTCCTGGCGGTTGCTCAGCCGGACGCGAAAGCTGGGCGGGAGGCCGGCGTGTCGAAGCGAGAGGCGGGCTCCCGGCAGATCCACCGCGCCACCCGGCTCCACACTGGCGGCGAAGCCGCCCGGACCCCGGACGCGGTACGACCCCTGATCTCTCTTGAAGGTGTACGATCCCTCCCCGAGCTGGGAAGAGAACGAGTGGGCAGGGAAGAGCGAGTCCACCGGGATGCCTCGCGGGCGCGTGATCTCCGCCTGCAGGCCCAGCGAATCGACGACGGCACCGACGACGGCGCGGCTGGTGAGGATCTCGAGCTCGGTTTCGAGGGCGCCATCGAGAGAGAGGAGATCCGAGAGGCCACCGAGGGAAAGGCCACCCCCACCGTTCCCACCCGACCCGCCCCGCCCGCCGCTGGCCATGGAGGGCAGGTCGGTGTACTCGCGGAGCAGAACGGTCGTCGTCCCCTCGAACCTCGCGGGGAGAAGCGCGAGGAGGAGCAGCGCGACGAGAAGCCCGGCGAGAGCCCCGGCCGCGACGTACCGCCATCCGCGAGCGACGGAGCCCACGAGCTCACGCAGATCGACGGTGTCGGATCCCGGATCTTGGGGAGCCGGCCTTCCAGGAGCGTTCACCGGAAGAGCCGGGTGACGAGGCCCACGAGCAACGGCCCAACCGTGGCCGCCGTGGTGATCGTCGCGATCGGGTTGAGGGCGAACCAGCTGCGGCGTCCGACCACGATCTGGTCACCCGAGCGGAGCTCCGCCGTCGCGAAGCTCGCGATCTCGTCCCTCTCGAGCCGGATCTCCTCCCCCCCGCGGACGATCGTCACGCGGTTCGGATTCCCCGTCTCCAGCACCCCGCCCGCGAGCGCGATCACATCGCGGACGGTCATGGTCAGGTCGACCATGTAGAGCTGCGGCCGCCTCACCTCGCCGTGCACCCCGACCCGCCGCAGCACCACCACGTCCACCGACGGATTCCGCAGGAAGGCGCCGAACTCCTCCCGGAGATGGGTCTGGAGCTCGTTGGCGCTCCCGGTCGTGACCCGCATCCGCCCGAGCCTCGGCAGGGTGATCTCCCCCTGCTCGTCGACGTTGAAAACGCCGCTGAAATCAGGCTCGCGCCAGATCTCGATCCGGATCTGGTCACCCGGACGGATGGGGGCGTCCCCTCCCGCTGCGGGAACGTACTCCGAAGGCTCGGTCGGCGAAGGATCGTCCTGACCCTCGGCCACGCCCGCGAAGAGCAGGAATGCCAGAGCCAGGCAGAGCGCTCCTGACGCAGTACGCCACATGGCATCGTGGGGAAGGGTGACGGACGCCCGGAACGGGATCCACAATCTCACAAGATTCGGGCTGGACGAGAGATAATGATATCCAAACCCTGCAAATGCCTCAACCGGGTCGGCCGCGGTCGAACTGCCAGGCCTCGACTCCGAATCGATTCCAACGAAGCTGGCCTCATCCGGATCCGCAGGGTGGAATGCGCGATCCGTCCCATACACGAGGAGCACGCCCCGGGTCCCCGCGCCAAAACGAGGGGCGATCTGCGGGAGCTGCTCGAGGGGGTGCGGGGGCTCGGCCCCGCGGACGGCAGAACGCGCTCCGGGTGGTCGCGGAATCGAAGGGAGGGTGGACGGGCCAGCCGCCGGCAAGGAGGCCGGAAAGGGGATCAGGCCGTTTCCCGGAGCTTCTCGTCGCGGGAAACCGAGGGAACGGCAGCCGAGGTGGCGACACCGACCTGCCTGACGGCGGCGGCGATCCGCTCCCGGAACACGGACGCATCGAAACGCTCGGCATTCCGGCGGCACGCCTTCGGATCGATGCTCCAGCGCTCGAGCGTCAGGATCGCATCAGCGAGACTCTCGACCGTCTGCTCGTCGAAGAGGAGGCCCGTCTTTCCGTGGACGACGGTCTCCACGGCTCCCCCCCGTCCGTAGGCGACGACGGGCCGGCCGGCGGCCTGCGCCTCCACCGGTGCGATGCCAAAGTCCTCCTGGCCGGGGAAGAGGAATCCGCGGCAGCCCGAGAAAAGGGCGGTGACCTCGGCGTCCGGGCGCCAGCCGAGGATCTCCACCGTCGGGCCGGCCATCGCCTCCAGGCGCTTGCGCTCCGGGCCGTCTCCGACGACCAGGAGTCGGCGGCCCAGGCGGT
>SKRI01000185.1 GCA_007118565.1 Gemmatimonadota bacterium | reverse complement strand
GCCGAGCTCTCCGCCGCGGTGCGGGCGAGCCTCGCCCGCCTCTCGCCGGAGCACCGGGAGGTCCTGGTGATGAAGGAGATGGAGGGGCTGAGCTACGCCGAGATTGCGGAGGCGACCGACACCCCCGCCGGCACCGTGGCGAGTCGGCTGTACCACGCTCGCGCCGCCCTGCGCAAGGTCCTGATCGCGGGCGGAATCTCGTTGGAAGGAGTGGATCGATGACCGAGCACCCGCGCGCCGAGTTGAGCGCGTACCTGGACGCAGAGCTGTCGCCGGAGGAATCCGCGGCGGTGGAGCGTCATCTCGAGCGCTGCACTGAGTGCAGCCGTGAACTTGCCCTGATGAGGGAGCTGGGAGGAGCAATGCAATCCATGGAGATGCAGCACCGGAGTCGGAGCGTCTGGGAGGGAGTCCACCGGCGGCTGACCAGGCCGATCGGGTGGATCATGATCACGATCGGCGCCCTGGTCTGGGCCGGCCTCCTCCTCGTGCGCTGGTGGCAGGCGGAGCTGACGGTGGAGTGGGTGGCCGCGACGGGGGTCGGCCTGGGACTCCTGCTCCTCCTGGTCGGTATCGGCCACGAGCAGTACCGCGAATGGAAGACGACCCGCTACAAGGATGTGGAGCGATGATCGTGACGACGACGGAGGCGCTGCCGGGGCGACGGGTGATCCGGGTGATGGGGCTCGTGCGCGGTAACACGATTCGCGCGCGGCACCTCGGCCGCGATGTGCAGGCGCTGCTCCGCAACATCGCCGGCGGCGAGGTGCGGGAGTACACCAAGATGATGGCCGAGTCGCGCGAGCAGGCGATCGACCGGATGAAGGAGGAGGCCGAGCGTATGGGCGCCGACGCCGTCATCGGCGTCCGCTTCGTCACCTCCATGGTGATGACCGGCGCCTCCGAGATCCTCTGCTACGGGACGGCCGTGACGACCGAGGAGGAGAGAGGATGATGGCTGCCACGAAGTGTCGGACCGCCCGTCACCCGCCCGCCGCGACAGCCGCCCTCTCTCCCAGTAGCTGCCGCACCTCGTAGCCGCGCTCCCGCAGCAGCTCGATCACGCTCCCCTCGCCGACCAGGTGGCCCATGCCGACGATGACGATGGCGGTATGGGGCCGCCGGAGGAGCGCTTCGATCTGGGGGATCCAGTTGCGGTTGCGCTCGTAGAGGAGCCGCTCGAGCACCTCGGGCTGGTCGCCCATCTGCTCGATGAACATCTCGGCGAGCCCCTCGGCGTCGCCGCGCTGCCAGAGCCCAGTGGCACGGTCGAGCTCGGCCACGGTGTCATCGAGCTGCTCGAGGGTGGAGTGGAGCATCGAGATCTGGGCCTCTTCGTCCAATCCGTCGAAGACCTGGAGCTGCTCCTCGACTGTCTCGAGGCCCACGATCTCCATGCCGGCCTGCCTGGCGCGCTCGTGGAAGTGCATGTCGATTCCGGCGGCGGCCTCGTACCCGCCCGCCTGCAGCACGAGGGCGGAGAGGTTGAGGGCGGCCATCCACGGCTTCATGGGATCGACGACCTGCATCGGCATCCCCAGCTCGACGAACCGCTCGGCGACCCCGGCGTAGAGGTCGGCGGGCAGTACGTCGCGTATGGTGCGTCCGTCCTGGTATGTGCCGACCTGCACCATGAGCGGCGCGGCGGCCATCATCTCGTTGAAGTCCAGTTCGAAGGCCACCACCTCGGCGGCGCCGAAAGCGTCGTAGATGGCCGGATCCAGCGGATAGACCTCGGGACGAAGCAGGTGCACGGAGCCCAGGAGGTAGAGGGTGCTCCCCCGGTGGCTGAGCTCCCACAGCGGCAGGTCTGTCGCCTCTCCGGGCGCGGGCGCCGGGGCGGTGGCAGGGGCCGGCGCACAGGCGGGGCCGGTGAGGACGAGCCCGAGAAGAAGGGCCAGCGGCGCGAATGCCGTGCGGAAGGTGCGGAAGGACGCTCTCGTCATCAAAATACCTCGTTGAAGTTCGATTCGCGGCCGGTCGGAGACCGGCGTGAAGATGGATCGAGAATGAGCGGTGGCGAAACGGTCCGGCGGTCCGCACCTACCGCCAGATCGCCGACCGAGGGGCGCTCGCCGCTCCCAGCATCCCAAACCGGTAGATCTTTACCGGGAGGTTCGCGCCCGGCGACCTCGGTTTTCTGCTCTATCGAGAGTAATCGTACTTCCCACATTATCAAGAAGAGCTGCCGCCGGCCCGCAACGGCCCCCATTTTCCCGCCGATGTCACCAGCACCGACCCTTTCAGGAGAACCTTGCCGCTTCGTGCGGGAGGCCGCCGGCTCGTCCGAAAGATACGGGAGAGCAGGTTCGGGATTCGTTGGCAGCCCGCAAACGACCCGACACCATTGGTGGAATTAGAGCGGAGCATCCGTCACCTTCCACCTTCTCCTGACACCGGTTAGCGCGGAGATCCCGTCGCGGGGCGGCCCGGCTGGCGCTAACTTCGGAGGCGGAGCACGAACGTCAACTTAAAACTTCTCGAGGTGCGTCTTGAAGAAATTGACGGGTCCAATTCTCGTGGCCACCGACGGTACGTCGGGCTCGGCCGGCGCCAGGCAGATTGCAGCCCGCATCGCCCGGCACATGAACCTCTCGATCCGGCTCGTATCCGTAAACGAGCCGCTCGACATCTTCGGATCGACCTCACCGTACATCCTCCTGCCGGACGAGGAATGGGAGAAGCGCCGCGCCGAGACGGTCCAGGAGGAAATCGAGGGCTCCGTCGCGAAGCTACCGCTTCCCGCGGCCAACGTATCCGTGGAGGTCTTGATCGGTTCGGTGGCACCGAGCATCGCCGAGCACGCTCGACAGATCGACGCGAGCGCCATCGTGGTCGGCGCCGGGCGGAGCGCGGGAGAGGTCGCGCTGCGGATCATGAACCTGGCGCACACGCCCGTGCTGTCGGTGCCGGCCTCCGCCCGGGAGCTGCCCCGCACCGGCTTGGTGGCCGTCGACTTCAGCTCGTTCAGCGAGGATGCCGTGCGGATGGCGGCGCTGCTCCTCGGCGGCAAGGGGTTGCTGCACATCGTGCACGTTTCCCCGCCGTTCGAGTCCCGGGGCGCGGAGTGGGTAAACACCTACGAGGAGGGACTGCGGATCCGCATGGAACGGGTGGCGAACGAGGCAGCGGAGATCTCAGGGATCGAGACGAAAATCCACACCCCGGCAGGTCGGCCTGCCCAGCGCATCCTCGAGCTCGCGGAGAAGGTCGAGGCGGACCTCATCGCGGTCGGAAGCCATGGGCACAACTTCCTCGACCGGATCCTGGCCGGAAGCGTCTCCAGCCGAATCCTGCGGAAAAGCCAGCGGATCGTTCTCGTCACGACGCCCCGCGATCCGGCGAAAGCGCTGGACAGAGTCGATTACCGAGTGGCGGCCACCTCCGAGCAGACCGAGGGATGATCCTCTCCTGTTTGATGCGAACGGACCTGTGCTGGTAAAAGGCGCAGGTGCTGGAGTTCTACTCGGCGATGACGGAGCTCGCGGCGGCGCGCATCGCAGCCCCGGCGGCGCCACAAGTCGTAGTCCGCCGCCGAGCGACCAGTGACCGGTACTGAGACAGTCGACTTCCCTCGCCTCTCAAATGACGACGCCCCGAATTAGCCTACGTCGGGGCATCGCTTCATATCCAAGCCCCAAGAAGACATTCGCCTCCGGTGGTCGGCGAAATGCGAGCAACCGCTACTCCTCGGCGTTCGCGTGCCTGACTTCTCCCGACGACGATACCGGGGGCGCCTCCTCCACTGCCGGGACGGTGAAGGCAAAGGTGCTGCCACGCCCCCGCTCGCTTTCGGCCGTGATGCGCCCCCCCTGCGCCTCGACCAATCCCCTCGCGATGGCGAGGCCCAGTCCGGCACTGCCACGCCGCACCGCCACGCCGCGCCAGAAGTGATCGAAGAGGAACCCCATCTGCTCCGGCGGAATGCCCCTACCCGTATCCTCGACCGAGATCAGAACGTCCTCATTACGGCCGGTGGCCCGGAGCGTGATCGAGCCCCCTTGCGGCGTGAACTTGACGGCGTTGCCAAGAAGGTTGGAGAGCACCTGGATTGTTCGCCCCCGATCGGCAAGTACAGTCGGAAGCTCCTCGTCCGCTGAAAGCGTCAGCACCAGTCCGGCTCGTTTCGCCTGGGCCCCCATCATCTCTACCGCCTCCCTCAGGAGCGGCCCGACGGCCACGGGCTCGAGCCTTACCTTGAGCCTGCCCGCCTCCAGCTGACTCGCATCGAGGAGGTCCTGAATCAGGTGGTCCATGCGCGCCACCGAGCGCTTGATGATCTCGCCGCCCCTTGCGCGCCGCTCCGCAGATGCCTCCTCGACGATCAGATCGGTCTGCATGGAGATCGCGCCCAGCGGATTGCGCAGGTCGTGCGCGACGTATCCGAGCACTGTATCGCGCGCCTGGAGCGCGGAGCGAGCCTGTTCGTAGAGCCGTGTATTGTGAATGGTGAGAGCCGCGCGACTGGCAAGCTCGGTTGCCAGGAATAGGTCGCGTTGACCGAGGCGGCGGCCCGATTCGGAGGTCGTGAGGGAGATCGCTCCGAAGGTG
>SKRI01000098.1 GCA_007118565.1 Gemmatimonadota bacterium | reverse complement strand
CGAAGCGTACCCCGCATTACGCCCCGACGCGCAGGGCAGCGCCAACGCGCGGGCCGTCCTGACGCGCCGCCCCCTGACGCGCGGTCAGGACTACATCGTCGGCATCCATGAGGGGGCCACGGTGGATACCCCCGTCATCGCCTGCATCGATCTCGAGTAGGTTCGGGAGCGGCAGCAAGCAGCGGGGTGCCCTTCGGGGCGCCCCGTTTTTTTTCGTTTTCACCCTACCCCTCGCCGAAGGTGAAGCCCCCCTGACCGGGGGAGGGCGGGCGGCGCCGCGGTGCACGCCGAAAGGCGCCGGCCTCGTTGCGGCTGATCTTCCTATGCGCGGCGAGCCCCTCCAGGACCACCTCGGCGGCCGCCACGCGGGCTCCCTGACCGCCCGTCTCCAGGTCGCTGGACTCGACCGCCTCCAGCAGCCCGGGCACGGCCCGCAGCCCCTCGAGGCATGCCTCCGCCCCGGCGGAGTCCCCGATCTGGAGCACGCCCCCCTCCTCGAAGTAGGAGACGGTCTCCTCCAGGTCGTCGACGTCGAAGCTCCGGTCGAATACCTCTCGCGTGGCCGCGGCCACCAGGTCCCGGGCCACTGCCTCCGCGCCCTGCACCTCCCCCTCGTACTCGAGCTCCATCTTCCCGGTGATGGCCGGCAGCGCCGCGTAGACGTCGGCCAAGCGGAGCGCCGCCGAGGCCTCGTCCACCAGGAGCCGCCGCCGCTCGGCGTTGGACACCGCTGTCTCGAGCGCGGAGATCGGCATGCGCTGCGAGACACCGCTCCTCCGGTCCACCCGCTTGTCCTCCCGCGCCAGGAAGGCGACGCGCTCGATGATCTCGACCACGAAGGGAGTGAGTGTAACCTCCGCGCCGCGGTCGACCCACGCCTCCTGCCGGGTGATCTCCATCCCCTCCTCGATACGGCGCGGGTAGTGGGTGTGAATCTCCGCGCCGATCCGGTCCTTGAGCGGGGTGATGATCTTGCCGCGCGCCGTGTAGTCCTCGGGATTGGCAGTGAAAACCACCAGCAGGTCGAGCGGGAGGCGCACGGGGTAGCCCTTGATCTGGACGTCACCCTCCTGGAGGACGTTGAAGAGGGCCACCTGCACCTTCCCGGAGAGGTCCGGAAGCTCGTTCACCGCGAAGATCCCCCGGTTCGCGCGGGGCAGGAGCCCGTAGTGGATCGAGAGCTCGTCGGCCAGGAGGTGCCCGCCACGGGCGGCCCGGATCGGATCGACGTCTCCCACCAGGTCGGCGACGGTGACGTCGGGGGTGGCGAGCTTCTCCACGTACCGCGAATCCCGCTCGATCCAGGCGACGGGGGCGTCGTCCCCCTCCTGCTCGACGAGCTGACGTCCGGTCTTGGACACGGGCCGGAACGGATCGTCGTTGGTCTCGGTCCCGGCGAGCACCGGAATCCGCTCGTCGAGGAGCCCGCCCAGCTCTCGGAGGATGCGGGTCTTCGCCTGCCCCCGCAGCCCGAGGAGGATGATGTTGTGGCGCGCGAGGAGCGCGTTCACCAGCCCCGGGATCACGGTGTCCTCGTACCCCACGATTCCGGGGAAGAGGGTCTCGCCGCTGCGCAGGCGCCCGATGAGGTTGTCGCGGACCTCCTCCTTCACCGGTCTGGGTCGGTACCCCGATGCGCGTAGCTCACCGAGCGTGGCGGGTCGCTGGGTCATGGAGCGCTGTAGGTTCGGGGAACGGGAATGTCGATGCCCGCCCCCCACGGGGTAGGCCACGAAGAGCGAACCGCGCCCCTCATGCCTTCTCCACCACCTCGATCACCACCCCCTCCGCGGTGCCGTGGAGCCGGGGAAGGAAGGTGGGCACCGGCTCGTCGCCAATTCCGACACGGACGGCAGCGACGTCCTCGAATGGCGTCAGCCGACGCAGGGTATGGATGGTGGGAGGCAGCATGCGGAGCTCCCCCGCTTCATACGCGGCGAGCGCCGCGGCCGGTGACAGCCAGCGCGCTTCGGTGAGCTCCTCGGCGTGCGCCTCCACCACGGCCTCCGCCGGGAGCTCAGCCAGGAAGAAGCGGGTATCGAAGCGCCGCGGCTCCGCTTCCGGGGTGATCCAGTGCGCCAGGTACGCCAGCTTGCCGGTGTCCACCGCCGCATCCATCGCTTCCAGCACCTCGGCGAAATGCCTTTCCCCGGCGAGAAGCTCGGCGCGCAGCCGTTCCCGCTCCCCCGTCTCGCGCGGCTCCCCCACCATGATCCCCGTCTCCTCGAAGGTCTCGCGCACTGCCGCCACGAGGAATCCGAGGGCGACTCCCTCGTCGCTCAGCGAGAGCCGCTCGCGCCAGGCGGCGGGCTCCGGGCCGCGCCAGCGGCTCCGGAAGCGCTCCTCACGGTCGGCGTCGTCCACCCTGCCACCTGGAAAGACCCACGCGCCCGCGGCAAAGCCGCTCCGCCCGTGACGCCGGAGGAGGAGCGTCTCGGGTCCGTGGGGTGCATCGCGCAGAACTACCACCGTGGCGGCCGGATGGGGCGCGGCGGGCTCGGTCGGGACGGAGAGCCGCTCCGCGAATCCGGCGGGTAGCTCCTCGCGCGGAATCACGAACCGATCCGGGTGATCGGTCGGTCGGCGCGCCGCGCCGGCGGCGCGCTGCGGATTGGAGGACTCGGGCACGGTTTTCGGCACGGAGGGGGCTCGAATCTGCCGCGTGGGCAGTGCGGATGCCTCGGCGACAGCGGCCACGTCACACTGGCAGCCCCCGCCGCAACGGTGCCGAACCCCGGAAAGCATTGCCGCAACAGGCACTTTCGGGAAGACGGCGGAGTCGCGGGGGTGGCAAGAAACGTGCGCCCCTCGCTGTCCCGACGCCCGACTCCCCAACCGGCCAGCAATGAGCGAGACACGCGTTCTTCCCGTACTTCCCCTTCGCGACATCGTCGTCTTCCCCGGTGTGGCGGTGCCGATCTCCGCCGGCCGGCCAAAGACGCTCCAGGCCATCGAGGCCGCGCTGAGCGGTGACAAGCTCATCCTCGCCGTGGCGCAGCGGGACAATGTGGACGAGGTGGAAGTCGACAACCTCTACCGTATGGGAACCGTGGTGCGGCTGGCGCAGGTTCAGCGGGGGATGGGGGGCATGCAGCTCCTCATTCAGGGGGAAGAGCGGAGCTCGGTGGAGACGTACGAGGAGATCGAGGGAGTCGGGATCCGCGCCCACGTGCGGGGGGTGGAGGAGATTCCTCCGCGGGATGTCACGGAAGACGCATTCGAGGCGCTCTACCGGGAGATCCGGGAGCGCGCCGAGGAGCTCGGCAAGCGGCGCGGCATTCCTGATGAGATGCTGCACCAGTTCCTAGAGGGCGTTCGCGAGCCCGGCCCCTTCGCCGACCTCCTTGCCTTCTACGTGGAGGCCGACACCGGGACCAAGCAGAACCTCCTGGAGACGCTGGCGGTCGAGGAGCGGCTCCGGCAGCTGCTGGTGATCGTGCAGCGCCAGCTGCAGATGCTTTCCGCGCAGGAGGAGATCCAGGCACAGGTGCAGGAGGAGCTCGGAGAGCGGCAGCGGGAGATGCTCCTCCGGGAGCAGATGAAGGCCATCCAGCGGGAGCTGGGCGAGGACGACGAGGAATCGGAGATCAGGGACATCCGCGAGCGGGTCGAGGCGCTGGACCTGCCGACGACCGCCCTCGAGGAGGTCGAGCGGGAAATCCACCGGCTCGAGCGCACCAATCCGCAGAGCGCCGAGTACCAGGTCATCCGCACCTACCTGGACTGGGTCACCGATCTTCCGTGGAGCGGGCGCACCGAGGACAAGCTCGACCTCGACGCCGCCCAGCGGATCCTCGACGAGGACCACTACGGCCTCTCCGACGTCAAGGACCGGGTCATCGAATTCCTCTCAGTACGGCAGCTCGCCGCCCGGCGGACGGTGGACGAGGATGCCCCCCCGGAGGCGCGCGCCCGGGCCACCGCCAAGGGCCCCATCCTCCTCTTCGGCGGCCCGCCGGGCGTCGGCAAGACCTCCATCGCCAAGTCCATCGCGCGGGCCCTTGGCCGCGAGTACGCCCGGCTGGCGCTGGGCGGCATCCGCGACGAGGCCGACATCCGTGGTCATCGGCGCACCTACGTCGGCGCCATGCCAGGTCGGATCATCCAGGCGATCAAGCAGGCGAAGTCGAAGAACCCGGTCATCCTCCTCGACGAGGTGGACAAGCTCGGCATCTCCATGCAGGGGGATCCGTCCTCCGCGCTCCTCGAGGTGCTCGACCCGGCGCAGAACCACGAGTTCACGGACAATTATCTCGGAGTTCCCTTCGATCTCTCGGAGGTCCTCTTCATCGCCACCGCCAACTACCCGCAGAACATTCCGGCGCCTCTCCTCGACCGCATGGAGACCGTCGAGTTCCGCGGCTACACCGAGGAGGAGAAGCTCCACATCGCCCAGCGCTACCTCCTGCCGCGGCAG
This sequence comes from Gemmatimonadota bacterium, assembly GCA_007118565.1. GTDB lineage: Bacteria > Gemmatimonadota > Gemmatimonadetes > Longimicrobiales > Longimicrobiaceae > SKRI01. The sequence goes on along the minus strand of SKRI01000098.1, from coordinate 10,980 downwards.
CGGGAGGAGGCGGGGCTCGAGAAGGGGGAGATGGTGGTCACCGAGGACGCCCTCCACACCCTGATCTCCGAATACACCCGTGAGGCCGGCGTGCGCCAGCTCGAGCGCGAGCTCGGCAAGCTGGCCCGCAAGGCCGCGCGCCGCATCGCCGGGGGCGATGCGCGGCGGGTGCGCGTGCAGGGCTCCGGCGTCAAGCGCTACCTTGGACGGACGCGCGTGCGCCCGGAGAAGGCGAATCTCGAGGACCGGGTCGGCGTGGCCACCGGGATGTACTACACCCCGGCCGGCGGCGACATCATGTTCATCGAGGTCTCCGCCTCCCCGCGGCAGGAGCCGCGAAGGGCCGCGGAGGTGTCGGTCCCGGCCGAAGGCGAGCGGGTGTCCAGGGGAGACGGCGGCGTCGGCTCGCTGGTCCTTACCGGCCAGCTCGGCGACGTGATGAAGGAATCGGCGCGCGCCGCCCTCACCTACGCCCGCTCCCATGCCATCCGCTACGGTCTGGACCCGCGCAAGGCGTGGGGCTCGGAGATCCACGTGCACGTCCCCGCCGGCGCCATCCCGAAGGATGGTCCCTCTGCGGGCGTCCCGCTGGCGGCGGCGCTCGTCTCCGCGCTCTCCGGCTCCGAGGTGCGCTACGATGTGGCCATGACCGGGGAGATCACCCTCACCGGCCGGGTGCTCCCCATCGGGGGGGTCAAGGAGAAGGTGCTGGGCGCGCACCGGGCCGAGATCACAACCGTAGTGCTTCCGCGGGCCAACGAGGCCGACCTCGAGGATCTCCCGGAGGCGGTGCGCGCCGATTTGGACGTCCGGCTGGTGGACACCATCGACGAGGCGCTCGCCGTGGCGCTGCGTGGAGCTTCCATGAAAGAGGGGAGGCTCGCCTTCCCCGGCATGCTCCTGGAGGGCCCCGAGGCCGCCGATCCGCGACTCCGGGTGTAGCCCGTGCCGAATCCCATCACCCCTTCCAGCCATGGCTGATCCGGCTTTGCGTCAGGGCGGGGGGAGCCGGTCGATGCGCGCCATCGTGATCCAGGGAGCGGGCGGCCCCGAAATTCTCGCTGAGAAGGAGCGACCCCGGCCGGAGCCCGGCCCGGGAGAGGTCTTGGTCCGGGTGCGCGCCTCGGCCCTCAATCGTGCCGACCTCCTCCAGCGCATGGGGCGGTACCCTCCACCCGCGGACGCGCCGCAGGACATCCCCGGCCTGGAGTACGCAGGGGAGGTGGAGGCAGTGGGCCCCGGCGCCGGCCTCTGGGCGGTCGGCAACCGGGTGATGGGGCTGGTCCCGGGGGGAGGTCACGCCGAATACGTGGTCGTGCACGAGCGGGAGGCCGTGCGCGTGCCGAAGTCCCTCGGCTGGGAGGAGGCGGCGGCGATCCCCGAAGCTTTCATGACCGCCTTCGACGCGCTCTTCGTCCGCCTCGACCTGAAGGTGGGGGAGTGCCTGCTGATCCACGCGGTCGGGAGCGGGGTGGGCACGGCCGCGGTACAGCTGGCCCACGCGGCTGGCGCCACCGTGATCGGCACCTCACGCACCGCCGAAAAGCTCGAGCTGGCGGAGGCGCTGGGGATGGATGTGGGCATCCATGTAGAGAGCGGCCGCTTCAGCCGCAAGGAGCTGGAGGGGTGCGCCGAGAGTGGCGTCCACGCCGTCCTCGACCTTGTGGGAGCTGCCTACTACCCGGAGAACATCGAGCTTCTCACGGAGGGAGGACGGATCGTGGTGGTGGGCACGGTGAGCGGCCAGAGGGTGGAGATGGACCTCGGCGCGCTCATGCGGCGTCGCATCCAGCTCACCGGGACGGTGCTCCGATCGCGGCCCCTCGAGGAGAAGATCGCGCTGGCAAGACAGTTCTCGAAGCGCGTTCTTCCCCTCCTCTCCTCCGGGCGGGCCCGGCCGGTGGTCGACCGCGTCTACCCCTTCACCGAGATCCGGGAGGCGCATCGGCACATGGAATCGAACCGGAGCTTCGGCAAGATCGTGCTCCGCTGGTGAGGCTCGTGCCACTGATCGGGGCTGGCCGGCCCACGTGCCCTTTCGGATCGGGCGCCGGGACGGCACTTTCGGTCCCCCTAGATCGCCGAACCGGATCCTGATTCCATGCCTCCCAGACCCGTTGACATCTATCTCCAGGGACCCGCTCCGGATCCCGAGGTGCCGCGCCCCGTCGCTTTCTCCCAGGTGACCTTCTCCGACCTGGCGGAGCCGCAGAGCCAGAACGTGGCGGGGACCTTCTTCGGTGGCGCGCTCCTCTCCTTCATCGACCGGGCGGCCGCCTTCAGCGCCATGAAGCACGCCGGCCGGCCGGTGGTGACCAAGAGCATCGACAGCGTGGAGTTCAACGAGCCGATCTTCATCGGGGAGCTCGTGGTGGTGCACGCCTCCGTGAACGAGACCGGGCGGACGAGCATGGAGGTGGGGTGCAGGGTCATCGCCCAGAACCCGATCACCGGCAGGGAGCGCCACACCAACACCTGCTTCGCCACCTTCGTGGCGCTCGACTCCGACGGCCGACCCACCCCGGTTCCTCCGATCCTTCCGGAAACGGACGACGAGCGGCGGCGGCAGCGGGAGGCGCGGGCGCGGCGCGAGATCCGCCTCGCGAACCGCCCTGGCCGGGAGCGGGGCCCGTAGGAGGCCGCGCACCGCCTCCCCTCATCGCTTCCCGGCGAGAGAGGCATTGACAGAGGAATCGCTGCCGTGCCGCCATCTTGCGGCCTCCGCGGGCTCGGCATCATCTTCCGGCGTGAGATCATCTCCGCCGCGGCCCTTGGTCCAGCGGGTCTGATTCTTCCGTAGAGGGCTCGTCCGGTCCATCTCCCCCCCAACCCACCCCCGCCGATGGTGCCGGTCGGCCTCCCCATCGAGATCGGCCTCACGCTCGCCGTCACGGTCGGGGCTCTCGTCCTCTTCATGTGGGACCGCATCCGCATGGATGTGGTGGGGATCATCGTGATGGTGACGCTGATCGTGCTCGGGCTGGTGACCCCGCAGGAGGGGATCAGCGGCTTCTCCAACGAGGCGATGATCACGGTGGCCGCCATGTTCGTCCTCTCGGCGGGGCTCGTGCGGACCGGGGCGGTGGACATCATGGGGCGCTGGATGGCCCGCGTCGCCGGAAAGAGCGAGCTCCGCCTTATCGTGGTGGTGCTCCTCTTCGCCATCCCGGTCAGCGCCTTCATCAACAACACGCCGGTCGTCATCGTCCTCCTGCCGGTCGTCATCGGCATCTGCCGCGACATCGGTGTGGCCCCCTCCCGTCTCCTGATGCCCCTCTCCTTCGGGAGCCAGATGGGAGGAACGTTGACGCTGATCGGGACGAGCACGAACCTCCTGGTAGCGGGGCTCGTGCTCGACCTCGGGCTCGATCGGATCCGCATCTTCGACATCACCCCGCCCGCCCTCATCCTTATGCTCGTCGGCGTCACCTACCTCCTGACGGTGGGGCGGTGGCTGACGCCCGAGCGGGAGAGCACCGCGGATCTCGTGAGCACGTACGAGCTGCGGGACTACCTCACCGGGCTGATCGTGGAACAGGACTCGGGGCTAGTGGGCAGGACGCTCGCCGAGACCCGCTTCGAGCAGGCCTTCGGGATGCAGATCGTGGCCATCGAGCGCGCGGGCGCCCGCATCACCTTCCCGAGCGGCTCATCCCGGATCCGCGCGGGTGACCTGCTCGTGGTCCGCGCCAACGTGCCGGACATCACCCGCATCGCCGCCAACGAGAATCTCCGGATCTCCGGGACCACCCCCGAGCTTCCGGGCAAGGAGGACGGGTCCGCCACACCGGACGCGGAGCATCCCCTGGCGGAGGTGATCGTCCCTCCCCGGGGGCGGGTGATCGGCCGGACGCTCCGGGACGTGGGGTTCCGGGCGCGCTACGGCCTCAACGTGCTGGCAATCAAGCGGCACGGGGAGCCGCAGCACGAGCCGATCGGCGGCATGGCGCTGGAGGCCGGGGACATCCTCCTGGTGCAGGGCCCGGCCGAGGCGCTGAACGAGCTCCACAAGCGGGGGGACTTCGCCCTGGTCGGCGCGGTGGACCTGCCCACCAAGCGCACCCGTAAGATCAAGTACGCGCTGCCGATCATGGCCCTGGTGGTGCTGCTGGCCTTCCTCGAGATCACCACCATCCTGGTCTCGTCGATGATGGGCGTGGTGGCGATGTTCCTGACCGGGTGCATCAAGCCCGACGAGGCATACCGCGACGTCGACTGGATGGTGCTGGTGCTGCTGGGGTCCATCATCCCCCTCGGACTGGCCATGCAGAATACCGGGACCGCGGACTTCCTGGCGACAGCCCTTGTGGGGCTTACACTCCCGCTCGGGCTACTCGGCGCGCTCGCCACCTTCTATCTCCTCACCTCGCTTCTCACGGAGATCATCAGCAACAACGCCTCGGCCGTCGTCCTAACCCCGATCGCAATCGCGACCGGTATCGCACTCGATGTATCGCCTCTGCCATTCGTCATCGCCGTGATGATCGCCGCTTCGAACAGCTTTATGACTCCCATCGGCTACCAGACCAACACCTTCATCTACGGACCGGGCGGCTACCGCTTCTCGGATTACCTGCGCGTGGGCGGGCCGCTCGGCCTCCTGCTGCTGATCGTGGCGACCTTCGTAATTCCGATCTTCTTTCCCTTCTAAGAGGAGCGGAACGGACTGCCCGGCGCCGAGGCCCGATGTGCACGACACCGTGCGGATTGCGGCGGGAGCTCCACAGGTCGTGTCACGGAACCCACGATCATGCAGGGGTACATCTCCCAGCGAACGCGACCGAGTCGCCCGCTGGGCGTCGGATCGGCGGGTGATGCTCGTGGGAGGTGCAGCTCCGCCAGGGGTAGGGGAGCGCGCTCCGTCGCGTAATTCGGGATGACGTTCGACGCACGGGAACGGCAGCCCTCTTGCAGGTCGGAACGCATTGGTGAAGCGGGCCGACGTCGAAACGGAAGGAGGCACCAGATGGCCACTGCAGCGCCCAAGAAGACGCGGAAGCGCAAGCGGAAGACGCCCGCGCGCCGCCAGGGCTTTTCGGCCCCCGCATCGGACGATCAGTCCAGTCTCGACCAGTACCTCAAGGATGTGAGCGCCCACGGGCTGCTCACGCCGGAGGACGAGGTCGCGCTGGGGCATCGTGCGCTGGCCGGGGACGAGGCAGCGGTACAGGAGCTGGTGCGTGCCAACCTGCGCTTCGTGATCTCGGTGGCCAAGAAGTATCAGAACCGCGGGGTCTCCCTCTCGGACCTCATCCAGGAGGGGAACGTCGGGCTGGTGACGGCCGCCCGGAAGTTCGATCCCGAGCAGGGCGTCAAGTTCATCTCCTACGCGGTCTGGTGGATCCGGCAGGCCATCCTCTCCTCGCTTGCCAACCAGGGGCGGCCTGTGCGCGTGCCGCTCAACCGGGCCTCGGATCTGTCGAAGATCTTCCGTGAGCGGGAGCGGCTGAAGCAGGAGCTCGACCGGGACCCGACTCCCGAGGAGCTCGGCGCGGCGACGAACCTCTCCCCCGAGATCGTGCAGAGCCTCCAGACGCTCAACCATTCCGAGATCCGCCTCGACGCCCCCATCGGGGACACCGACGACTCCCAGCTCATGGATCGCTTCATCACCGATGAGGCCATCGTGACCGAGGAGGAGGTCGAGGAGCGGCTGCTCACCGAGCGGATCGAGAGCGCGCTCTCGACCCTGCAGCCGCGCGACGCCAAGGTCCTCCGCCTCTACTTCGGGCTCGAGGGGGAGCGAGAGCACACCCTGGAAGAGATCGGCAACCTCCTGGGCGTCACCCGGGAGCGGATCCGGCAGCTGCGCGACCGTGCGCTGCGGCGGCTGCGTGAGGGGGAGATGGGGGGCGCGCTGGAGTCGTTCGCCTCGCGCTCCTGACCCGTTCCATCGTGAGCTACGGTTCGGTGCGGGCGTGGTGACAGGGAGATGCGGAATGCGGAAACGGGCACCTTCCCGGGAGGGGGGGTGCCCGTTCGCATGCCGCCGGGGCCGTGCCCGGTGAAGGGACGGATTCTCTGCTCGCGCGGCGGGCAGTACGACGTGGAGACCGACCGCGGCGTTCTGACCGCCACCCTTCGCGGACGCATCAAGCGGGGTGGGGAGCGGAGCGGAGAGAAGGTGGTTGTCGGGGACGAGGTGACCCTGGCCGAGGCCGCCGAGGGCGAGGGGAGGGGATCCGCCTGGATCATCGAGGATGTGCACGAGCGCCGCACCGCCCTGGTCCGGCGAGCACCCGGCAAGGCGCCCCGGCCGAAGCCGGTGGTTGCCAACGTCGACCTCCTCCTGGTCGTCTTCGCGGTGCGGAGGCCCGAGCCGAACCTCCGCATGCTCGACCGCTTCCTCGTGCTGGCCGAGGTGAGCGACATCCAAGCCCACCTCGTCATCAACAAGGTCGAGCTCGCCACGGACCCGGCGGAGCTGAGCGCCTTCGACGTATACGAGGAGATCGGGTATCCGGTCCTCCACACCTCGGTCCAGACCGGCCAAGGAATCGAGGTCCTGCGCGACCTACTCCGCGACCGCGTCTCGGCCCTGACCGGCCCCTCGGGCGTCGGCAAGTCGAGCCTCCTGAACTCCGTCGAGCCCGGACTGGCCCTCCGCGTGGGCAGCGTGGGCCACAAGGGTCGGCACACCACGGTGACCGCCCAGCTCGTTCCACTGAGCCAGGGGGGCTATGTGGCCGACACCCCGGGGCTTCGGGAGGTCGGTCTCTGGAACATCGAGGCGGACTACATGGACGACGGCTTCCCCGAGATGCGAGCGGTCCGGGAAGGGTGCCGCTTCGCGGGCTCGTGCACCCACCTCCACGAGCCGGGGTGCGCTGTGCGCGAAGCGGTGACCGCGGGGGAGATCGACGCTGGCCGCTACGAGAGCTACCGGCTCCTCCGCACCGATCCGGATTTCGTCTGAACATCCCTCCCCACATGTGACGATCGAAGAGCTCGCTCGTCATTTCGGTGGGGAAGGGAGTCCGCAACCCTTTCCATAGGGCACACCCGTCGCGAGGCGGGGCCGCAAAGCCAGGAGTCTCACTGAGATCGTCCGGTTGTCGCATGGTACGCGGGTATCCGCGCCGGCTCGAGCCGGCCAGAGGAGAACCGAGCAATGCGATTTGAATGATGAAGAGCAACACGAAGTGGAAGTGGATGGCACCACTCGCCCTTGCCGCCGTCGTGACGGCGGGATGCGAGTTCACCCAGCCCGCCCCCCCCTCCGGGGTCACGGTGCTGCTGACGGATGCACCGCACCCCAACGTGGAAGAAGCCTGGGTTAGGGTGGATGGGATCTACCTGCAGGGCACCGGGGGCCAGGAGTGGCTCCTGCAGGACAAGACGGAATGGATCGAGCTGACCGAGCTCGCGGGTGAAACGACCGCTACTCTGGTCGAGGGAGTGGAGATCGCTCCCGGTACATACGGGCAAATGCGGTTCATGGTCACCGAGGCATATCTGGTTTCCAAGGACGGCCGCACCTACGCCACATCCCAGGCCACCCTTCCCGATGGCGTGACCGCCGACGGAGTCTTACTTACGCCAAGCTTCGAGCAGACCGGGATCAAGGTCTCTATGCCGAACGGCGGAGTGACGGTCGACGGAGAAGAGGGCACAGTCATCGTAGTCGATTACGACGTGGCCCGGTCGTTCGGACAGCGTGCGGGAGCGTCCGGCCAGTGGGTCATGCGCCCCGCCCTGCGAGCTACGGAGTTCGCTATCAGCGGCAATATCCGCGGCACGGTGAGCCTTGACGACGAGGTGGAATTCCCCGCCGACGAAATGTGCGGGGGTTACACTATAGATCTTTCCTCTTTTGTGCCGACCGCAACCCAGGGAGAGACTACCGCCTCCGGGGGCGTGGAAGCCGAGGTTAACGAGGACGGCTCCTACCTGATCGCTTTCGTCCACCCGGGCCCTTTCACTATGGGCTTCAAGAACGAGCTGCTCTTGGCAAACGAGGACGAGGACTGGACCGTTACCTTCGCGGCAGATCATCCGACTGAGGTGACCGTTCCTCAGGCGGGGAGCGCTACCGCCGATTACGTCATCACCGAGATCTCCTGTGAGGAGGTACCGGCAGATGAGGATTAGGATGCGGCGTATCTAACCAACTGCAGCATCACAGCGAACGGGGCCGGTCGAAGCGACCGGCCCCGTTCTTTTCTGGCCAGGTTGTTGACCGGCGGCGCGCCATACGAGTATTCTTCACGGTGTCCCCGGAGGCTCGGATTCCCGTGACCTCCAACTTCCCCGTTGCCCGGCGGCGCCACTCGTCCGCTGCAGGTAACGCCGCCCCGCCCCCGACGGACGAATGGATCTGGTCCGGACCGCCCTCGAGATGCACGAAGCATCCGATGCGGGGGCCGCCTTCGCGGTCCTTGCCGAGGCAAGCCGATCCATTCCGGGCCACCGCGCCGTGGGGTGGCTCGAAGCGGACGGGAAGACCCTTCGCTTCGGACACCCGCACCCGTTCGATCTTCCCGCCTTCCTTCACGACATCGACGCCGATCCGGGCTCCGGGTTCCGCGAAGGCCCGGACGCCGAGGCGCTGGTACTCCCGCTGACCGATTCCGAGCCGGCCGGCCTCCTCGTCATGGTGGGAGATCGTGGTACGCTGCGAGACGCGGATCCGGAGCAGTGGGCACCTGTCGGGAGGGCGCTGGCTGCTGCCGACGCCCGGGATCGAGAGCTCGGCCGTCTCCGCGAGCAGTGCGATACCATCCGTCGGCGCGCGGAGGAGGTCGAGGCGCTCAACGTCCTCGGGCTCTCCGCCAACCGAACCCTCGACCCCGACGAGGTCGTGGGGCTGGTGGCACGCTTCACCCGGACGCTCCTGGGCGCCGATTCCGTAACGGTACATACGACCGCGGGGGATTCGCTGCGGACGGCAGCGCGGGTGGGTGACGCGGGGGATGCGGTGCTGGACCGGGACGATCCGATCGCGGCGGCCGTCGTCTCCGCCCGGAAACCGCTCGTCCTCCCGGACGGCGGAAGGATCAGCGTCGAGTATCTCCTTGCCCAGCGGGAAATGCGGGCCGGGCTCGGCGTTCCGCTTTCCCTCTTCGGTGAGACCTTCGGTGCGCTGGTGGTCGGATACCGTCGCGATACGGAGGTCGCGCCCCGCGATATCCGGCTCGCCCTCACCCTGGCCGGGCATGCGGCGGTGGCCATCAGCAACGCCCGGCTCCACCGCGCCGTGGAGGATCGCTCCGACGAGCTCGAGCGTGCATACCAGGAGCTCCGCAAGGCCACCGGCGCCAAGGAGGCCTTCTTCAACGCGATGAGCCACGAGCTGCGAACGCCAATCAGCGCGGTGAAAGGCTACAGCGAGATCCTGCTCGAGGGGATCGCCGGTGAGCTCTCCGAGAGAGCACGTGGTTACATCGAGCGCTCCCGCGTGGCGGCCGAGACGCTCGTGACCCTCGTGAACGACCTCCTCGACTTCGCCAAGCTCGAGGCCGGGAAGATGGAGCTGAGGATGGCCCGCTGCGATGCGGTCGAGGTGGTCGAGGACGCCCTTTCCCTCAACAGTCCGCAGGCGGAGGCAAAGGGGATCCGGCTCCGGATCGAGTGCGAGGCGGCCATGCCCGCCCTGAGGACCGACCGGCAGCGCCTGCAGCAGATCGTGGTGAACCTGCTCTCCAACGCAGTCAAATTCACCGAGGAGGGGGAGGTCTGCGTCGTGGTGGAGTGCCCCGAGGAGGAGGCGCGCCTCCGGATCCATGTCCGCGATACGGGAAGCGGCATAGACCCCGAGAACCTGGAGATGATCTTCGAGGACTATGCCCAGGTGCCCGGATCGGCCGGTACGGGGCTCGGGCTGCCGATCTCCCGCAAGCTCGCCCGCCTGATGGGCGGCGACCTCACCGCCACCAGCGAGCTGGGCAGCGGCTCCACCTTCACCCTCAGCCTGCCTTTGCAGCCCGACCCGGAAAGCGCATTCGCGCGCGCCGGCTGACACCCATCCCATCGACGGAGGTTTGTATGCCGCGCTGTTCCTGGAGGTCGTCGTGGTTGCCCGGACTCACCGCAGCGCTCGTGGTCTCGGGAGGCACGTGGAGCGCGTGCGCGGCCATGGCCGAATCGTCGCCCGGGGACCGGGGAGTCGCCGCCGCGACCCTCGTGGCAGAGCAACAGGAACGGCGGCTCCTTCCCTGCCCCACGACAGGGATCCCCCGACGCACGAGCGAGATCGGACCCGAGGGCGGCATCATGAGGGCGGGGCACTTCACGCTGGACGTTCCACCGGGTGCGGTCGCGGAGACCGTCACCTTCTCCCTCGCCATGGAGGAAAGCCGCTTCCGGCGGGTGCGAATCCAGGTGAACGGCCAGGACCAGTTCGAGTTCGAACGCTCCGTCGTCCTCCACGTCTCGACCGCCGGGTGCACGATCGACGAGACCCAGGACGTCTACCTGGTCAGGGTCGAGCACGATGCCGACCGGATCATCCCCGAAGTCATCTTCAGCGTCTACGACCCACAGCGTAACACGGTCCTCGCCCGCTTGGAGAGGATCGGGAGCGGCTACGCCATCGGTACGTGACGGGATGAAGGCGGTCCGTACCCGGCCGGAGCGTCCGGAGGAGCTTCTGAGCCAGGCGGCCGAGCGTGAGCTGGCCGGTGACTGGGATGCGGCGGACCGCCTTTACCGTTCCGCCTTCCAGCGGGCCGCGCGAGAGGAGGAGTGTGAGACGCTTGTGAAGGTAGTGCGCAAGCAGGCGGTGGTGCGAGGACGCCGCGGGCTCACCGAGGAGGCGGAGGACCTGGCGTACCTGGCGTACGAGATCGCGGATCGCTCCGGAGACGGGCCGGCCGCGGCAAGATTGCTCGGCGTCCTCGGGTTCCTCCGCTACAGCGTGGAGGACTTTCCCGGCGCGCGCGACTTCTACGAACGCTCGCTTGCGCGGGCACGCCGCGAGTCCGCCGACGAGGTGATCGGCATCGTCTGCATGAACCTCGGCGTCCTGGCGAACATCCGCGG
>SKRI01000259.1 GCA_007118565.1 Gemmatimonadota bacterium | reverse complement strand
GGAGGAATGCACCGAGCCAGACGCCCGCGAAGAGGGAGATGACCACCTCGCGGAAGACGAGCGCGAAGGCGATGGCCAGGAGCGGCGGAACGAGGGAGAGCCACCCGGGAAGAAACCGTGCTCCGAAGGGAGCGGCTCCGCCCGGCGTCTCCACGATGATGGGAAGCGCGCCCCGGGAGCCGACGACCACGCGCTGAGTTGTCTCCCCCGGCTCGAGGACACCTTCCGTGAGCAATTGCCCGCGGGCGTCGCGGATCCGGAAGGGTGTCTCCTCCGCGCCCTCCGGAATCGAGAGGCGCAGCTCGAAGGCGCTCCCCTCGAAGACGGTGCCCGGCCCCTCCACCGTGGGGACGGCGTCCCCCTGAGCGAGGAGCGCGGCCGGGAGGAGGCAGAGGAGGAGGGTGAGGGCGATGCGGACGAAGGAGATCCGTGCGGGCATGGCCGTGGCTGGGCGGGTCGTTAGAACGGGCGCGGCTAACCTAGCGGATCGCTCCCGGGTTCGCATCTGCGTGTGGAGCGCGCGTGCGTTGACGCCTGCCCGCGGCACACGGTACCTTCCCGACCGTCCGACAACAGCCAACGCCGTTCCCGAGCCACGCATGTCCGAACTCCGCAGGACCTCGCTCATGGATGCCGATGCCGTGAAGGCGGCGGCCGGCCGCATGGCCGACTGGCTTCGCGAGACGATTCCCGAGGACGAAACCCTCGTGGTGATGGGCGTGCACCGCCGCGGAGTTCAGCTCGCCGAGATGATCATCGAGCACCTCTCGAACCGCGCCAGGGCGGTCGAGGGCGGAACGCTGGACATCACCCTCTATCGCGACGATCTCATGGCCATCGGCCCCCGACCGGTGGTGGGGGAAACGCGCCTCCCCTCCTCCGGGATCGACGGCCACACCGTGGTGATCGTCGATGACGTACTCTTCACCGGACGGACGGTGCGCGCCGCTCTCGACGAGCTGGCCGACTTCGGACGGCCGTCCCGGACCCTCCTCATGGTTCTCGTCGATCGCGGTGGCAGGGAGCTTCCCATCCAGGCGGACTTCGCGGCCGAGACCGTGGATGTTCCACCCGGGGGATGGGTGGAGGTGACGGTGCCGGACATCGACGGCAGGCTCGGCGTGGATCTGGTGGAGGGACAGGGAGGGCGGGACGGATGACCCACGAAGCCACACCCTTTCTCGGCAAGGACCTGATCGGCCTCGAGGAGCTTTCCGCCGAGCAGATCAACGGGATCCTCGACACGGCCGAGCCCTTCAAGGAGATCTCCGAGCGGGCCATCAAGAAGGTTCCGGTGCTCCGCGGAAAGACCATCGTCAACGCCTTCTTCGAGAACAGCACGCGTACCCGCATCTCCTTCGAGTTCGCGGAGAAGCGTCTCTCGGCGGACACGGTGAACTTCGCGGCCTCGGGCTCCTCGGTCTCCAAGGGGGAGACCCTGGTGGACACCGCGAGAAACCTGGAGGCCATGCGGATCGACATGGTGGTGATCCGCCACGCCTCCTCTGGCGCGGCGCGATTTCTGGCCGACCGGATCGGCTCCAACGTCATCAACGCGGGCGATGGCCGGCACGAGCACCCCACCCAGGGGCTGCTCGACATGCTGACGCTCCGTGACCATCTCGGAACACTCGAGGGGAAGAGGATCTGCATCGTGGGTGACGTCCTCCACTCTCGCGTGGCGCGCTCGAACATCTGGGGCCTTCGCAAGCTCGGCGCGGAGGTGGCGGTTTGCGGTCCGGCGACGCTCATGCCGGTGGCGGTGGAGGAGCTCGGGGTGACGGTCTTCCGGCGGATCGAGGAGGCGGTGGAGTGGTCGGACGCCCTCAACATCCTTCGCCTGCAGCTCGAGAGGATGCAGGCCGGGTACGTTCCCTCGCTCCGCGAGTACAACCGCGTCTTCGGGGTGACGAGCGCCCGGCTCGAGGCGGCACCCCGCGACATCCTCATCCTCCATCCTGGTCCGATGAACCGCGGTGTGGAGATCGATTCCGACGTGGCGGACGGGCCGCACGCGGTGATCCTCGAACAGGTGACGAACGGCGTGGCTGTGCGCATGGCGGTCCTCTATCTCCTTGCCGGCGGAAAGCCGGAGAGCGCCGAGTCCGCCAAGCAGGGGAGGGCATCGTGAGGCCGATGCTGATCCGCGGCGGGCGGATCGTCGATCCGTCACAGAAGCTGGACGAGGTGCTGGACCTCCTCCTGGTGGAGGGCAAGGTCGCTGAACTGGGAGAGGGGGTCGATGCACCCGAAGGTTGCGAGACCATAGACGCGGGCGGCCTCGTGGTCGCACCCGGCCTCATCGACGTCCATGTGCACCTCCGCGAGCCGGGGGGAGAGCACAAGGAGACGATCGAGAGCGGCTCGCGGGCGGCGGCCGCAGGGGGCTTCACCTCGGTCGTCGCGATGCCCAACACGGATCCGCCGATCGACAATCCGGCCGCGGTGGGCTTCGTGCGGGCGGAAGGGCTGCGCGCCGGCTGCGCCCGCGTCTACCCCGCGGGTTGCATCACGGTCGGCCAGCGTGGCGAGCAGCTCACCGAGGTGGGGGAGCTGCTCAAAGCGGGCGCCGTCACCATCACGGACGACGGGCGGCCCGTATCGGACGCTGGCCTCATGCGCCGGGCGCTCGAGTACGCGCTCTCCTTCGACTGCGCCGTCGCGGTCCACTGCGAGGAGCTCGCGCTCTCTCGCGGCGGCTCCATGAACGAGGGGCTGACCTCCTCCCGTCTGGGGATCATCGGAACGCCCCGGGCCGCGGAGGAGGTGATGATCGCCCGCGACCTCATGCTCGCCGAGCTGACCGGCGGCCGTCTCCACATCCAGCACGTCTCGACCGCGCGGGGGGTGGAGATGATCCGCGCGGCGCGTGCCCGTGGCGTCCGGGTCACCGCCGAGGGCACGCCCCATCACATGGCGCTTACCGAGGAGGCGGTGGACGGCTACCGCACGGAGGCGAAGGTGAACCCGCCCCTCCGCACCCCCGAGGACAGGGAGGCGGTGCGAGAGGGAGTGGTGGACGGGACGCTCGACGTGATCGCGACCGACCACGCTCCGCACCATTACGACGAGAAGGAGCGAGCCTTCGACGACGCGCCCTTCGGGCTGGTCGGCCTGGAGACGTCGGTCGGGGTGGTGATGAGCGAGCTCCTGCATACCGGGCGGATCGATCTCCCCACCCTGGTGGAGCGGATGTCGTGGGCGCCAGCCCGGTCCATGGACCTCCCCGGCGGTACGCTTTCGAGCGGATCCCCGGCAGATGTGACCCTCCTCGATCCGGTCGCGGAGTGGACGGTCGATCCGACCCGCTTCCTCTCGCTCAGTCGAAATACTCCCTTCGCAGGGCGAACGCTGCGGGGCCGTCCGGTCCGCACGGTGGTGGGTGGCCGGACCGTCTGGCAGGGAGAGGACCGGTCTTGAGCCGGGCCGAGGCCCGGACCCCCCGGGACTTCTGCCAGGAGGGATATCCCTGGCCGAGCATCGCCGACCTCAGCGACGGGGACCGCGTCTCCGGCTGCTACGTGGTGCACGCCCGCCAGCAGCGGGAGACGCGTCAGAACAAGCCGTACCTTCGCCTCGTCCTCGGGGACCGGAGCGGCAGCGTCGAGGCGGTCGTCTGGGAGGACGCCGAGCGGGCGGCACCGATGTGCGAGCCCGAGGCGGTGATCGGGGTCCGGGCGCGGGTCGGCAGCTACCAGGACCGGATCCAGCTCACGGTGGAGGAGGTGGTGCCGCTCGCGCCGGAGGGAGACGACCTCCGTCTCCTCCTGCCGGCTTCCGAGCGCTCCACCGACTCGATGATCCGCGAGCTGGACCAGCGGATCGGCTCCGTGCGCGATCCTGGGCTGCGTTCCCTGCTCAAGCGCGCCATCGGCGCCCGGGGCGAGTACCGCGAGGCGTACCAGGTGCACCCGGCGGCCAAGCGGAACCACCACGCCTACCTCGGCGGCCTGCTCGAGCACAGCCTTTCCCTCGCCGGGTCGTGCGAGGTGCTGGCCGGGCACTACCAGGGGCAGGGGATCGAGGTGGACCGCGACCTCCTCACCGCCGGCGCCCTCCTGCACGACATCGGTAAGGTGCGGGAGATCCGGCGCACGGGGAGCTTCGCGTACACCGACGCGGGCCACCTCGTCGGGCACATCGTGATGGGCGTGGAGATGGTGAGCCGGCTGGCGGACGGCGTCCCGGAGCTCGATCCCGGGCGGCTGCAGCTCCTCCTCCACCTGATCGCCAGCCACCAGGGGCGCCACGAGTGGGCGAGCCCGGCCGTCCCGCGGACGATGGAGGCAATGCTCCTGCACGCCGCGGACGATCTCGACGCGAAGCTGAACCAGGCGGCCCGACATCTGGCAGGCGTCGATACCGGAGGGTGGACGGAGTGGATCCGGCCGTTGGAGCGGGCACTCTTCCGCGCGCCCCCGGCTCCCGACCCGGAGGGGCGTGCGGCCAGGACCGATGACGACACCATAGATCTCTTCCGCCCTCCCGATCCGGCGTAGGCGGGGGGGATAGAATGACAGAAGCCCCTCCGACCGGTGGTCGGAGGGGCTTCGATCGTTTCCCTGACGGAGATTGCCTCAGGCCTCGGCCTTCTCCCTGAGAGTTGCCACGTGCGCGGCCAGCTGCGACTTGGTGCGCGCCGCCTTGTTGTGGTGCAGCAGGTCACGGTCGGCGGCACGATCCAGGAGAGCGCTGGCGTGACGGAAGGCCGCCTCGGCCTTCTCCACATCCTCCTCCTGGCGCGCGCGCTTGACGGCGGTCCGCAGGCGGGACCGGGTCTGGCGGTTTCGCTCGGCGCGAACTCGGCTGGTACGCATCCGCTTCTCCGCGGACTTGATATTCGGCAAGGCAACCCTCCTACAGGGGCAGGTGAAACGTGATTCCCGACCACGTACGAATCCGTATACCATAGAGGCGCGGGCGCTTTCCGTCAAGTCTGTGCGGTCACTGCGCTTTGACACGCCGGGACGGGGCAGCGTACCTTGGCTTCCTCCGCACCCTTCGGTGCGGCTTCCTCAAATCGAAGGTCGCAGCGCCTGCCGGCACGTATGGAAACACTCATCATCGCCCTTCCGGTCCTCATCTTCTCCGTGGTCGTGCACGAGTACGCCCACGGCTGGGTGGCCCTCCAGCAGGGAGACCACACCGCGCAGATGCTCGGCCGGTTGACGCTCAACCCGGTGCCGCACATCGATCCGGTGGGGAGCCTCCTGGTCCCGGCGCTCCTGGTCCTGATGCCTGGTAACGCCATCCTCGGGTGGGCGAAGCCGGTCCCGGTCAACCCCCGCAACTTCCGCGAGTACAAGAAGGGCGACATCCTCGTATCGCTGGCGGGGGTGGCGGCCAACGCGCTGCTCGTCATCGCCTGCATCTTCCTCCTGGCCGCCGCCATCTGGCTCACCCGGCTGGTTCCCGGTCCCGAGATGGTGTGGACGGTCATCCGCGAAATGGCAATGTTCGGCATCTGGATCAACGTGATCCTGATCGTCTTCAACCTGCTCCCGATCCCTCCGCTCGACGGGTCACACATCGTCTACCACCTGCTTCCCCCGGAGCTGGCGGTTCGCTACCGGGCCATCGGGCAGTACGGGATCCTCATCCTCCTGGTCCTTCTCTTCATGGGCGGGTTCCGCTTCCTGCTGGCTCCGGTCGTGGTGCTGGTGGGAATCGCCCAGGCGGCCGTGGGGCTCCTGATTTGATCACCGCGGCGTCGGCGCCTCCGGAGCCGGACTCGCCCGACTGGTACCAGGTCGACCTGGAGCGGTTTCACGGTCCACTCGACCTCCTGCTCCACCTGATCCGGAGGCAGGACATCGACGTCCTCGACATCCCCATCGCCCGCATCACGGGGCAGTTCGTCGCGGCCATCCGGGAGGTCCACGACCTTCCCCTGGAGCGGGCCGGGGAGTTCCTGGAGATGGCGTCGCAACTGGTCCGCATCAAGCTCCGCATGCTCTTTCCGGCGCGCGGGGGTGAGGACGAGGACGAGGATCCACGTGCGGACCTGGTCCGGCGCCTCCTCGAGTACGAGCACTTCCGCGAGGCGGCCGACCTGCTCGGGCGGGCGGAGCGGGAGCGTGCCCTGCGCTTCGCCAGGGGATACCAGCCGGTCCGTTCCGTTCCGACACCGGAGCCGGCTGCGCTGGAGTCGGGATGGGACGACCTCTGGGCGGCGGCGCGGGAGCTGGAGCCGGCGGGGGAGCTCCCCGACCCGCAGCTGACGATGGCGAGGCGACCGATTCCCATCGAGGAAAAGATCGAGTGGGTGCTCAGCAGCCTCGAGCGCTCCGGCCGGGTCGAGTTCGGCACGCTGGTGGCGCCGTGGGGGACGCGGCCGCACGCCGTCTCCTCGCTCCTCGCCTGTCTCGAGCTGGCGCGGCGGCGGGATGTTCGCATGCGGCAGAGCGGGCCTTTCGCGCCGCTCTGGATTCTTCCCCCCTCTCCCCCGTGAATCCCTTGCGGGTCATCGAGGCCGTCCTCTTCGCCAGCGACGCCCCCGTCCGGGTGGTGGATCTGGCCCGCGCGGCCGACGACCTGGACGAGGACGGGGTGGAAGCCATCCTGGGCGAGCTGCGCATCGAGTACGAGCGGGCCGGACACGCCTTTTCCCTCGTCGAGATTGGAGGCGGCTACCAGCTCCTCACCCGGCCGGAGTACGCGGGCGTGCTCGACCGTTTCGAGACGGTGCCACGCTCCGGGACCCTCTCGCGGCCGGCGCTCGAGACGCTCGCCATCGTTGCCTACCGGCAGCCGGTCGGACGGGCGGAGATCGAGGATATCCGCGGGGTGAGCGTCGGCGGCGTGCTGCGGACCCTCATCGACCACGAGCTGATTGAGGTCGTGGGCCGCGGCGAGGGGCTGGGCCGGCCGCTCCTGTACGGCACCACCACACGTTTCCTGGAGCACTTCGGCTTCCGTTCCCTCGAGGAGCTGCCGCGCTCGGACGAGTTGCCAGTCGTCCTTTCGCGGGAAAGGAGCGCAGAGCCCGTGGAGGAAGAAGGCATCAGCAAGGAGGAGGGAGATGGGGAAGGATAGCACGCCGGAGGCCATACGACTGCAGGTCTACCTGGCCCGGGCCGGCGTCTCGTCGCGGCGGGGCGGGGAAGATCTGATCCGCGCCGGACGGGTGGCGGTCAACGGAAAGATCGAGCGGGAGATGGGGTCCAGGGTGGTTCCGGGCCGCGACACCGTGGCCGTCGACGGCGCCGAGGTGGATCTCGCGCCCACCGAATGGGTCGCCCTGCACAAGCCGCCCGGTTACGTTACCACCCGCACCGACCGGTACGGGGAGAAGACGGTCTACGATCTCCTTCCGGCCGAGCTCGGGCACCTCTTCCACGTCGGGCGGCTCGACCGGGAAAGCGAAGGCCTCCTTCTCCTCACGAACGAGGGGCCGGTGGCCAACCGCCTGCTCCACCCGCGGTACGGGGTCACCAAGGAGTACCTCGCCACGGTGCACGGCGGCGAGGTATCCGGAGAGACGCTGCGGCGGCTGGAGGGGGGTGTCATGCTCGACGACGGGGAGGCCCGCGCCCGCGCGGCCGAGCTGGGCAGCCCGGACCCGGCCGGCTTCCCGCGCATTCGCCTCGTGCTCCTGGAAGGACGCAAGCGCGAGGTCCGGCGTCTCCTCTCGGCCGTGGGCCACCCGGTCCGGCGACTGGTCCGAGAGCGCTTCGGCCCGCTCCGCCTCGGGGATCTCCCGGCCGGTGAGTGGCGCCGTCTGGATCGGGAGGAAATAGGGGCGCTGAGAGGCATCGGCCGCCGGAAGTAGCAGCAACCTGGGGCTCCGCAGGTGACTGACGCGGACCAAGCCTACCATTCAAAACGACCACGCGATGGATATCAAGGGTTCGCGCATCCTCATTCTCGGTGGCTCCGGCCTTGTTGGCCTCGCCGTGGCCCGGCAGCTCCTCGAGCAGCGCCCCACCTCCCTCGTGATCGCGGGGCTGACGCGGGCGGAGGCCGAGGAGGGGGTGGACTCGCTTCGCGAGCACCCGCGCGCGGGAGGGGTGGAGATCATCGCGGAGTGGGGAGATGTCTTTCTCCGGCATGCTTTCCGGGAGCAGCGACGCTCGGAGCTGATCCGGGACCCGGAGAGTCGCCGCCTCCTCCTCGACGACCTCTACGGGCCGCTAACCCCGGAGATGGTGGAGGCGTCGGCGCTCGGGACGATGCTCGACCGCCACTGCCCCGAGCTGATCGTCGACTGCGTCAACACGGCGACCGTGGTCGCGTACCAGAACGTCTACCGGAGCGCGCTCGGGCTGCGGGAGAGGATCGACGCGGGAACGCTGTCCCCGGAAGATGTCGAGGAGCACCTGGCCACCCACTATCTTCCGCAGCTCATCCGGCACGTGCAGATTGCCCTCGACTCCATGCGTCGTGCCCGGACCCGGATGTACGTCAAGATCGGCACAGCGGGAACGGGCGGCATGGGGCTGAACATCCCCTTCACGCACTCCGAGGAGCGGCCATCGCGGGTGCTGCTGGCCAAGTCGTCGCTCGCCGGCGCGCACTCCCTCCTCCTCTTCCTCATGGCGCGAACTCCGGGGGCCCCGGCCGTGAAGGAGATCAAGCCGACGGCCGCCATCTCCTGGAAGCGGATCGGGGTGGGAGATGTCCGGCGTGGCGGCCAGCCGATCCGCCGCATGGACAGCACCGGCCCGGTCCCGCTCGCCGAGGCTCTCGGCGAGGCGGGTGACGATTCCGGATTCTGGGAGGACACGGGGGAAAAGCTGCGCGGCGTCTACCTCGACGCCGGGGAGAACGGCATGTTCAGCCCTTCCGAGTTCGAGACGCTCACCTCGCTCGGATTGATGGAGTTCATTACCCCGGAGGAGATCGCCCGGGATGTGATCCGTGAGGTGACCGGTCACCCGACGGGCCACGACATCGTCGCGGCGCTCGACGCCTCCACCTCCGGCCCCACATACCGGGCCGGGGTCCTGCGCCAGAGCGCGCTCGACCGAATGGATACTCTCGAGAGGGAGGAAGGCGTGCGGAGCGTCGCCTACGAGATGCTCGGACCGCCTCGACTCTCCAAGCTCCTCTTCGAGGCGGAGATCCTCTCCCGGCTGAACGATGGGGATCTGCATGGAGCCGCCGGCCGCTCCGGTCGTGAGATGGCCGAGGCGTCGGAGAAGCTCGTCACCGAGGATCGCGACCTCCGGACGCGTATCCTCTCCATCGGACTCCCGATCCTGCTTCCGGATGGGAAGCGCCTCCTCCGCGGCCCGGTGATCAAGGTGCGCCCCGAGACGCGGGACGAGGCCGAGCACGATCGTCTCTCCGAGAATGGATGGGTGGACCTGCGCCCCTCCAACTGGGAGCGGTGGCGGGTCCGCGCCAGCACCATCCTCCACGAGTCGGGGAGCCGGCCCGGGCCGGACGCCGGGTCCGGGTGGGACGGGGAGGCATGGCACGAGGGAGGACCGATCCGCCCCGGCGTCCTCGCCGCCTGGATCTTCCGCAACGAGGACCGGGGGAAGCGCGAAAAGCGCTGAGGAACGGCAGCCCGCCCCCCTTTTCAGGCGCGAACGCTGGCCTCGTAGCCGTGCTCCTCGATCGCGTTGGCGAGCGCCGCCGGTGACACCTGCTTCTCGTCGTGATCGATCTCCGCGAGCCCGTCCTCGAGGTAGACCGTCACCTCGCTGATACCGGGGTGGGCCCGGATGGCGGAGTCGACCACCCGCACGCAGTGGGAGCACGTCATTCCGGAGACGTCCAGGGTGGTGAGCATGGGGAATCCGGGGAGATGGAAGTCTGCGCCACGCCGCTCTTTCACCTGCACGGACCGCACCGTTTCGGCGGATTGCCCGCCGAGCGGACCGGCCGGTATATTCGCCGCCCGCACGGGAATCCATCGAGCCGCAATCGGAATTGAAGGATATCGCGCTCTACCACGGAGACAGGCAGGGGTGGGTCGAGGTGATCACCGGGGTCATGTTCAGCGGCAAGTCCGAGGAGATGATCCGCCGGGTGCGCCGGGCCCTCATCGCCCGGCGTCGTGTCCAGGTCTTCAAGTCCGACCTGGACGACCGGTACGCGGGTGTGGGGAGGATCAGCTCGCATGACGGCTCCGGGGTGGATGCGGTCCCGGTCCGCTCCTCCTTCGAGATCGCCGAGCTCGTGCACCCCGACACCCAGGTGGTGGCCATCGACGAGGTCCAGTTCCTGGACGACGGGATCGTGGAGGTTGTCGAAGCGCTAGCCGATCACGGCGTGCGCGTGATCATGGCGGGGACCGACATGGATTTCCGCGGACTCCCCTTCGGCGCGATGGGGGGCATTCTGGCCACGGCGGAATCGGTGGACAAGCTCTTCGCCATCTGCGTGGTCTGCGGCAACCCGGCAACCCGCAACCAGCGCCTGGTCGATGGTCGGCCTGCCCCGGCCGAGTCGCCCACCATCCAGGTGGGAGGCGCCGAGGAGTACGAGGCCCGCTGCCGGCGATGCCACGAGGTCCCGGCCGAGGATCGGGCGCAGACCTCGCTCCTGGATGCTCTCGCATCGGATCCGACCGACCCGCTCGTCCTGACGCACGAATCGCTGCGCGTGCCGCCTGCGCGCTCCCGCCCCATCTCCCGATGACGATCCCGTGAGCCGGTCCACCGTATCCGACAGCATCGCCTTTCTCCGCGAGCGCATCGACGAGACTCCGCGCGTGCTGCTCGTGCTCGGCTCCGGCCTGGGCGCCCTCGCGGAGGAGATCGAGGACCCCACACAAATTCCATACGGGGAGATCCCGGGCTTTCCCCGTTCCACGGTGGAGGGGCACGCCGGGGCGCTCGTCCTCGGCCGGCTGGAAGGTGTTCCCGTCGCTGTCATGGCGGGTCGCTTCCACCTCTACGAGGGGTGGGCGGTGGAGGATGTGGTGCACCCCGTCCGCACGCTGCTCGGCCTCGGCGCCGAGACCCTCCTGGTCACGAACGCGGCGGGCGGAATCCGCCGGGCCTTCGCTCCGGGGACGCTCATGCTCATCTCCGACCACGTGAACTTCACCGGCAGGAACCCCCTGACCGGCCCGGTGCTGGAGGGGGAGACGCGCTTCCCCGACATGACGGAAGCGTATGACGGAACGTTGCGGGAGACGGTGCGGGAGGTGGCGCGGGAGCGGGGCATCCCGCTGGCAGAAGGCGTGTACGCCGCGCTGCACGGACCAAGCTACGAGACGCCGGCAGAGGTCCGCATCCTCGAGCGCCTGGGGGCCGATGCCGTCGGCATGTCCACGGTCCCCGAGGTCATCATCGCGCGCGCCCGAGGCGCCCGCGTCGTCGGCATCTCCTGCATCACGAACGCTGCGGCGGGGCTCACCCCGGAGCCGCTCTCGCACGACGAGGTGGTGGAGGCTGGAGCCGAAGCGAGCCGGGATTTCTCGACGCTCGTCCGGGGGGTTCTGGCGAGGATGTAACGGCTTCCAGGGGAAACCATGTCCTTTGTCGCAAGCCTCGTTCCGAGCGTTACGCCGACGTTACGGAAGAAGCCTTTACCCCCCGGTCCGGATCCTCTATCTTCCGGGCGCTCATCCGGCGGTGCACCCCCCGCATCGTCGAGAGAGAATCCATCTCCACGTCTGGAATAAGACATCCGATGAAAACTTTCTTGCGCACGGCGGCCTCTGCGGTGCTCGCGCTGGTGGTGACGCTCGGCGCCACGACCAAGGCCGACGCTCAGGCGGTCACCACGTCGTCGATCAATGGCACGGTCGTCACGGCCGACGGACAGCCGGTCTCAGGTGCCCAGGTCGTGGTGGTCAACGAGGCCACCGGCACGCAGCAGGGCGTTCTGACCCGCGCGGACGGCCGGTTCAACCTTCCGGGGCTGCAGCCCGGCGGACCCTACCGCATCGAGGTCCGCAACATCGGCTACCGCACCGAGGCCGTGGAGAACGTGACGCTCGCGCTCGGCCAGACCGAGCGCTTCGACTTCACGCTCCGTGACCAGGCCGTCGCAGTGGAGGGCTTCCAGGTGACCGGCGAGCGCGGGGAGATCATCTCCCGCAGCCGGACCGGGACCTCCTCGGTGATCGGGCAGCAGAAGATCGAGCGCGCCCCGACCATCACCCGCGACTTCACGGACTTCACGCGCCTCACCCCGCAGATCTCGACCAACACACCGGGGACGAGCGCGGCCGGTCGCAACAACCGCTTCAACAGCATCCAGATCGACGGCGCGGTCAACAACGACCTCTTCGGTCTCGCCGCCAGCGGCACCCCGGGCGGTCAGGCGGGCGCGCGGCCGATCACGCTCGAGGCCATCCAGGAGTTCCAGGTGGTCATCGCCCCCTTCGACGTTCGTCAGGGTGGGTTCACCGGCGCGGGGATCAACGCGGTCACGCGTAGCGGCACGAACCAGTTCCGCGGGACGGCGTCGTACTTCGGTCGGAACGAGAACCTGGTCGGCCGCTTCACCGATTTCGCCGGCGAGACCTCGGCGCCGGTGGCGGACTTCAATCAGAGTGACCTGGCCTTCTCGCTGGGAGGGCCGATCGTCCGCGACCGCGCCCACTTCTTCGTGGCCGGCGAGGTCAGCAACCGGTCGGCGCCGATCGGCACGGTTCTCGGCGTCAACTCGGATCTCGTTCAGAGCGATGTCGACGAGGTCCGGAACATCCTGATCAACGAGCACGGCTACGATCCGGGCACGACCGGCGCGCTGAACCTCGGGCAGAACAGCCTGAACCTCTTCGGACGGGCCGACGTCCAGCTGACGCAGGACCATCGCCTCACCCTCCGGCACAACTTCGTCGACGCTTCGGACGACAACCTCTCGCGGGGTGTGCGGAGCTTCAGCTACGAGCACGCGGGCTACATCTTCAACAGCACCACCAACTCGACCGTCGCGCAGCTGAACAGCAACTTCGGCCAGGGATTCTTCAACGAGCTGCGGATCGGCTTCACCACGGTGCGGGACAACCGGGACACCGGCCAGGACTTCCCCCGGGTGACCGTGGTCACGCCCAACGGGACGATCAATGCCGGTCCGGACAACTTCTCCGGGCGCAACGCGCTCGACCAGGACGTCCTGGAGGTCACCAACGACTTCAGCTTCAACCTGGGGAACCACAACATCACGCTCGGCACCAACAACGAGTTCTTCCGGTTCAGCAATCTCTTCATCCGGAACCCGTTCGGAAACTACCGGTTCAGCAGCCTGGACGACTTCCGTGCCGGCAATCCGGAGTTCTACGAGTACAGCGTGCTCCTTCCCGGCGGCGCCGAGCGGGCGGAGTTTCCGGCACGGCGGCTCTCGCTCTACGGGCAGACGCAGTGGGACGTCACCCCCAACCTCGTCCTGACCGGAGGCCTGCGGTACGACGTGCCGCAGCTTCCCGAGGCGCCGGCGCTCAACCAGCAGGTCCTCGACGAGTTCGACCGTCGCACCGACCAGGTGCCGCACAACAACGGCCTATTCAACCCGCGTCTCGGGTTCAACTGGGACGTGACGGGTAATCAGAACACCCAGCTGCGCGGTGGTGTGGGGACCTTCAGCGGTCGCACCCCGTTCGTCTGGATCTCGAACGCCTTCGGAAACACCGGCCTCGATTTTAACCGGTTCAGCTGCAACGAGGCCTTCGGTGATACGCCGCCGCAGTTCGTCGCGGATCCGGCAAACCAGCCGACCTCGTGTGCCGAGGGTGGCTTCACGCCTCCCTCGGAGATCAACCTCGTGGATCCGGACTTCCGGTTCCCGCAGGTCTTCCGCGGCTCGCTCGCGATCGACCAGCGGCTGCCCTTGGGACTGATCGGCACGCTCGAGGGCCTCTACACGCAGACGATCCACGACGTGCTCTACCAGAACCTCTCGATCGCGGGACCCACGGGTCGGACGGTCGAAGGACGTCCCGAGTACGGCCGGCGCTTCGTGTCCGGGATCAGTGACGTGATCGACATCACCAATACGGACCAGGGCTACACCTATAATCTGACGGCTCAGGTCGAGCGCCCCTTCGACGGGGTCTGGGATCTGAGCGCGGCGTACACCTTCTCGCAGGCACGGGACCTGATCCCGGGCGGCTCCAGTCAGGCCATCTCCAACTGGCGCTTCAACCTGACGCCGGACGATCCAAACAACCCCCCGCTCGCGCGGTCGCGGTTTGAGATCCCTCACCGCTTCATCGTGAGCGGCTCCTACCGGGCCGCGATCTCCGAGCGGTTCCCGACCGACATCTCCATGGTCTACGTCGGCGAGAGCGGGCAGCCGTACTCATACACCTACAGCGGTGACGTGGGCGGCGACGGCTCCTTCGGAAACAACCTGATTTACGTGCCGCGGGACCAGTCCG
Source organism: Gemmatimonadota bacterium (assembly GCA_007118565.1). GTDB lineage: Bacteria > Gemmatimonadota > Gemmatimonadetes > Longimicrobiales > Longimicrobiaceae > SKRI01. The sequence continues at coordinate 1,136 of SKRI01000259.1, read as the reverse complement.
AGATCCGCTTCCGGGAGGAGGGCGGCATCACCCCGGAGCAGTCGTGGCAGAACTTCAACGACTTCATCGAGCGGGTACCGTGTCTCCGGGAGAACCGTGGACAGGTCATCGAGCGCGGCGCGTGCCGTGAGCCCTGGTTCAACCGGTTCGATCTGCGGATCGCGCAGAACGTGACCACCTTCCGGGAGCAGAACGCGCAGATCACGCTCGACATCCTGAACTTCGGCAACCTCCTCAACCGGGACTGGGGCCGTCAGCAGTTCATCTCCAACGAGTCGGACAGCCCGCTGGTTCTCACGAACCGGAACCAGGCCGAGGTCGGCGAGGACGGGCAGGTTCGTCACCTGTACCGTGCCTTCGCGCCCCGCGAGAACATCTACTCGATCTCCAATCTGGGCTCGCGGTACCAGATCCAGCTCGGCCTGCGCTACAGCTTCTAGGCCCGACGCGGGATCGCGTTACGCAGGACCTGGACGGGGCGGCTTCGGCCGCCCCGTTCGCATTTGTGCCTGGGCCGCCGGGCGCTCAGATTGTCCGGGTTCGATCGCCCTCTCCCCCGATCCAATTCATGTTGCGCATCCCGCTGAACCACGGATCCATCTCGATCGCTGCCCTGGCGCTTCTCTTGTCGGGTGGCTGCGCCCCGGCGGTCGCTCCGCCTACGCCGGATCCGGAGCCGGCTCCCGAGAACCGACGCGCGATCCTGGTGAGCATCGACGCCCTGGAGGAGGCGCGAATCCGCAACACGCTGCCCGCCGAGTCCGTCGCCAACATCCTCGCGGTCTTCGACGGAGGGGCGTGCGCGGCCCATGCGATCCCTTCCTTTCCGAGCGTGACCGCGGCCGGGCACTCTGCCGTCTGGACCGGCGCCTTCGGCGACGTGTCCGGGGTCACGGCGAACACCCAGCTTCAGCTGCCCCGTGACCGGCACTCCCTCCTGGACCTCACCTCCGGTTTCTCCCACGAGGTCCTGCGAGCCGAGCCCCTCTGGGTGACGGCCGCTCGGGAAGGCCGGACGGTGGTCGGGCATCATGTGACGCAGGCACCGCATCCGGCCGCCTTCCCCGGGGTGGAAGGGGAGGGAGAAGAGGTGCTGCGCGCGCGCCGGGCGGATGCACGGGCCGTCCTCGACCGGT
>SKRI01000130.1 GCA_007118565.1 Gemmatimonadota bacterium | reverse complement strand
GCTGGTATCATCGATGCGGGATAGAATTTGGCTGGGCTTACCCTGCGTGCCGCCCGGCGTCTCCGCGCCCCGAAGGATGCGGGACCAGGGAGCCATTTGCGCCCTCTCCCCACTCTCTGGATGCGCAAAATGACCCACCCACCGGACAGCTGTCGCCATGTAGATGATGATGAGGCAGATCGGAGAAACCGCTCCCGAGGTCACGCAGCTCCTGCGTGATGTGCAGCGGGGGGATCGCGCTGCCTTCGATCGCCTCGTTCCGCTCCTCTATGACCAGATGAAGATGGTCGCCGAGCGGCAGCTCCGGCACGAGCGTGCCGGCCACACGCTGGACGCAACCGCCCTCGTCCACGAAGCATATCTCAAGCTCGCCGAGCAGGCGGGAGTCGATTTTAAGAACCGCGCCCATTTTCTTGCCCTGGCCGCGCGGGTGATGCGCCACGTCCTGGTCGACTACGCCCGGCGGCGGAAGGCGGCGAAGCGGGGGGGAGAGTGGATCCGCACCACGCTCTCCGGAACGCCTTCACCGCGGAAGACGGACCCGGAGGAGCTGCTCGCGCTGGATGCCGCCCTCGATCAGCTCGATGCGCGGCAGCGCGAGGTGGTCGAGCTCCGCTTCTTCACCGGCCTCAGTGAAAAGGAGATCGGCGACGTGCTGGGAGTGACCTCTCGGACCGTGCGGCGGGACTGGGTCAAGGCGCGAGCCTGGATGTACAGCGAGCTGTACCCGGAGGGCTGAGCGACGCCGCAGGAAGTCCTCGCAGAAGCGCCCATCAGAAGGATCCGAGTTTTCGACCGTGGCTCAGGAGGGAATATGGAGCCCGAACGCAGACGGGAGATCGAGAGGATCTTCGAGGCCGCCCTGGAACGTCCCCCTTCGGAGAGGCGGGAGTGGGTGCGGGAGGTATCCGTAGGCGATGACGAGCTGCACGCCGGAGTGCTCCGCCTCCTGAAGGCGCACGACCGCGCGGAGGGGATTCTCGACGATCCGGCGTCGCCGATCGCGGAATTTTTGGAGGATGCGGCCGAGTCGCCCGGGCCGGACCGCCGCATCGGCGCGTATCGGCTGGTGCGGGAAATCGGGCGGGGCGGCATGAGCATCGTATACCTCGCCGAGCGCGACGATCGGCAGTACCGGCAGACGGTCGCGCTGAAGCTCATCCGCCGCGGGCTCGACACCCCGGATCTGGTCCAGCGCTTCCGCGCCGAGCGCCAGATTCTGGCTACGCTCAGCCATCCCAACATCGCCCACCTGCTCGATGGCGGGACCACCGAGGACGGGCTGCCGTACCTGGTCATGGAGCACGTGGCCGGCGAGCCGATCACCGACTACTGCGATCGCAGGTGCCTCACGGTGGCGCAGAGGTTACAGCTCTTCGTCACGGTCGCGCGCACTGTGCAGCACGCCCACCGAAACCTCGTCGTTCACCGCGACCTGAAGCCCTCCAACATCCTGGTGACCGATGACGGGGAGGTAAGGCTCCTCGACTTCGGTATCGCCAAGCTGCTCGATCCGGATAGCTCCCTCGACTCTCCCCCGCAGACACGTCCGGAGCTGCGCCTGCTGACCCCGGAGTACGCCAGCCCCGAGCAGCTCTCGGGCGGAGCGATCACGACCGCGACCGATGTCTACGGACTGGGTCTGGTGCTCTACGAGCTGCTGACCGGATACCACCCTTTCCGGGAGGAGCGGGGGAGTGATCGCGAGCGCATCCGCCGTGAGCGGCGGCTGGTTCGTCCGAGCTCGGCGGTCACCCGGAACGCAAACGTCAGCGCGGCTCGCGGGGTCCCGCCCGAACGCCTGCGCAGGAAGCTGCGGGGCGATCTCGACCGCATGGTCATGATGGCGCTGCGCGAGGAGCCGGAGCGGCGGTATCCTTCCGCCGAGCAGCTGGCGGAAGACATCGAGTGCTACCTGCAGAGACGGCCGACCCGGGCGCGCGGGGACTCGGTGCCGTACCGGGTGGAGCGATACACGCGGCGCCACCGCTGGGGGGTCACCGTCTCGGCGGTATTCGTTCTCCTGCTCGCGGCATACACAGTGACCCTCACCGTCAAGGAGCGGGAGATCCGGTCGGCCCTGGAGCGGGCGAGCGTGGAGACCGAGAGGGCGGAGCAGGTCACCGATTTCCTCATGCGGCTCTTCGAGGCCACCGAGCCGGACGGTGTGGACAGCGACATCATGACCGCTCGTGAGCTCCTCGAGCGCGGCGCTCTCCGAGCCGAGCAGCTGGCGCACCAGCCGACCGAGCAGGCCCAGATGCTGGACGTCATCGGCCGCACTTATCAGTACCTCGGCCAGTACGAACGGGCGCAGCCGCTCCTGGAGCAGGGGCTGGAAATCCGGCGAGGACGGTTTGGTGAAATGCACGGAAGCGTGGCCGAGAGCCTCTATCACCTGGCCCGGCTCCAGCACGCCCGGGGGCAGCTCGACTCCGCCGAGGCGCGCTTTCGCCGGGCACTGCACAGTCAGCGACGCTTGCTCGGAAAGGAGCACCCCGTGCCGGCCCGCACGCTCGGTGGGCTCTCGCTCGTTCTTCGGGATATGGGCAAGTACGACGAGGCCGAGACGCTCGCGCGCGAGGCGCTGGATCTGCGGCGGCGCGTCCGGGGCGACGAGCACCCGGAGGTGGCGGAGAGCCTGCACGATCTGGCCGAGATCCTTCGCCGCCAGGGGAAGTATGCCGCCGCCGCGCCGCTGTACCGGGAAGCGCTGGACCTGCGCGAGCAGTTGCTGGGCAGCGAGCACCCGACCGTGGCCGAAACGCTCCACAACCTCGCCTACGTCCTGCAACGGCAAGGGGATCTCTCCGAGGTGGAGACGCTCTACCGGCGGGCGCTCGGAATCCGCCGCACGGTGTTCGGCCCGGACCACCCCGCGGTCGCGGCCACCACGAGCAACCTGGGGTTGCTCATGTTCCGCATCGGCGACCTGGCGGCGGCGGACAGCCTCTACCGTGAGGCGCTCAAGATCCGGCGCCGGATTCTGGGTCCGGAGCATCCGGATATCGCACTGAGTCTCGGCCTGCTCGCCGCGGTGCAGCGGCGTAAGGGAGAGCTCGACCAGGCCGAAGCGCTGTACCAGGAAGCGCTGGCCATACAGCGGCGCGTCTTCGGGGACGAGCACCCGGACATCGCGCACGCCCTGAACGGCCTCGCCCTGGTGCTTCGGGACCGGGAAGAATACGAAGCCGCGGACGCAATATACGAAGAAGTGCTGGAGATGCGGCTCCGGCTCCTGGGGCAGGAGCATCCCGCGGTGGCCACCACGATCAACGATCGCGGCGTTCTGATGCGGGAATGGGGCCGGTACGCCCGCTCCGAAGCCCTCCTGCTCGAGGCGCTCGAGCTGAGGCGGGAGCTCCTGAGCGAGGGGCACCTGCACATCGAGCAGTCGATCCGGCACCTGGCTGATCTCTATGAGAGGTGGGGCTACTCGGAGGAGGCGAATGCCTACCGTGAGATGCTAGACGACCCCTGAGGCGGCGTCCCAGCCCGGGAACGGCTCCCTCCATTCCATCGAATCCTGCGCGGTTCCCCGACTGCTTCCTGCCCCCGTGTCCGCTCGACGCCGCGTTCTGCGCAAATCATGAATGGAGGCCGCGACCCCCGCACGACCTTCGTCCTGGGCGCAGCGCTCCTGAAAAGCCTGGTGGGAAACACCCTTAACCTTGGAGGCGAAAATGCCCAAGTATCTTGTCGAGCGCGGAATCCCCGGTGCCGGAAAGCTTTCGGAGGATGAGCTGAGGGAGGTTGCCGAGAAATCGTGCACTGTGATGCGGGGAGATGTCGGAAACGGCTATCACTGGATCGAGAGCTTTGTCACCGACGACAAGATCTACTGTGTCCACGTGGCTCCCAGCGAGGACGCGGTCCGCGAGCACGCCCGGCAGGGCGGCTTCCCGGCCGACCGGATCATGGAGGTGAAGTCGGTCATCGACGCGACCACTGCGGAACGCCCAGCCGGAGCACCGGCCTAAGCGTAACGGGGTGCCCGCGCGTCTCGGGCTACGCCCGGCGCGCGGGCGCTTCACTCATCACCTCACCCCGCAAAGGTGAGGCTCTGCGATCAGCCCGGTGAGCTGCAGGCGATCTTGTCCCGGCCCGAGCCGGGCTACGGGGATCGGCGCTCCACGGAGCTGTACCCGATCCCCCTCCGTCAGCTGAGCTTCGCACCCAGCGGCACCGGCCGCTCCGGGACGCACAGCACGACATCTCCCTCCTCATTGGCGAAACCGGTGACCAGGCACTCGGACATCAGGGGACCGATCTGCTTCGGAGGAAAGTTCACCACCGCCAAGACCTGCCTTCCCACCAGCTCCTCCGGCGAGTACAGGTCAGTGACCTGCGCGCTGGATTTCAGCACCCCGATCTCGGCGCCGAAGTCGACGTGGAGGACATAGGCCGCCTTCTTCGCCTCGGGAAACCGCTCGGCGGTGGCGATGCGGCCCACACGGAGCTCCACCTTCTCGAAGTCGTCCCAGGAGATTGTCTGCACGTCGTCTTCTCCGGACAGGGTTCAGGGGCGCTTCCGCTTCTTCGGCTTCGGCGGCGGAAGCGCGGCCTCCGTTGCTCTGAAGAGCGCGGACAACAGAT